>NZ_LS991952.1:0-327136 GCF_900476085.1 Mycoplasmoides gallisepticum
TTGAAAACGAAATTAAAAAGATTTTTAGAAGAAATTTCAGTTCATTTTAATGAAGCAAATTCAGAACTTCTAGATGCTTTTGTACATTCTATTGATTTCGTTTTTGAAGAAAATGATAACATTTATATATACTTCGAAAGTCCATACTTTTTTAACGAATTTAAAAATAAATTAAACCATCTAATAAATGTTGAAAATGCCGTTGTTTTTAACGATTATTTATCTTTAGAATGAAAAAAAATCATTAAAGAAAATAAAAGGGTCAATTTATTAAATAAAAAGGAAGCTGATACTTTAAAAGAAAAGTTAGCAACTTTAAAGAAGCAAGAAAAGTATAAGATTAATCCCTTATCAAAAGGTATTAAGGAAAAATACAATTTTGGTAATTACCTAGTTTTTGAATTTAATAAAGAAGCAGTTTATTTAGCTAAACAGATTGCAAATAAGACAACTCATTCAAATTGAAACCCAATAATAATAGAAGGTAAACCTGGTTACGGGAAAAGCCACTTATTACAAGCTATAGCTAACGAGCGTCAAAAATTATTCCCAGAAGAAAAGATTTGTGTGCTATCTTCAGATGATTTTGGCTCAGAGTTTTTAAAATCAGTTATTGCTCCTGATCCGACCCATATCGAGAGCTTTAAATCTAAATATAAGGATTACGATCTGTTAATGATCGACGACGTTCAGATCATTTCAAATCGACCTAAAACTAACGAAACTTTTTTTACGATCTTTAATTCCTTAGTTGATCAAAAGAAAACAATTGTTATAACTTTAGACTGCAAAATTGAAGAAATTCAAGATAAATTAACTGCAAGAATGATTTCAAGATTCCAAAAAGGAATAAATGTAAGAATTAATCAGCCTAACAAAAACGAAATCATTCAAATTTTTAAACAAAAATTTAAAGAAAATAATCTGGAAAAATACATGGACGACCATGTAATCGAAGAGATTTCAGATTTTGATGAAGGCGATATTCGTAAAATTGAAGGATCTGTATCTACCCTTGTTTTTATGAACCAAATGTATGGTTCAACTAAAACTAAAGATCAAATTTTAAAAAGTTTTATTGAAAAAGTAACGAACCGAAAAAATTTAATCTTATCAAAAGACCCTAAATACGTGTTTGATAAGATTAAATACCACTTTAACGTTAGTGAAGATGTCCTAAAATCTTCTAAAAGAAAAAAAGAAATTGTCCAAGCCAGACATATTTGTATGTACGTTCTCAAAAATGTTTACAACAAAAACCTTAGTCAGATTGGAAAACTTTTAAGAAAAGATCACACAACCGTTAGACACGGAATAGATAAGGTTGAAGAAGAGTTAGAAAACGATCCAAACTTAAAGAGCTTTCTTGATCTTTTCAAGAACTAAATACACAAAATATCTTTAATAAATAAAAAATAGATTACTAAAATTAATTAGATATTTCAAATAATTAATTAGTTGTTTAATTAATTTATCTTACTAAGTATAATTTCTAATTAGACTTTAAGACATGCTTAAAATTCTATTTTATAACACTACTAAATCCTTTAGACTGCACATGTCCATTGTGCCAATCTTTCTATTAATAGAAAGCTTGATCACTGTATTAGTGCCCTACTTTATTTCGGATTAATTAACTTTGGAATTATTGGAAGAGATAAAAACGCACTAACCCAATATTCACTAATCTTATTAGGTGTTGCAGCTGTTGGTTTCACGTTTGGTTATCTAGGAGGTAGATCAATCATAATTGCCTCTGTAGAATTCGCTAAACAATTGCGTGTTAACATCTTTGAAAGATACCAAAGTTTCTCAGTTAAAAACACTGATAAATTTGAAAAAGCAAGCGTTCTAACAAGAATGACAACTGACATTAACTTTATTCATCAGAGTATCCAATCTGGTCGAACGGCAATAAGAGGAATGTCAGTTTTTTTATTTTCACTTGTATTAATGTTTGTTACTAGTTAAAACTAGGAATTGCTTCAGTAGCAATTATGCCAGTAATCATTGGTGGGATCTTACTGGTTTATCGCTTTGTGATTGGTAACTATAAAAAACTATTTAAACAATACGATCAATTAAATAATTTAGCCAAAGAATCAATTGCTGGAGCTAGAGTAGTTAAGTCTTATCACCAACAAGATAATGAGATTCAAAAGTTTAATCGTGTTGCTGGTTTTATTTATAAAAATTTCACCAAGATTGAAAGAATTACTGCACTAATCTCACCAATTGTTTTATTCTGTATTTATGCTTTAGCAATAGCGATTGCTTGAATCGGCACCAACAATATTGTTGATGGTAAATTAGATATCGGAAGCTTAGCTTCGGTATTTGCTTATGCGTTTCAAATGTTAATAAACTTATTGTTATTATCTGTTGTTTACGTAACGATTATTACTGCCAAACCTTCAAAAGATCGGATCATTGAAGTGTTAACTGAAAAGATCGATATTAAAGATAAGAAATATGCAATTGATACTGTAAGTGATTATGAAGTTGAATATAAAGATGTCTCTTTTAAATATGTTGATACGAACCCACACCACAATTTAGAAAAGATCAACATTAAGATTAAAAAAGGTCAAACGATCGGCATTATTGGATCCACAGGTTCTGGTAAAACTAGTATCGTTAATTTACTTACTAGGTTATATGAATGTAATGAAGGCCAAGTATTACTAAATAATATTCAACTTAATAATTACAGTATTAAAGCATTAAGAGATGCAATCGCAATCGTTCCTCAAAAAAGTATTCTTTATTCAGGAACGATTAAAGATAATATTCTAATGGGTGGGAACTATTCTGATGAAGAAGTTGAAAAAGCAATTACCCAAGCTCAAGCAGCTGAATTCATCAATAAATTACCTAATAAATTAGATTCTATTGTAGAGCAAAAATGGAACTAATTTTTCTGGTGGTCAACGCCAAAGAATTTGCATTGCTAGAGCAATAATTCGTAAACCTAAGATCTTGATCTTTGATGATTCCACCTAAGCCCTGGATACGAAAACTGATGCTTTAATCCAATCTAGTTTTAACAACGACTTTAAAGAATCAAGCAAAATCTTAATCTCCCAACGAGTTTCGTCTATTAAAAACGCTGATCTGATCTATGTGTTAAACAACGGTCAGATTGTTGCTAGCGGAAACCATGATTATTTAATAGAACACTCAGAACTATATCGTGAAATTAACCAATCACAAACAGAGCAATAAAATTTATGAGTCACAAAAAAGAAAGAAACGCTCAAAAGAAAAAATATTTCAAAGAGCTATTAAGATTTATTTGAAAAAATAAAAAGTGACACTTACTTATTGCTTTTTTCTTGATCATCATCTCTTCAATAACCTTAGTATTAGTTAACAACTTTATTAAAGACTTAATTGATGATTATATCGCCCCACTATTAAGAGAAAAAAGTACAGGTAAACCCCTTGATTTTAGTGGTTTAATCAAATATTTATCGATCATTGGTTTGATCTTCATCTTAGGGGTGTTATCAAATATTATTTCTGGTCAGATTATGGCTAAAGCTACACATGCAACATTATTTAAACTTCGAAATAATATGTATGTTCATATGCAAGGGTTGCCAATCAAATATTTTGATACAACCAAACACGGTGATATCATGAGTTATTATACGAACGATGTTGATACCGTGCGTAATTTGATTGTGCAAATTATTCCCCAATCATTCCAAGCATTAGTCCAGATCGTTGTTATCTTCGTCTTTATGTTGCAAATCAGCATCGTCTTAACACTTATTACTGTATTGTTATTATTGCCGATGCTGATCTTCTTTGGTTTCTTTGGTAAGAAAACCAGAGTTAACTTTGTGGCTAACCAAGTTGAGATTGCTAACCTAAATGGTGTAATTCAAGAATATATAGAAACCCAAATGATCTCAAACTTGTTTAATTACTCAGATCAAGTTATTCACAAGTTTAAGCTAGCTAACAATAAGCAAGCTGCGATTATGAAGAAAGCTAATGTTCTAGCTTCAATCGTTTTCCCTGTGATATTTAACTACTCGAACGTAATGTACATCGTTGTTGCGATAGCCAGCGTCTTTTTATTTGAATCTTACCAAAATAAACCAATACTAGGTCAACAGATTACTTTAAGAGTAATTGTTTCATTTGTTGCTTTAGTTCGGGCATTTGTTGGGCCGTTAGCTAATATCTCTGAAAACGTTAATTTCTTTGCTAGATCAAAAGCTGGGGCTGAAAGAATTTACACGATGTTAGATGAAAAGCTTGAAGAAAACAAAGGTAAGATCATCCTTGATTACATTGAAAAATATGAAAATGGCAATTGAAGAATTGCTAACAAATGAACTAAGCAGATCGGTTGAGTAATCAATGGTGAGATCAAACCATTCCAAGGTAAAGTTGAGTTTAAAAACGTTAACTTTTCTTACGATGGTAAGAAACAAGTTTTAAAAAATATTAATATTAGTGGTTATCCAGGAGAAAAGATCGCTTTAATTGGTAAAACCGGTTCAGGTAAAACCACAATAGCCAACCTAATTAGTCGTTTTTATAATGTTAGTGATGGTGAAATTTATTTTGATGATATCCCGATCTCATCAGTAGATATTAATTCAATCCGTAAAACCGTGGGAATGGTTTTACAATCAACAGAACTATTCTCAGGTTCAATCCGTGATAATATTGCTTATGGTAATAAGGAAGCCAAGCTTGAAGATATTATTGAAGCAGCTAAATTAGCTAACGCTCATGATTTTATCATGGCCTTACCTAATGAATATGATACGTATATTACCAATAATGGTGAGGGATTATCCCAAGGTCAAAAACAATTATTAACGATTGCTCGTGTGAGTTCAATGAATCCAACAATCATGGTGTTAGATGAAGCAACCTCAAACATTGATAGTAGAACTGAAAAAGTGATTAAAGAATCAATGGATAAATTGATGCAAAATCAAACAACATTTGCAATTGCTCATAGATTGTCAACGATTAAGAATTTTAACCAGATTTTAGTAATCCAAGAAGGTGAGATCGTTGAGCGTGGTAACCATGAGCAATTGATGGCTAAAAAAGGTTTATACGAATCGTTCTATCATTCTTCGTTTAGCGATGAGATGAGTTAACAAAAAATTTATTTTTGGTTATAATTCGTTATAATAATTGAGATAATGTCAAGCCCGGCTTGGCGTTTTTGTTAATGTGTATTTGTAAATAGTTATGAAAAGAACATACCAACCTAATAAAAGAAAAAGAGCTAAAACCCATGGTTTTAGAGCAAGAATGGCAACCGCTTCAGGAAGAGCTGTATTAGCTGCTAGAAAAAGAAAAGGTAGACACATTCTAACCGTTTCAGACGAAGCGAGATAGTTTTTAACTTAATGAAACGAGAAAATAGTTTAAAAAAAATAACTAATTTTCTAGAGTTAGTTAAGTCTAAAAATAAATATTATTCTAATAATTACGTCATCTATGCTGAGAAAAACAGGGAGAACAAAATTAAGATTGGGATCTCTGTGTCAAAAAAACTCTTTGCTAAAGCAGTAATCAGAAACAAGATCAAACGCGAGGTTCGTAGTTTCTTTGACGATTTTACTGATTGAAGCAAGAGTTTAAACATATTAATTAAGATTAATAATGTTAACTATCTAACCAATAGTTATTTAGCTAAAAAAAAAGAATTTTTTGACACCTATAAAAAGGTAGTTCAGAAGTTCAAAACCATTTAAATCAATGAATAAAGTACATTCTGAGATTAAGACTCAGTCGTTTAATCCCTTCTGGAACGCAGCCACCCTAAAAGAAAAGTCTAGAATCGATTCAAATCTAAAAAAAGCTTTATCATACCTATGAAAGTTTTTAAAGATTTGTGTCTTTTTATTTCTAACTGTAATCGGTTTATGAGGCTGTACCCAAACTTACTCTGAACCATGAACAGTATCTAACCCTAGAATTGGTGTTGGTTTAGAGATCGGTTATAACTATGGAGTTACTGGTGACTATCGTTATGATTTAACATCAAGCAACATAGGTCCTTACTTTAGTTTTGCAAACTACCAATTATCTTATGGACCGTTTTTAGCTTGGTTTGTTTGACCAGCAAGTCAGATTATCTTACCAATCTTATACCAAACTAGAGTTCCTTTAACCCAAGGGATTGACTATGGTTTAAATACGATCTTAGCAATTTTAATCTTATTGTTCATTATTAGATTAATCACGATTGGAATTACCTTAAATTCGACTCTAAATACCGAACGGATGGGTGAGGTCCAAGGTAAGATTGCTGAAATTAATGCCAAATACAAGAATGCTACTGACACGCAATCTAAGAAGATGAAGCAGATCGAAGTAATGCACATCTATAAAAAACACAAGATTAAACCAGCTGCATTATTTGTACAAAGTTTTGTAACAATCCCGATCTTCTTGATCGTTTATAAGATGGTTTCTTTAACAAGACCAATTAAAGCTACAATCTTATTTGGAATCTGAGACCTATCAGTTACCCCAGGGACAGAAATCATCTCAGATATTAGTCGCAACTGAGTTTATATCTTCTTTGTTCTATTAGTTGTGCCAATGCAAATTGTTTCGCAATGATTACCTCAGTTCTGAGCAACTAGACGTAACCGTAATGCTAAAACAACATCACAAAAAGGATTAGAACAATTAAAGAAAACAAGAAGAATTCAATGAATCTTAATCTTCGTTTTCGCCCTATTCCCAGTGATCACTCCATCAGCTGTAGGTCTTTATTGGTTCTTAAACTCAATCTTCACAATCTTGCAATCTTACATAACTCACGTGTTCATTGTTAAACGTAGACAAAGAACAAAAACAATCTCGCGTTTAGACCAGATTCTTAACCGCGAACTTGATTAATGATCAACAAGATTAATAAGTTTTTTAAAAACAACGAATTTTCGCCTTCTAAACAAAGAGGGCAAAATTTTTTAATTGACCAAAATATTATTAATAATGTTGTTGAAGCAGTAAGCAAGATTAACCCTTCCAAAGTCTTAGAGATTGGCCCTGGGCTAGGTGCTATTAGCGAACAATTAATTAAAAGGTTTGCTGATAATTATTACGCCATTGAGTTAGATAAGAAGTTATTTCATCACCTAAATGAAAGGTTATTAAAAGATCATATTTTACATGCTGATGCTTTAGAGATTGATTGAAAATCAATCTTTGATAATTTAGGTGATAATCCCACAATGGTGGGAAACTTACCTTATAATATCTCATCTAAGTTGATTAAGAAGTTTATCTTATCAACTTATCGTTGTGCAATTATTATGGTGCAAAAAGAGATGGGATTAAGGTTGTTAGCTAAGATTAATTCCAAAGATTATTCAGCATTTAGTGCTCTGTGTCAATACTCTTTAAGTGTTAGCAAGATTATTGAGATTAATGAAACTGCTTTCATTCCCCAACCAAAAGTAAGATCTACTTTGTTGTTTTTAGAAAAAAAAGACATAGCTTTTAATGAAGGATATGAGAAGTTTTTAAAATTGATCTTTTTATCTAGAAGAAAAACAATCTTAAATAATCTTAAAAATAATTATGATCCCAAGCTAATAATACAAAGTTTAGTCAGTCTTGGTTTTAAAAAAACATCCAGAGCTCAAGAGTTATCACCTACCCAACTGTTTAGCTTATATGAATCATTATCGAAGTTATGCTAAAGTTAATTTTTATCTAAAAATTAAGGAATACTGTCCAAAAGTTAAAAAGCATAAACTTGAGTCCAAGTTAGTTCTTGTTAAAGATCTTTATGATGATCTTTATTTAGAAAAATGGAACCAAACTAAGATTAAGTATTTTGATCAAAATAACAACTCTTTAACTTTTAGTGATGATATTTTAGTTAGGACTAAAAAATTTTTAGAAGATAAGTTAAATCAAACTTTTGAATTTAAAGCGAAGGTGATTAAAAGAATTCCGACCCTTTCTGGACTTGGCTCAGCTCCAAGTAATGCTGCTGTTTTGATTAATTGAATTTACCAAGAATTTGGAATCCTTAACCCGGTTAGTTATTATGAAATAGCTACTGAACTAGGTAGTGATATTCCCTTTTTCTTATCCTTACACGATTGTGCAATTATTAAGAATTTTGGGGATCAAGTAGAGCAATCTATTTTGGATGGGTATGAAACAGAAAAGATCATTTTTAACAAACAAAAACCTAGCACAAAAAAGATCTTTGAACTCTTAGATTATTCTCAAATTAAAAAAGAAAATCTTAATGATTTAGAACAACCGTTTTTTAGTTTATTTCCCGAATTATTACCTTCTTTTAACCAATTAAAAAATGACAGCAATCACGTTGTGTTAGCAGGAGCTGGAAGCTGCTTTGTCGTATTTAGAAAGCTAAATGAAATATAATCAAATATAACTATGGTTTTTAAAAAAATTAAAACGCAGATTGATCACGCCTTAAAGCAACTAAATTTACCAACTGATGTTGAATATTTAATTCAACAAACTAAGAATATACAGTTTGGTGATTTTAGCTCTAACGTCGCTATGGTTCTGTCAAAACGTCAGAACAAAAATCCTCAAGAGATCGCTAAACAAATAATTGAACAACTAAATCCTAATGAATTTGAAAAAATCACTTTTTCAAAACCAGGATTTATTAATTTTTTCTTAAGTAATCAAGATAAACTGGTAGTTCTTAAACGATTACAAGAAACTAATTATTCAGTCGAAAAACTACCTAAAGAAGAACAAGAATCAATTAACATTGAGTTTGTTTCAGCTAACCCAACAGGTTTCTTACACTTAGGTCACGTAAGAAATGCTTATACTGGTGATGTTTTAAGTAATATTTTAAGGGCAGTAGGTCATAATGTAACTAAAGAATATTGAATTAATGATCTAGGTAACCAAGTTTCTTTATTTGCTCTATCAACAATAATTAGATATTTACAAGAATTAGGGATTAATAAATACGAATTACCAGATGATTCATATCATGGTAAAGAACCAATTTTTGTTGCTGAAGAAATGATTAAAGATTTTGGTAACAAATACCAAGATATTAAGATTGAAGATAACAAAATTGTTGATTCAAAGATTGCTAACGAATTAACCCAATATTGTACTAATAAAATGCTTCATTTTATTAAGCAAGATCTTGAATCAATTGGGGTTAAGATGGATGTTTGAACTAGTGAAAAAGTAGTTTATCAATCTAATACTTTAACTGAATTGTTAAATAATCAATTAAAAGATCATATTTATGAACAAGATGGTGCTGTTTGATTAAGAACTACTGACGGCGGGGATGATAAAGATCGGGTAATTATTAAAGAAAACAAACAGCCGACTTATTATGGGACTGATATTGCCAATCACTACCTAAAACATAAACGTGGTTTTGATCGCCTAATTAACGTTTGAGGAGCTGATCACTTCGGCCACATTTTAAGAACTGCGTATGCAGCTGAACTAACTGGGATTAAAAAAGGTAAGTTTGTCGTAGTTCTAATTGAGATGGTTAAACTACTTAAGGACAACAAAGAGATAAAATTCTCTAAACGTTTAGGTAATGCGATTAGTATCCCTGATATGTTAGAGTTTTTATCTAAAGATGCTTCTAGGTGGTTTATGCTTAATCAATCTTGAACTAGCGGAATCAGGATTGATGTTGATTTAACGAATAAAAAAGATAGTTCTAACCCAGTTTATTATGTGCAGTATGCACATGCTAGAATTCATAAGTTGTTAACAAAAGCTGAACATATTGATCTAAATAAAGTTAATTTATCGTTACTAAACTCTGATGTGGAAAGAACGATGGTTAATTATCTAGCCAGCTTTGAACATTATGTTCATAATGTTGCAACAACTTATGAAGTTAATAAACTTTTAAATTTTGTTTATACCTTAACCCAGAGTTTTCACAGTTGGTATAACTCTCATGAGATCTTAAATCAAAAAGATGAGATCAAGCAAACAAGATTGTTATTGGCTAAAGCAATTAAAAATCTAATTAACTACTTACTTAGTTTATTTGGTATAGAAGCTGTAGAACAGATGTAATTTTAGATATGAGAAATAGAGTTAGAGACAAACAAAATCAAAACACTAGAAAAAAACAGGTTAATAATAAAAGATTAATTATGTGAGTTCTCTTGCTATTATTAATCATTTTAGGGGTGAGTGCTTACTTTGTAATTAACAAATTTCCCCCACCTAAAAATGATGTTCCAGATAGTGAAAGAACCAATGATTCGCAAGTAACTACTCCCGGTACACGAAATGAAACTATTCCACTAAATGAACAATATAAAAAAGTTGGGGATTTAAGATTAATGAGTTGAAACACCCTTAATTTTGGGAGTAGATCTGAACCAACTAGTAACAAGTTTATGAACATCATCAGAACGATTCAACTTTCTGATGCTGACGTTGTTGGTTTAAGTGAAATCAATTATGATGATCAACTTCTTGCTCAAAGACTAAACGACGCACTAGGTAGTTCTTGAAGTTACACATTTAGTGGTAAAAACTTTAACGAGAATTATCCTAGATCAAAAGAATCAATTTTAATCTTATATAAAAATCAGGTAGTTCAACCAGAAGTATCTAAAGCTATCAATCCTAATAATATTTATACAAGACCACTTTGATACACAAAATTCAAAATCATTGGTTTTGATTATAGCTTTATCACTTTCTTTGGTCACTTTGATGCGCCTGGGGTGAATGCTAATAATGGTGAAACAAGTGCTGCTGGTTTTAGCCGACAAGGTTCGCAAGAGATTAAAGAAGCACAAGCAATTGCTACAGTTTTTAGCGATCTTAAAACTCAATACCCTGATACTGATATCATAGGTGCAGCTGACACAAACATAAGAGAAACTAATAATAGAGTCTTCACTTCAGATCAATATTCTTTAAACTATATTAACTTTGATAATAATCGACCATATTATCGAACAACTCTAAGTGAACGAAATGGTTATGCTAATTCATATGACAAATGATTCATCTATGATGCAGATAGCCAAAACATCTTAAAAAAGAGCGATATCCCTTATAAGATTGATATCATCAATGCTTTTACAGATAAAATTTGGGATAAACAAAAAAGCTTAGCAGCTTGATTAGCATCACGTAGCGGGATGAAAAATCCTAATCCAAGTGATTTCCAATTAATCAGTAATGTATCAGATCACGCACCAATTCTTTTAGATATCGATTACAAACTTAAATAAAAAATAATATTAGGGTGATTCCCTAATATTATTTTTCTTATCTGTTTTTATCAATTATTGATTAATTAATAATGAGAAACCACCCATAATTAATCCCGCAGCAATTGGCGCTAATAATGGAACTAAACCATATCTAAAATCAGCTGACACTGGATTTTGTAATTTTTTATTAAACGCTTTAGCTGTTAAGAAGTAAATAACTCTTGGACCAAAATCTCTAGCAGGGTTAATTGCACATCCAGTTACAGAACCTAAGCTCATTACAATAGCCATAACAAAGAAGACACCTGTTAGTTTGTGATAGTCTCCAGCCATTACACCAGCTAAAAGAATCATAGTGCCTAACATTTCATATGAAATGTTTCTAAATCAAGCTTTACGGTGAGAAGGACCTGTACAAGAAGAGGCTTTTAGCATTTCAGCATCATTTTCAATGATGTGTTTTCAGTTAAGTGAATTAAGGATTATTTGCGCTATCATTGCCCCTAATAATTGCATTGCAATCATGGCAAATAATAAACCAATGTTAGCACCTTTTTGGTTAATCATGAAATAAACTGTCACTGCTGGGTTTAAGTTTGCATTACCTTTTAAAACTTGGATACTAATAACCACACCACAGAATACGGCAAACCCCCAACCCAAAGCAATTAACAACCAGTTAGCACCAACTTGTTTAGCAAACATATTCTTGTAGTTGACACTAGCACACACACCATTACCAAGAATAATTAATACCATGGTACCAATTAGTTCACCAAGGAGAATATTAACTGTTGTATTCATTATTTAAGATCCACCTCTTTCATTCAATTAAATGTTCTTTTTACCGCAACATTCAGCCATGAACTAATTTTTCGACTTTTTCTTTATCTAGTTTTGGTTTGAACTCTTTATCGACTTTAACTAGTTTTTCAAGCTCTTTTAGATCTTTTCAATAACCAACAGCTAAACCAGCTAAGAAGGTTGCCCCTAATGCGGTTGATTCAATATTCTTAGGTCTAATTACATTAACCCCTGAGATTGATGATTGGAACTGCATGATGTATTCAGATCTAGTTGCACCACCATCAACTTTAACAACTTCGATCTTTTTACCAACATCAGAAGACATAGCTTTAATCAGATCATTAGTTTGGAACACGATCGATTCAAGTGTTGCTTTAATAATATGTTCTTTTTTAGTTCCACGTTCAAGACCAAAGATTGCTCCACGTGAATAAGAGTCCCAATAAGGAGCACCTAATCCAGTAAATGAAGGAACTAAATAAACTTGGTGAGTATCTTGTTTAGAAGCTAAATTAGCATAAAAATCAGATTCAGCTGCATCATAAATTAATCTTAGTCCGTCACGTATTCATTGGACAGCAGCTCCAGCAATAAACACAGAACCTTCAAGGGCATAAACTGGTTTTTTCTTACCTAGTTTCCAAGCAACTGTTGTTAACAGTTTGTTCTTAGACATAATTGGTTTTTCACCAATGTTCATTAAGGTGAAGCAACCTGTTCCATAGGTGTTTTTAACCATTCCAGGTTTAAGACACAACTGACCAAATAAAGCAGATTGTTGGTCACCAGCAACACCTGTAATCGGAACTTTAGCAGTAGCTCGTTGAGATCACAAACTAGGTTCTACATAACCATAAACTTCAGAAGAAGATTTAACTTCTGGAAGAATCGACCGAGGGATTTCAAATAAATCTAATAATTCTTGATCCCAATCCATGGTGTGAATATTAAATAATAATGTTCTTGATGCGTTTGAGACATCAGTTGCGTGTACCTTACCACCAGTTAGTTTTCAAATTAATCATGAATCAATTGTTCCTGCTAGTAACTTGCCAGCTTTTAAAGTTTTTTGCGCTAAAGGAACATTTTTTAAGATTCAACGAATCTTAGTACCTGAGAAATAAGGATTAATGATTAAACCAGTTTTTTCTCTAACTTTATCAACGTGTTTAGTTAGGGTTTCGCAATATTCACTTGTTCTACGGTCTTGTCATACAATTGCATTATAAACCGGAAGTCCCGTTTCTTTATTTCATAAAACAACAGTTTCACGTTGATTAGTAATACCAACAGCCTCAACGTTTACTGATTTAATTTGAGCTTTGTTTTTAACCGATTGCATTGTAGATAGTTGGGTATTCCAAATTTCTAATGGATCATGCTCAACTCATCCACTTTGTGGAAAGTATTGCGTAAATTCGTTTTGTGCAACACTTACGATCTTAGCTTGTTTATCAAAAACGATTGAACGACAAGATGTAGTTCCTTCGTCTAATGTAATAATGTATTTCTTCTTGTCCATAATTTGTTTTTTTAAATATTAATTAATAGGTTTAGTTATTAGAAAATATCAATCTTGTAATCAGGTTTGAAGTTTTCACGTGGAGTTAATTTTAGGTTTAATAAGTTAGCAATTTCAGATGCGATTGCTGGAGCTGATGATAAAGCGGGTGATTGCATTCCGGCTGCTAAAATAAAGTTTGGATTTTTCTTGCTTTTTCTAATCACGAAATCATTTGTTTCCACATCGATTGGTCGTGATCCAGCAATCGTTTTAATTGTTCTTTCAATCTTTAATGAAGGAACAATATCTTTACCAATCTTGCCGATTAGATCGTATTTTTCTTTAGTTACTAAAGAAATATCTTCTTTTGGTACACCATCTTGTGCAGTTGGTCCAACTAGATAATGTCCATCTAAGGTTGGCGCAATAATTATTCCCTTACCGTGGATGGTGGGAACTTTAAATAAAACAGAGTTTATTAGGTTCTTATCGTAGTTATCTAAGATTCGATATTCCCCACGACGAGTAGTTTGTTTGAAGTTATCAAAACCAAACTTATTAGCCAATTTATCAGCATAATGCCCAGCGGCATTAATTACTTTTCTCGCATAGATCTTGTCTTTATTATTGATTGTAAGAGCAAACCGATCGCCTTCATATTTAATGTTGGTTACTTCAGAGTTAACTCTTAATCGTGTGTCATTTTGCTTAGCAGCACCCAATAAAGCTCTAGTTGCTTCTACTGGATGAATTGCCACTGAAGAGGTGCACAACAAACCACCTTTAACAGCTGGGTTAACATTTGGTTCTTTTTTAAGAACTTCTTGTGTAGTTAAGACTTTTAAGTCTTTTTTATTTAACCCGTTTGTTAACCCCCTTTCATATAACATGTGAACATGTTTCATCTCTTCTTCGTTGAAAGCAAGAATTAATGAATCTATTTCAACTCTAGGGAATTCTAAGTGCTTAAATCACTCTCTTCACTTCAAGTTACCTTGAAGATTTAATTTAGCCTCAAGTTTGTGAGGCTCAGGATCAAAACCACCATGAATTAAACCTGAATTACCCAATGAAGTTTCGTTTGCTACTTTTGGGTTTTTTTCTAAAACTACAACTTCTAAGTTGTATCTAGATAATTCGTATGCTATTGAAGCGCCGATAATTCCTGCGCCAATAATAGCCACATCAAAATGTGTTTTTAATATACTCATATTTTGTAATTTAATGGTTTGTCTATACCGACACATAACTATTATAAATTCAAGGTTTTTATAAATTTATGGAGATGAAAACAAGGAGTTGATTTCTGTTACTAAATTTTGCATTTTTGATCAAAATTTTTGGAAAACTTTTTTTGACATTTTTTAAGAAGATTAAAGAAAAAATGGTCTAGTTAAGACCCTGGTAAAAGGCAAAAAAATAACACCTTTTTGAGCTAAAGAAGGTGTTATAAATTTCGTTTTAAAAGTTTGTAATTTTCTAAATAAAATTAGAAACCGTTAGGGAAAATTGCTGTTACTTTAGAGTTACTTTGAGTAGGTGTACCAGATGTTGAAGGTCAGGTAAATCCGTTAGGGTAGAACAGACTTAAGTTACTTCGGTATGATCTAGTTTGGTGCGGGAAACCTTTATTGTCAATTAAGTTGTAAGCATAATTAGTAATGTTTTCATCAGATTGAACTTTAATGTTAGCAGCTTGTACTAAAGGTGCAAATGTTCCAAGATTTGAAACGTCACCAAAATTTGTGCTACTAGCAACCCCATCATAGATACCAACAATTTGACCAAAGTCATTGTAAGCTACAGAACCAGAAGCTCCATAGTATAGTGATGAGAATTTAGTGAAGTAATTAAATCCGTATCTGTCAATGAACGGTCTGTTTCAAAGTTTTGTATAAATTTGAATATTATTTATATCAGATCAAGTTTTTGATGTTGCCGAGTCTGTAGAACGAGTATAGCTTGGTACGTTAAATAGATCTTTATTAGGTAGTCAAGCTTGTTGAGGAATACGTAGTTGATTATTAACACTACCCTGTGTTATATCTTGATATCTTTCTGCTGGATTATTCTGCATTCAGAAAGTTTGACTTTGTAGGTCTTTAGGATAACCGGCTATATAGATATCTTTTGCATTATCAATACCATATGCATAAGAAGGTTTACAAGATGCTAATCCTAGATTTTTAGAGATGTAATCTAAAGTAGGGAAATAATTACCTGTTTCTGGATTATAGTTAGGTAAGTGTTGTGTAGTTTTTATTCTATTTACGTAAGAATCTACAGCTTTGGTTGAATTATTTATTCATTCCTTAAGTTTTTCATCTGCTTTTGATAGATCAACGTCTAATTCTAAAATCCCAAAGTCAGTATAGAATGAAATCTTACCATTGTATTCGGTTAATTTCTTTAATCTAGCTTTTTCTTCATCAGCAAATACAGTACCGTCACTTGAATTAGATCCGTTAATAGAACTTAAGGTTTTAGCTTTTCATTCTTTTCATTTTTCATCTATTTTAGATTTATATTGGTTTAAAGCGTGATCATCTAAATAGTCAACTGCAGCAAACACAATTTTAGGAGTGCTGAAAGCTTCAGTAGTTTTAACCTCTTCTATACCAATTTTGCCCCCTCCTTCTTTATATGAATAATAAAGCATGGTGCCTGCATTTTGTTTTAGTTGATCAACACTTTGATTGTTAGGTTGAGGAGTAAACGATGGAGTTTTATTAGATTTACCAAGAGCAAATCCGCTTGGTTTAACACCTGTTGGGTCTGAATAAGATAATAAATCGTCTAACTCTTTAGAGTTAGTATTTCCATAATTTCCAATAACGTGTAGGTTAGTTGCAATGAATAATTTTAGTTGATTGTTGTTTGACGAGTTCTTAGCGTAATCTAAAACTCATCCTGTACCTTGGTCAACTATTGGATGAGCTGTTCCGTTATCACTGGTAAAAGTCCCTGGCCTTATAGAGAAAGTACGGTCTCATATTTCTTTATATATTAGTTGTTTGTCTACAGTTTTGTATCTACTCGCTACATAGTCTGGATAACTATTTTGTTTTTGAACAAATTTCTTAGTAATATTTGATCCAGGGAATCCTGGAAACCCATTAGGAAAACTAGGTGGTTTACTACTATCACGAGGTTGTCTTTGGCTTTCAGTTGGTATAGTTGTATTAACTGTTTTTTCACTACTTGAAGTTTTATTAGCCTTACTAGTATCTGGTGGACAGTCATTTGGATCGTGCTCAGGTTGAGTTGTAGTTGACCCACTATTACCTGAACCTGATCCGCTACTAGCAGAACTTGACCCACTACCACTACTAGCTCCACTACCTGTCATCAGACCATCGATTCTAAAATCGAAATTTTTAATATCTTTAGGTCTGTCAACAACTGATACATCTAGATCAAATGATAAAGTACCCGATTGGTTATTAGGAACAAAGTTCTTCGCATCAAAATTAATGTGATCTAATTCTTTTTGGTCAACACTCTGACTAATTTGAAAGTAGAAATAATTAAAATAGTTCTTCTCATTAATTGCACTGGGAAGAATCTTGGTTTTATCCTGATTTTTATTAAATGCGATCGTAATATCGCCTTTAGTTAAAGTGCGAAATATCTCCTCTGCACTTTTTGTTGCTGGAGCTTGCATTTTCTGACATGAAGCAGATACAAAACTCACAGAACTTAATCCACATAACAAATTAAATCAGGCGCTTTTCTTAATCATTTGTAGTAACCTCTGATTTAATAATACTTAATTATAAAACATCTGGCAAAACATATGTAAATAACGTTCTTGCTTTTTAAAATTTTAGTTAAACACTTATTACGTTAAATTAAAAATTTTACCTAAAATCCGTTTTCACACCCCAAACAAAAAAATAAAAACGAAGTAAAGATTCAAGTAAAAATGACCTAAATCTCAACTTCATTGTTTATCTTTTATTAACTAGGTTTATTTATGACTTTTAGTGATATTAGCTAAATGTTCTTCTTTAATCTGCTTAATCTTCTCATCAATGATTAACAGATCTTCTGACATCTTAAATGTGTTGATTAGATCAGCACATTTTTTCTTTTGATATAGTTGGTTTTCAATAAAGAAACCAACGAAATTATAAGTGCCAAAATCTTTGTTAATTAAAGCCACTTCAGCGATCTCATCAAACGCAACCGCTGTAGCTCTTTGGTACTCAGATACTGCTTCTAAAATTCCTAACGGTTCAGTTGAATCAACTAATTTAGGTGTTGCCAACTAATTAGTTCTAATTCATTGTTCATTTAATCTTAAGTATCATTCAAGCTTTTGAGCATGTTCTAACTTCTCTTTTGCTCAATCATATAACAGCGCACTAAAGTGATCCATTCCGTATTCGTCAATCCGCGCAGAATACTCAAACATCATCGTGGCAGCAGCCATTTCGCTATTATATTGGTTATTTAATAACTTTCGAACATTACTATGCATTTGTTTATCCTAGAATAACAATAATCATATTGATATATTATAAATTAACATTTATAAATGATCAAATGGATAAAATATTCATATTAAAATTATAAATGGATTAGCCTTGAGAGATGCAAGCAAGAAAACTACAAGATTTTTTAATTAGCACAGTCACCTTATTAAGGGACACAATTAAAAATAAGAAAGCCATCATCCCTTTGAATGGTGGTGTGTTTTCTTTTGTATTAGCTAAGATCACCAAGATTGCTTTAAATAAAAATCTGATCTGCATTTATATTGATAATGGGATGATGCGTCATAATGAAGTGGCTAACAAGATCAATTTTTTTAGGGAAAAACTTGATCTTGAAGTATGACATATTGATGCTAAAGAGTTGTTCTTAAACAACTTAAAAGGTCATATTAGTTATGCCGATAAGAAGAAAGCAATTGATGATACGTTTTTAGAAGTGGTGATACAAACGATTGTTGATATTGGTGAAAAGATCGATTTTGCTTTACTAGGAACTTGTTTTGATGATCTTAACCAAGGGCTAAATATCTCAATGGCATTGACCAATGATGTTTACATCTTCGAACCATTAAAACAACTAACGATCCAACAAGTCATCGAGTTGGGAGAGTTATTAAGTATTGATCCCAACTTTTTAAAAGAACCAACTTTACCCTTATCAGGGTTTGGTTTAATGGTTGAAGATGAAGTAACCGAAGAAAAGATCGTTATTCTTAAAAAGGTTTATTATCTGATTAACACGATCCTAAACCAAGGTTTACAAAATAAATTTGAGATCTCAATCAGGGATGATTATAAAGATAAGAGTGCTTATAATCTCTATATCGAATTTAACCAACCGATCTCAGATCTATTGGTTAAAAAAGTAAAAGACCAAATTAATGGTCTTTTATCTAATATTAAGAAGATCTTTATTAAGGTTTAGATCTCTCTGATGTTTGATACCACTAGTGGGTTGCGGTGTTTGTTTCTCCAGATGTAGAAACGGCAACTTTCGTGGATAATTTTCTTTAATTCGTGCTCTGAGTAGTTTTGGTTTTTAGCTAAATACTCATTAGCATTAGTTATAATCTCATAAGCAATCTTGGTCATTAGACCATGACTTTCTTTGAGATAGAAACAACCACTAGATTTTAGTTTAGGTAAAGTCTTAATCTGTTTGGTTGCTTTATCAATTACGACAGTAATTGCAAAGATCCCCTCTTCAGATAACACCTGTCTAGTGTTCATAATTCTTTTAACGTTAGGTGAAACGGATTTACCTTCGATGAAGAGTGGTTCAGCATCGATCGTTTCTTTTGTGTAATACAGTTCACGATCGATTAGATAAACGATCTGACCGTTTTTATGTAGGGCTACGTTTTCTGGGTCAAAACCACACTTTTTAGCAATTCTTTTTAAAGAAGTAAACATCTTATATTCCCCATGGATTGGAAATAAGTATTTAGGTCTTAGCAAGCTTAACATTAGTTGAATCTCTTGCATCGTTGCGTGACCAGAAGCGTGCAACTTTAACGTCGGAGAATTTTCATAAATCGAGATCCCCTCTTCTTTAGATAGTTCGTTAAGTAGCCGTTCTACGGCTGCATAATTCCCCGGAATCGGGTTAGATGACATGATAATTGAATCGGTCTTTTTAAGTTGGATCCAAGGATGACGCCCGCTTGCTAACATATTAAGTGCAGCCAACTCTTCTCCTTGAGAACCCGTACAAAAGATCATGATCTCATTATCAGGGTGTTGTTCTACATATCTAGATTCAACAATATCATCATCTTTAAGGTTAATATACCCAACATCTCGAGAGATCGAAACGTTATTATCCATTGATTTACCCAATAAACAGATCTTACGACCGTGTTGGATTGCGATCTCGATTACTTCACTTATTCTGGTAACGTTTGAAGCAAACGTTGATAAGATCACCCGTCCATTAGCATTCTTGATAATATTTTTAATATTATCGTAGATCTCTTTTTCAGAGCTTGAAAACCCCGGGATCTCAGCATTCGTGGTTTCAGTCATAAACAGATCAATCCCACGTCTACTGATCTCAACGACTTTATGAATATCTAACTCTTCATTACCAGCATTAAAATCAAAACGGTAATCACCACTTTCAACGATATTACCATTTGGTGTTTGAACACAAACACCAAATGCATCTGGGATCGAGTGACACACTCGATAAAAATCAATTTTAAAGTGTTTGGTACTAAACTCAGATTTATCGTTATATGAAACGATCTTATATTGGTTTAGGTTATGGTGTTCATGTAATTTTTTCTCGATTAATTTAGTTGCCATCAACGGCGCATAAATTACAGGAACACTAACCTCTCTTAATAAATAAGGAATTCCCCCAATGTGGTCTTCGTGACCATGGGTAATAACTAATGCCTTAATCTTGTGTTGGTTTGCTTTTGCATAAGCAAAATTGGGAACGATCCCATCGATTCCTAATAGTTCAACAGAAGAGAACTTGATACCACAATCAACGATGATTAATTCATCGTCGTATTCGATACCATACATGTTTTTTCCTACTTCTTCAAGTCCACCAAAAGCAAAGATTTTGGTGGGTTTTTTATTAGGATTAATATCTTTAAAATCCTTAATCATTTTTAATATTCTTATATGTAAAGTTTTTAGTACTTAAAAATACTAATGTTTTTCTACTGTAAGATAGAATTAACATAATTATATAACGATTATTTGGGTTTTCAATTTATAGTTAATTTAAACGTTTAAATATAGGTTAAGAACTTAAACAAATTCACTTGGTTTAGAACTTGATTAAGTTCTTAATTTCTTGGGTTAACCAACTTAATAAACTGGGAAAACAATGATCGCAAGAACAAAAGTTGATTTTCTTAGGATCATCCAATCTAGAACAAATTGATATAAATATATGAACGCTAATAACTAAGAGTCTAGATAATTTAAAAATCTCAAAAAACTTCGCAAAAATCCCACTAACTAAGATTATGCTCATCCCCAAAAATAACGATTTGGTATTATAATAAGTAATATTTTTAGTTATTTAAATATAAGTGTTTAATTTAATTAAGAGTGTTATCCGGTCTTTTAAGAAAGCTAAAGTTGCTTTAATTAGTTTAACCTTTTTAATCTTCTTATCTTCTTTAACTTATTCATTACTAGATAACACGAATAAGAACTTAGAAAGCTCGTATGCTTATGTTAATCAAAAAGGTAATGCGGCTGATTTAGTAATCAACGAAAAATATGACTTTGGGACACTTCAATTTGACTCAGACCCGTCAATTGTTAATCCCAATGTAGATTTGACTAATACCAATAAGGTTCATATCTTTTTATCAGCTGAATCAATCACACCATATTTAAATACGATTATTAGCAACGATAGTGCTAATATCTATACCAATCTCATTAGTTATGAGATTAATTTAAATAGTAATCTCTCTAACCAACAACGGATTAATCTTGTGCAGAACGAGATTATTACTGCTTCTAATCGGTTAAGAATTCAATTACAATCAGATCCTAATGCTAAGATTGATAAGATCTTAAACGATAAAAATATCGAGTTTGAACGTTATGAATCATTAGATGTTAGTGAAGGTGATTTACAAAAAAAGATCGTTCGTACGAACAGCAATTATCAAGTTGATAAACTAGTTTTATATGATGGTCAGATGATTAGTAACTCTGGGCATAATTATCAACAGATTCTTGATCAGTTTATGAAACTAAAAGCTGATTATAATCAGCTTAGAATCGACCAAATCCCTGGTTTTATTAAAGATAATCAAGATTTAAAAACAATCTTAAACGTGGTTTTAACTGGGATTAATCCCAATACGAATAATCCCAATTTAGCTAACTTTGTTCAAGCAGCTACCAAAGTTGTTAACAACCAACCTTTAAATAATAACGAACAACAAAGAATCCAAGAGTTTATTGATACAGAAACCAACCCAATCAATAATAATTGGAGTATTAATTTCCAATGGAAATATCAGATCGTTCCTTTAAGTATTAGGTTAATTAATCCTAATAGTTATTTTGCGATCGTTTCAGCTAGTAACTGAAAACACGATCAACAGACTGATGGTAAAATGATCTTTCAAGATCAAGAGATGATCGATCAGTTAATGTCACTTAATGGTGATGCTTTCTTAGAAAGATTTAATACGATCAGTGATCGTTATAAGATCCAGATCGATCAAACTTCGTATTTAATTCTTGGGACCGGGGTTAGCCCAGAGTTTATTTATCCGATCTACAGTTTTACCAACTTTATTCCCAACCCGGTTAATCAAAGAATTTATTACGTTAATGATTATGGGTATTCACGGTTACGTGAAGCATTTAGTACCAACCCAATTGAGACAAACATCGTTGGTCGGTTTAAAGATCGTAATCTTAGTCAAGCTCAACGCCAGTTAGCGCTTGATAAGATCAATCAATGAGCTTCAATCAACATGGCGTGACCGCCAAATTTAAAATCAGCTTATTTTGCCAATGATATTAGCAACATTTTAAATTTAAGGGCTGCGCGCACAACCTTTATTCCTTCATTATTAAATACGATTAAAAATACGTCATTAATGTTAATGGCGATCATTATCTTATTAGCATTAATGGTGGGGATCTTAATTGTTAAGAGCTATATTGATAAGAATCGCCAAACCCTAGGGATCTTGTTAGCTAACGGGTTTAATAAAACAAAGATTAATTTATCAATGGCAATCTTTAGTTTTATTCCCTCACTAATAGGAGGGATGGCGGGTTATATCTTGGGATATATCTTACAAGAGGTTGCTATCAATGCTTTTAGTAGCTTCTGGTTTATACCCGTTGAACTAAGGCGGTTTAGTGCAACTGCTTTAGTTACTTCTTTCTTTTTACCTGTAATTATCTTTGGGGTTACCAGCTTTTTAGTATCAGTTTATTTGATGCGTAAAAACGTTGTTAACTCGTTAAAAAATGATAGTGAATACAAAGTAAGTAAGATCTCAGTTTATATTAAAAAACCAATCGCGATCCTATCGGTTATGAACCGATTTAGAATCTCGATTGCGTTTAACTCGATGTGGAAGCTGTTCTTATTATGTATCTTATCAGCAGCCACGATGGTTGTGTTGATCTTCTCATTATCAACGCTTAATGTTTATGATAAGGCTAAAAACGATACGTTTGGCGCTAATAATTATAAATATTACGTTGATCTAGCCACACCAACCCAACAATCAGGGTTAATTATGTACCAAGAATTCAAAGATCTTGGTAAAACTGATGCGGCTTTAGCTGGATGAGAAGATCATAAGAACTATTTCTTAGCCAACTCTAGAACTGATCCAAACCAATCAGGTTGAAGTAACTTACATATCGTTGGTTTAAACGATATTATTGACCAAAGTTCTAAAGTTACGTATCTTAAGAACTATGTGCAATCTAAGATTGGTTTGGACTACTTAATTGGTCTTGGGGTGTTGAGTGCTAACCCGTGAAGTTTATCAAGTTCATTAATGCCTTCTAACCAAGCAGCTGCTTCAGAAAAATCTTATGAGATTTTCTTGCAAGCAATCGCTAACAACGTTTATCGAAACCTAAAAACACCAGCTGATAACGATCCAAGTTATTACATTAGGATCGTATTTAACCCCCAACTAAACCGTAATGTGTATGAAATCAATCAAGATCAAGCACTAAGTGGTGGGATTTTAAAACCTGAATTTATTCATTTTTTAATCCAACAATTTGAGAATATCTCAAATAACACTTACGGTTTAGTTGACTATAAGATTACGTATAACGTTATTGGTCTAGGAGCTAAGACGATCGGTGATATCAAAGACAAAGAATCGCCTAAATTTGCTTACACAAGAATTGACACGGTTACAGATAATGATCAAAAATTCCAAATCAAAGGAATTAAGAACTGGATTAAAACAACTAATCTAGATGATGTTGATCGTAAGGATTATCTAGGACCGATCTTAATTGATAATAACAATAAAGTGATTAACCAAAAGTTGTTTAATCAGACTGATGATAATCCGATTATTATCAATGAGTTTGTTGCAAAAAACAACCACTGAAAAGTTGGTGACACAATCGATTTCACGATTACCAATCGTGTTGATCGGATCTCAGATAAATTAAATATTATTAACCACGATGAATATTTAAAAAACCAAAAAGTTAAGTTTAAGGTAATTGGAATCTCTAGCTCAGCTAGAGATAATGATCTTTACACATCTTATGATCTGGCTAACAAACTACTAGGGTTTAGTGATTTCGAGATCGAACATAAATTACCATTTAATGGTTATTACTCAGATGATCTAGATGCTTTTGAAAGATCAACACCCTTATTCTCAGAATCAGGGTTATTACCTTCAACTTCGAATTTCTCAGTTGATAATAAACAACTGCAAAAGATTATTCGTAATAGTATTCTTAACTATCAATCAACACTAAGTACATCAACACCTTATAATCAACTATCTAGTACAAGACAAGCTTATGTTGATGATTATAAGGCGTTATTAGTAGCACTTGGAGAAGTAAAAAACCTTGATGGCAACAACTTTCATCAATGAACTGAACTAAAAGCTGATAATCAATCTGTTAGTGACTACATTAAGAAACTAGTAAGTGTGTATGGTTCATTACCATACAACACGATGATCAACTTTTTATATAATAGTAGTTCTAATCGCGCGATCTTTGAGAATATCTCAAAAACTTCGTTAACGATTCAAAACGTGATTATTGCAATGATTGTGCCAATCGTTACTCTGATCGTGATCTTGATCTCAAATATGTTGATTGATGAATTAAAAAAGATCGCGATCAGAATGAAAGCTTTGGGCTTTTCTGATCGAGCGATTATCTTTTCATTCTTATCAATTTATATTCCCGTATTTATCTTTGGATTATTAGTGGGTGGACCACTTTCATTAATCTTGGTTAACATTTATAATTTAATCATTTTAAAATCAGCTTCAATTGCGCTATTCACGACAATTAGTATTACCCACATCTTGGGGGCACTAACTGGTGTTATGGGAATCTTTTCAATCTCATTCTTTACGAACTGATACACATTAAGAAAGATGAAGATCGCTCAAGAGATTAAGAATTATTAATGGATGATGATGTCAAACTTTCAGTTAACTAAACAGATTGAAGAAGTTAAAATTGCTAATGAACTAGATTATCTTAGTCTTGATTGGGATCAACCAGCAGTTTATTTTGTTGATAACTTTGGCGATTTTAATAATATCTATAACTCTTATATTGGTAATGTAATTTATTACATGCGTCAAAAGACAGAAGCAGTATCATTACTAAGACCTAATTTTCGGATCCAAGTTAATAACTTTTGTAATAACTTGCTTTATTTAAAGCAAACATTAGATAACACCTATGGGAAGATGTTTGCGAGTGAGAATTATCAGACCAAGCAAAAACAATATTTAGTTAAGAAATTTATTGATTACGTTAATGAGTTAAGCAATCGCTTAATCTATCATATTAATGATTTCATCTTTGAACTTAAGCAAAAGAAAAGACCTGTTGAAAGAAAACTCTCTGTTAGAACTGCGCAAGAGTATGAAGTGATTCTTAATCAAGAATCGGCTTCGATTATTGATTACTTCAAGAAGTTAGAAAACAATATCTCAGATGATAGTTATCTAGATCCTAGTTGGTTAAAAAAGACTGAAGTTTCGATCAAGCAAAGAGAAGATAAGATTAAAGATTTCTTTAAGGTTTTACACTTAAAAAACTTTGCGCGGGTTAAGTTGTCAAATATCTATAAAAAGATCGATAAGTTTAAGCAAAATTTGGAAACCGCGTTTTGAAATCTAGAAGTAAGTAAAGTTGAAATCCTAAATAAACCACACAAGATTAGACAAACCAACCCAATTAGACCTGACTTCGTTATTGATCTAAGAAACGTCACAAAATACTATTCTAATGGTGTGACGACTACCAAGGTTTTAAAAAACGTTAATTTGCAAATTCCATGAGGGGAATTTGTTGTGATCTTGGGACCATCTGGTAGTGGGAAGACAACCTTATTAAATATCATCTCAGGGATGGACCGAGCAAGTAGTGGTATCACTTTTGTTGCCAACAAAAATTTAATTGGGTTTTCTGATACCCAATTAACTAAGTTTAGGCAAGAAAATATCGGTTATATTTTCCAACAATATGGTTTGTTACCTAATTTAAACGTTAAAGAAAATATTGAAATAGGCGCGTTCTTGCAACGCGATGCTTCTAAACGTAAAGATATTGATGAACTATTAAAAAACATCGGGATGTATGAACAACGTAATAAGTTGCCTACTGAACTTTCAGGGGGACAACAACAAAGAGTGTCGATTGCTCGAGCAATCGCCAAAAACCCGACTGTGATCTTTGGAGACGAACCTACTGGTGCATTAGATGGTGAGATGACTCAAGTTGTTTTAGAAGAGTTCGTGCAAATTAATAAGAAAAACAAAACAACATTAATTATTGTTACCCACAATCCATTAATTGCTGATATTGCCACAATGGTGATCAGAGTGGGTGATGGAACGATTAAATCAATAACCAGAAATGAGAACCCTAAATCAGTAAAAGAGATTCATTGGGGTTAAGTTAAGAGTGCTTATTAAAACTGGTAGAACTAACTTTAAAATAATATTTTAAGAGCATATTTTCTTGTAAACTTATCTTTTTCAATAGTATTATTAACTTAAATAACTTACATTTAGAAGTTTGTAGGGTATTAAACCATATATTAAATAAATTTAAGGTTGTTAATAGATTATTTTCTTCTAATTACTTGTTTAGCTCAATATATATAATATAGGAACTAGTTAAGGTAAGAAATTGATCGATTAAGTCTAAATTTATCAAGATTAAAGTTAAGCGTTAGATTAAACCAAAAAAACTTTTAAATTAATAATACTTATAATCAAACAATTATATGAACTCTTTTAAGAAGAAAAAAACGATTGGAAAAATCTGTGGGGCACTTTTACATTTTCCATTCCAGCAATGTTTTTAAGTAGTTGTACTGGAATTACTTTAACCAGACAAAACTTTGTAGATACTAGCGTATCTAACAACCGTCAACCAAACAATTCAAATCCATCTAGCAACCAAGGGACAACTAATACTAGTCAATCTAATAACCAAGATTCAACACATCCTAATTTATACGGGGTATTAAACCCTAGTGTTCTAGGTCGGCCTGATAATCAAAGTGATCTAACTCAACACGAAGATCAAAATCCACTTTCAGCAAGTAGACCAAATATTAATGGTGTAAGATCAGCTCAACCAAACCAAGGTGGGTCTAATAGTCAAAATCAAGGGAATAATGGCAACACAAACAGTTTAATCCCAGATATTACTCAACCTGCTAGAGAACAAATACCTGCGCCTTTATATACAGTAAGAGTATCTAGTTACGAACTAACTAATACTGGTTTATTAGGTGCTGATAAATCAGAAGTAGTCATCGATATATTAGATAACAAGATTACATTAGGAAGTAAGATTCAAAACCACTTTAGTACTTCATTAGAAACATCTAAATTATTAGAGATCTTTGCTAAGAACGCTTCAACTTACAGTCCGAACTTCATCCTTACTGATAAAAAACCTTCAGACTGGCAAACATACACAAATACTAACTCGTTCTATGTAAGTAATGAACAAGAGCAAACAGAGCTGTAACGATCCTAAACTTTATTTTTAACAATATCGAATACACAAAGCTTAATAACCTAATTGCTGTTAATAGCTTAAAACCAACTGTTGTAACTAGAACTGATGCTACTGATCCTAATTTAGTACTATTCTCTTCACACGTTTCAAACAATTCATTAATTAACAACAGTTTCTTACAGTTCAAGGTAGTGGCAAACAATAACAAACCGCCTTACACGTTAGACGAAAAAACTCGTTCAGTTACTTTTCATAACCTAACTTTAGAAAAACGAGTTTATTTAGACAAAAATAGATCTCCAGAAACAGTAAGAAACTGAATCGTTTTATTAGGTAAGTTTACTGTCCTCAACGCCTTTTAATTAGTCTAAGATTGTTATTACCTTTTTCATCTAGGTCTTTATCTAACCTAGAATATCTCTAATATTAACGCACGTAATAGAAATTAAAAATTAATATTATATAATATTTATTAATTACATATGAATATTAGAATTGGCCAAGGCTTTGATAGCCACAAACTTAAAACTAAAAAAAACAGCCGGGTTTTTTTAGGCGGGATCCCCGTGAGAACTGATCAACAATTGATTGCAAATTCAGATGGTGATGTAGTGCTTCATGCTTTAAGCGATGCTGTGCTAGGGTGTGGTTCTTTTGGTGATATCGGTATGTATTTTGATGAAAACGATCTATCTAACAAAGGATTGGATTCAAAAACAATCTTAAATTACTGCTTAAAGTTGATTAAAAAACTTAAGCTGGAATTTGTTAATATCGATCTAACAATCTTTGCCCAAGATATTAGAATCGATCCAATCAGATTTGAAATCAAAAGTTCTTTAATGAAATTAACAGGTTGTAACTCTGTTAATGTCAAAGCTAAAAGTTACGAAGAACCTAAAAACGAAATTGCGTGTTCATGTGTAGTTCTAATGAATACTAATAAGTAAAAGATTATGTCTAAATTAAACTACACGATTGAAAAAATTCTAATAACTAACGAACAGATTAATGAAGCAGCGATTAAAGCTGCTAACTGAATTAATCAAACTTATAAAGATGATGAGATCATTTTAGTGGGAATCTTAAAAGGATGTATTCCTTTTATTGGTAAGATCATTGATAAGATCGAATGCGAAATGATTTTAGACTTTATGACCTTAAGTTCATTTAAGGGTGAAACCAAATCCCAAGGCACTCCCAAGATCGTTATGGACTTAGCTTATGACGTGATGGATAAGAACGTCTTATTGGTCGAAGATATCATTGACAGTGGTAACACAATTAAGATCGTTTTAGACTTATTAAAACAAAGAGGTGCTAAATCAGTTAGATTATTAACCTTTTTAGATAAACCTTCAGGTCGAGAAGTTGATGTTAAAGCAGACTATGTTTGCTTTGAAGTGCCACACGGCTTTTTAGTTGGTTTTGGTCTTGATTACAAAGACAAATTAAGAAACTTACCTTATGTTGCGCATATGGTATCAAATGACAAAAAATAAGATTTATAAAATATAATTATTTAATATGTCGAATACATCTAATTTTAACGAGCGGGTAACAGAAAATGCCAAACCGCCCAAAAATGTTAAATCGATTATTTGAAAAACAATAGGAATTATCATCGTGATGGCAATCATCATTGGTTTAATTCTTTTTTATGTTTTACCAAGAAATACGATTGCCAACATTTCAAATATTCAATACGTTGATGGGAATTTGGTGGCAACTGCTACGATTAATGGTAGAAGCGGACGATTTATCCTTGATCTTGAGAACTCAACTTACCAAACGAGTTACACATCTGGATTATCATTATCCATTAGTGTTTTTTTAAGAAACTTAAATAATGCTAACGGTCAGTCTTTCTTTGTTTCATTAATTAGACCAGCTACTTCTTCAGCTAATGATGCAGTATTTAATATTGCCAATTTATCAATCAACCAAACTAGAGGGGTCGCCACTTTAGTTACTGAAGGTGGTTCATACAGTGCTGTATTAACTACCACTTTAACAGCGTTACCACTAACTGGACAAAAGTTCTTACCAGAAGGGTTTAACCTTGACACAGCGAATACTGATGCTTATCGTGCTGCTGGAGCAATTCCTGGAATTCAAAGATTATTAGCAGTAGGTAATGTTCAGTTACCAAATCAAAGTACTGCAATCTTAACTCAGTTCTTAACAAGCATTATTCCGTTCGTGATTCTGATTGTGATCTATATTGTGATCGCAAGAAGATTCAGCAGAACAATGGGTGCTGGTGGTGCTATAGGTGAAGATGGTGAAAACGTCTTCACAATCGGAAAATCTCAAGCTAAGTTAGCTAAATCAACCTTTAAGTTTACAGATGTTGCAGGGATTGAAGAAGAAAAGAGTGAACTAATTGAATTAGTTGACTACTTAAAACGCCCTGGAAAATACGTACAGATGGGTGCTAGAACGCCTAGAGGGGTAGTTTTATATGGACCTCCAGGAACAGGTAAAACGTTATTAGCTAAAGCAGTAGCTGGTGAAGCTGGTGTGCCATTCTTCCAAGTTGCTGGTTCAGCGTTTGAAGATATGTTAGTAGGGGTAGGGGCTAAGAGAGTTAGAAACCTATTTGCTAAAGCTAAAAAAGCTGCTCCTTGTATTATCTTTATTGACGAAATTGACTCAGTTGGTTCTAAACGTGGGAAATATGAGATCTCTGCTGGTTCAGCTACCGACCAAACACTTAATCAGTTATTAGCTGAAATGGATGGGTTTAGTACTAGAACTGGAATCATCGTGATGGCTGCTACTAACCGTTTAGATGTATTAGATGATGCTTTATTACGTCCTGGTCGATTTGACCGACATATTCAAGTTAATCTTCCAGATATTAAAGAACGTGAAGCGATCTTAAAAATTCACTCAAGAAATAAGAATATCTCTTCTAAAGTAAATTTATTAGATATCGCTAGAAGAACCCCAGGGTTTAGTGGTGCTCAACTTGAAAACGTCTTAAATGAAGCAACACTATTAGCTGTAAGAGCTGATCGTACAAGTATCTCATTAACTGATATTGATGAAGCAATTGACCGTGTTATTGCTGGTCCTGCTAAAAAATCAAGAGTGATTAGTGATTTTGAAAAAAATCAGGTAGCACACCACGAAGCAGGTCACGCTTTAGTAGGATTACACCTAAAAGGAGCAGATGAAGTTCAAAAGATTACGATTATTCCTCGTGGTCAAGCCGGTGGTTATACTTTATCGACACCTAAAGATGCTGAACTAAACTTAAAGAAGAAATCAGACCTATTAAATATGATTGCTGGAGCTTTAGGTGGTAGAGCTTCAGAAGAACTGTTCTTTGGAAAAGACGCAATCTCAACAGGGGCATCTAACGACTTTTATAAAGCAACTAATATTGCTAAAACAATGGTAACCCAACTAGGGATGTCAGATTTAGGGATTACCCAATTCTTACCTTCTGAAGGCGGTATTAACCCTAATGCGCGTTACTATTCAGAAAATACAGCGCAAAGAATTGATGAAGCAATCGCTAAGATCTTAGAAGAACAATACCAAGTTGCTTACAATATTATTAAAGACAACCAAAACGAACTAAAACTAATTGTTGAAGCATTACTAATTCAAGAAACGATCGTTAAGAACGATATTGACTACATTCACGAACACTTGAAATTGCCTGAAGCAATTATCAAATTAAAAGAAGAACAACTTAAAGAAAAAGCTGCAGCTGAAAAAGAGGAACAAGCCGAAAAAGCTAAATTAGACCACCAATCTGATTCTGCTCAACCTCAAGAAGAACCAACAGCAAGTACAGCTAGCTCTAATTAACAGATTAGTTAACTAATCTGTTTTTTTGTCTTCAATCACAATAAGATGGAAAATCGCTCTGCTTTTATAAACCTATTAATTCGAATCATTGATAATTTCACTTATTCCGAACAGTTTCTTAATTTGATCGATAAGAAAGGATCAAATGGGGATTTTGTTGATTCATTAATCCCATTTATTAATAAGATCTCACAATTTGCTAACCGTGAAGATAACCAAATTAGTTTTTATAATTCTTTAAAGATTATTGCTTTATATATTAAAGAAACGATCAAAACAACGCTGGGAGCAATCCTATATGATCTCACCCACCAAGCAGCACATTATCTAGATCAAAATAAACTAAGTCGTAATCATCTAATTGAGAGTTTTTATCGAGCCTTATTAGATTGTAAAAACAAGTATCAATTGCGGATTGGGGCTAAAAGTTTTTATGATATCTTATACCCAGTACTTAAATACCTTTATTTAAATAATGATTTGTCAACTCAAGAGTTAATGGCAGAAAGCCAAAAAATTTTAGATGAAAATTTTAACAAATCATTATTATTAAAATCTAAAGTTGGTCGTGCTTCTTATCATGGCAAACGCTCAATTGGGATATATGATCCAGGAACGGTGTTTATTTATATAATTCTTGAGGGAATAATTAAAATTTATGATCAGTAAGATTCTTAATCCAAAACTAAGAAGAATAGTTGTTATTACTGCTTGAATTTTAATGATCATTCCGTTGATCGCTACTTATTTTTTTATCAACACTCCCGTAGTTTTATATAGTTTATATTTTAGTCTTTATCCGATTAGTTTAATCTTATATGTTGGTCATTACTATTTACATTTAAGATTAAGAAAAAAACTGAATGAGCAATACCAAGCAAAAGCAATCTTTGAAGGTTTAGAAAAAACTAAGAAACTAAAGATTAAGCGGGTTAATGATCAGTTTCTTAATAAAGAAACGATTAAACAGATTATTAAACTATCAGATGGTGAGGTCCAAAATTTAGATAAAAGATTTAGTCAACCTAACTTTTATCAAGAATATCAAGTTAATGATCATAATGATGAACTAAGAATTAGTTGTCTTGAGTTTTGTAAATCTAAGTATTCACTTAACTACCCTTATAAATATGATTGTTATTATTGGTTCGAACTAAAAAATCTTTCAGATCAACCATTTGTGTTGCTTAATAAAAAAGAAGCGCAAAACCCAGGGTTTAGCAAATATTTAGTTAATGGATTAAAACCTAGTTTTCAAGATAAATTCGTTTTATACACGAATCAAGAAAACTTTGATCTAACGAAAGTGATTGATGATGAGATCTTAAATGATCTCTTATTTAAAAAACCAGATACGAATATTAATCTGGTTAATAAAAATAACAAAACGTTTTTATTATTAAGAATGAGTTTCAACATTTTTAATCTTTATTATGGCTCAGATTACTTTGATGAAACAACCTATCACCAATTAGTTATCCAAAGAGTGGAAAACATCAAGCTGTTAATCGATTTATTTTATTCGCTACGCGAATGCATAAATGATTAATAAATAATTCATAATGCCTTATAATTATTAATAGTTAAATATTAAAAAATATCAAATATGAAAAGCTTTAAAGCAACTATTATTGATCCATTTGGATTACACGTTAGAACAGCTACTGTTCTATCTTCTAAAATGGGTGGTTTTAAATCAAAAGTTACCCTTAAGATCGTTGGCGGTGCTACTGCTGATGTTAAATCAATTATTAATTTAATGTCTTTAGCTGTTAAGCAAAACACAGCTGTTGAATTCATTATCGAAGGTGAAGATGAAGAGAAAGCTTACGAAGAGCTTCAAAAAGCTTTAAAAGACAATAAATTAATTTAATTAACTTTTAATATTTTATTTTATATATGTAGGATTGATTTAAAAAGGGTCAATCTGTTTTAATATGAACATCCAACAACAAACCATAAACACAATTCGCGTTCTGGGAATTGAGATGATAAACAATGCCAAATCTGGACACCCTGGCATGGTTATGTCAGCAGCGCCAATGATGTATGCTTTGTTTCATGATCACTTAAACTATGATGTTAGCGATCCCAACTATCTTAATCGTGATCGGTTTATCTTAAGTGCAGGTCATGGTAGTGCTTTGTTATATGCCACAATGTATGTGGCTGGGTATAAGACATTAAGTACAAAGGATTTAAAGAATTTTAGAAAGTTTTCATCTAAAACACCAGGTCACCCTGAATCAACAATGTTAGCGGGTGTTGATTTTGGTACAGGGCCATTAGGTCAAGGTGCAGCAACATCTGTTGGTTTTGCGATTGCTGAAGCTAATTTAAGCGCTCGCTTTGATAAGATCATTAACCATTATACTTATTGTTTAATTGGTGATGGCGATCTGCAAGAAGGAGTGTGTCAAGAAGCTTTAGCAGTAGCTGGAAGATATAAGCTTAATAAATTAATCTGACTATATGATTCTAATGATGTGCAATTAGATGGTCGGGTAGAAAACTCAACAAATTTTGATGTTGAGATGTTACTTAAATCTTATCGTTGAAACTACATCTTAATTAAAGATGGTAATGATTATCAAGCGATCTCAAATGCGATTGCTCAAGCAAAGAAATCTGATAAACCAACTTTTATTGAAGTTAAAACTAAATTAGGTTTTGCTAGTTCAGTTGAGAATACAAACAAAGCTCACGGTTCACCTTTTAGTGATGAAGAGATTAAAAATATTAAGGCTAAGTTTGATTATAAGAACAAACCATTTACATTAAGCACTGAGGTTAAAAACCACTTCGAATCAGCGATCTCTCGTGGACTTAAAGCAGCTGAAGAATTTAATCAACGGTTAGCTAAAGCTAAACCAGAATTAAAAGAAAAATTCATTACCCAAATAAAAGAAGAAAAGATTAACTTCCCTAAGAGTTTAATTAACGAATTTAATGTTGATCAGTACGATTCAACCCGTAATTTATTTGGGAAGGTGTTCAAAGAACTAACCAAGATTAATGACAATATCCTTGTTGTTAATTGTGATCTATCAAGCTCAACAAAAGTGGTCACGCACAATAATGCTAGATTTGATCACGGCCATTATCAAAACCAATTTGTTGATGTTGGTGTAAGAGAGTTCTTAGCAGGGTGTATTGTTAATGGGGTTGTGGCTCACAAAGGTTTAAAAGCTGTATCTTCAACGTTTATGGCTTTTAGTGATTACAACAAACCCGCTCTAAGATTAGGCGCAATTAACAAGCTAAGTTCATTATACGTTTATTCGCACGACTCATTTAATGTTGGTGAAGATGGTCCAACTCACCAACCAATTGAACAACTTTCAGCACTAAGACTGATCCCAGATGTTTTAGTTTATCGTCCAGCTAATTTTTACGAACTTTACATAGCGCTTAAAACTGCTTTTGATAAGAAGAATCACAAACCAGTTGTCATATCAACTTCTAGAAGTGAGTTTGATCTAACTAAGGTTAATCCAAAAACATTTGATGAGGGCTATTATTACCTAAATAAAACTAAGAGCCCTAAACTAAGATTAATCGCAACTGGTTCAGATGCTGGTACGGCTTTAAAGTTAGCAAAAATCTTTAAACAAGAAGGGATTGATATCGATGTTATCTCTGTAGCTTCATTTAAGAAACTAAAAGAAAAACTAGCTGATCTTGAAGTTCTTAAAGAATTTAAGAAATACAAAAACATCGTGATTGAATCAGGTGTAAGTAATATCTGGTTTCAATTTGTTAGTTTAGTAATTGGGGTTAATGATTTTGGTTTATCAGGTAATCCAAATGAAGTGGCAACTTACTTCAGTATGGATCTAGAATCATTAGTAAAATCATTAGCATCAATCTTACATAAGAATTACACACAACAAAAGATCGAAGAATTAATCAAAAATGCTAATTAATTGATTTAAATTAATCTCGCCTAAAAACCGTATTTTAAAAAGAGCAACACTAGCTGCTAAACAAGTTGATGCCCTTAAAGATGAGATGCGTGCTTTAAGTGATGAACAACTGTTTAATAAAACCGAATATTTTATTAACGAATTAAAGAATAACAAAACAACTGATGATATCTTAGTTGAAGCGTTTGCTGTAATTCGTGAAGTTGTTTATCGCGAAACGGGTAACTTTGCATATCTAGTTCAACTAATCGGGGCTTATGTCGTTCACCAAGGTGACTTTAGTGAGATGATGACTGGTGAAGGTAAGACCCTTACCTTAGTGCTAGCAGCATATTTAAATATGCTTGAGAAAAAAGGCGTGCATATCGTTACGGTTAATGAATACTTAGCTGAACGTGATGCTGAACAAGCTAGAAGAATATTTGCTCGATTAAATCTAACTGTGGGATGTAATAAGGCTAACTTAGCCCCACATCTTAAAAAAGAAGCTTTTGATTGTGATCTTACTTATACGACTAACTCTGAGTTAGGTTTTGATTATCTAAGAGATAATATGGTACGTAACTATAGGGATAAAAAGATCCGTGGGTTACATTTTGCGATCGTGGATGAAGGTGATTCAATTTTAATTGACGAAGCTAGAACACCCCTAATTATCTCAGGTCAACCTAAAAAAGATTTTAGGATGTACTTTGATGCTGACAAGTTCGTAGAAACCCTTAGTGAAAGCGATTATAAGATTGATCCCGAATCACGTAGCCCTTCGTTAACTGAAAAAGGAATCACTAAGGCTGAAAAGCATTTTAAGATTAATAATCTTTTTGATTTAGAAAACTCTGATTTATTCCATAAGATTGGTAACGCACTAACAGCTAGAAAGATCTTTCAAAACGGAAAAGAATATATCGTTCGCGACGATAAGATCTTAATCGTTGACCACTTTACGGGTAGAATTCTAGAAGGTCGAAGTTATAACGGTGGATTACACCAAGCAGTTCAAGCTAAAGAACGGGTTCCGATTGAAGCTGAAAACGTAGTGGTGGCGACTGTTACTTACCAATCATTCTTTAGAATGTATAAAAAGTTAGCAGCAGTATCAGGTACTGCTTTAACTGAATCTGAAGAGTTCTTAAAGATCTATAACATGGTTGTTGTGCCAGTACCAACCAACCGTCCAGTAATCCGTAAAGATCACCCTGATTTCATGTTTGGTAATTTAAAAACCAAATGAGAAGCAGTGGTTAACGAGATTGAAAAGATTCATAAAACCGGTCAACCGATCTTAGTGGGTACTGGTAGTGTGGAAGATTCTGAAACCTTACACCAGATGTTGTTAGAAAAAAACATCATGCACGAAGTGTTGAATGCTAAAAACCACGCTCGTGAAGCACACATTATTGCTAAAGCTGGTGAAGTTGGTTCGGTAACGATCTCAACCAATATGGCAGGTCGTGGTACGGACATTAAATTAGGTAAAGGCGCTAAAGAATTAGGTGGGCTTTATGTAATTGGAACAGAACGTCACGAATCGCGAAGAATTGATAACCAATTACGTGGACGTAGTGGGCGTCAAGGTGATATTGGTGAAAGCCGTTTCTTTATTAGTTTTGGTGACCCATTGTTCAAACGCTTTGCTCAAGATCGGATCCTTAAGGCTCAAGAAAAACTTGCATCAGATTATTTTGACTCTAAGTTCTTCTCAAGATTCTTAACAATGACGCAAAAGAAAGTTGAATCAGTTAACTTTGATATGCGTAAGAACTTAATTGATTATGACCACGTATTAGCCAACCAACGTGAATTAATCTATAAGCAACGTGACAAGATCTTAATTGCTTCTGATCTAACTGAAGTGGTTGATCGGATGGCGCAAAATTTCGTTGAAGGTTTTGTAGAAACCTTCAAAGATCAAGCTAACCAAACAATGGTTAACCCAATTGAGTTATCAATTGCTGTTCAAAAAGAACTGCTTCAAGGTGAAGAAGTAACCGCTTCACAGTTTTATAACCAAACTTTATTAGCCGCCAAACAGACTGTTTTAAAACTAGTTAAAGACGCGATCTCTAAAAAGATCGAAGTGATGACTGTAGGAATTGCTAATAACGTGTTTAGAGATATCATCATCCAACAGATGGATGATGCTTGGATCCATCACTTAGATCAGATGTTAAAGTTGCGTGAAGGGGTATCACTTCGTTCGTTAGAACAAACTTCACCATTAAACATCTATGTTGAAGAATCTAAGAAGTTGTTTGACCTTATGTTAAACAAGATTGCTAAAAATGTGATTTTAGCAGTATGTGCAATCATTAATCCAACAAGAAATGTTGATATTAATGTTGAACAAGAACATAGACGTCTAGAAGCACTAAAACGACTTGAAGAGATCAAAAAACTGGAAGAATTACAAAATAACAATAACGAACCAGCTAAAGTTCTTTTCAAATTCCCTGATCAACACGGTAATATGATTGAATGCGAAGTTCCTGTTGATAACTTAATCCAACTTGTTGATGGCCAAATCATTCAAGCGCAAGTAGCAGAAGAACCAAAACAAGAGCTTAATCAACTTGAAAAGGCAGATCAATTAGATCAAACTCTAATTGAAGCTAAGTTAGCTGAACAACAAGAACAGAAAAATAATTCTGCTACTGATAAATAAATAAAAATTTTTTTCAACAAAAATATTCAAATAAAAATTTATTTTCAATTTGTATTTGAATATTTATCTACGTTCTTAAGTAATTTTATTTACTTTCTTATCAATTTAATCCCTAACTTACTTTTATAATATTTATATACCACAGAAGTTAAGGATTTTTACATTTTTTCCTAAATAAAAATTAGCATAATTGGATCATGCTAAATATTAGTAACATTTATATTGATATTATTTCGATTTAACAATATAATCAAGCCGTAAGAACATAATTGAGGTAGATATGAAAGTAAAGTCTTTTAAAAAAGTTATAGGTGCATTAGGGATCTTCGCTAGTGCATCTTTATTTGTTGCAAGTTGTACAAAAGCAAGCACTAGATTTGATCAAGTTGATGATGGTAAATTAGTTTTAGCAAGCACATTCTCTTCTTCGTCTCCAATTGCGCTGTCACTAAATGATGTAATAGAACAATATAACAAAAATAAACCGGCAGGTAATTACCCAGTTGAAATCTTCTCGATTGCTGGTGGTTATAATGGTGGTCTACAAACTGTTAATACAAAACTTGCTGCAAAAGATAAGACTCAGTTCTTTAATATGATCTTCAATTATCAGGATGTAACTGCACAATTAGTAAGACACGATCTAGCATTAGAACTTAATAAGGGCGCAGAACCAGTTGATGTTTCTGCTTTCCCTGATCAATTCTTACAAGAAAACTACGATATTCTTGGTAACACTGATAGAGCGGTTTATGGTGTACCGTTTACAAGATCTACAGAAGTATTAGTAACTAACGTTCCAGTTGTTTATCAATTATTAAGTCAAGCAACAACTAATGGTGATCTAAAGATCTCTGATGATGAAGCAACTCAAAAGTTATGAGCTGAATGAAAAATGAAAGCTCAAACAAATTTAGGTAATAATAAAAGATCTACTAGACCTTCAAGAGATGCTGGTGAGATGGCAGTAACTGAAAATGGTATGCAAGCTGAACAACCTGCACAACCTGCTAATCAAGCACCTGTTTCATCTGAATTTATTAAAAAACTTTGAGGTAATTACACATCAGTAGAAGGTGGGTTAAAAGGTTATACTTTCTCTGCTTCAGCACTAGATACAACTACAAGTTTACTTGATTTATCTACAAGAATAGCGAAATCTTATCCAAACAACCTTAAACCTGTAAACGATCGTAAGCCAGCTAGCCCCCAAGGTGTTATAGGAATTGACTCTCCAAGTAACTACTTGTTCAATGCAACTTTCTCTCAAGTAAATGGGAACAAAGATAATTTCATGATCAGAAAAACTGCTGATAATAGAGCTTATGACTACAACGCGTTATTAAGTAACCAAGATAACCGTAACCAGCAATTAAAGAACGCGTTTAATGCTCTTTCGCCATTGATTAATGCTAACGGATTGTTCTTAAACAATGGTGGTAACTACTCTTCAAACTGAGGTAAATACCACCAATTAGGATTCTTCTTAAGTTCTACTTCAGGTTACTACCAAAGCTTTGTAGGAAATAGTGCAGCATTTAATTTAGTGTTCAAAGGAGTTGATCCTTCAGTAGGCACTTACCCATTCCCTAACTTTACAAGTAATCTTTATGCACCAACTAAGGCTGAATACGATGCAGGTGCATTAGGTGCTTTCACTAGTAGCCGTAAACGTTGAGTAATCTATAAGAAAGATAGCTTAACAGATGCGTTAAAACAAACTGAAACGAACGTTGCTATTACAGATGAAGCTAACCGTGCAAAAGCTGAAGAAGCCTTATCTAAAGCTTTAGAACCAATTAAAGATAATTTAAGTACTGAAAAAAACAAGAAATTAATTGGATACATTGGAACTGGATTTGAATTAGATAAATTTGATTCAGCAGTTAAAAACAAAGTTTATCAAGCAGGTAATTTAAATAACCGTAACTTTATGTCTGCATTTGTTTTAACTAGTGATGTTGACAAAAAATCTGTTCCAAGTGAACAAAGCTTACAAGTAAGTGAAGCTGATATCAGAATTGCGCCAACTAAGTTCCAAGCATCAGCTACCAAAAACACAATCATTACTCAAGGTCCAAGTTTAATCGGAATTCATGCTAATGAAAAAGAAGATTTACAAACTAAACGCTTTATTAACTGATTAATTAAAGGAAACATCAATATTCCTGCAAGAACTAATGCTGAAGGTAGAGAAACAAGCCCAGCTTATCAAGGAACACCTTTAAACTACTTAATAGCTAAAGCTTCATACATTCTACCTACAAGAGAATTCTTAAATAATCCTAAAAACGAACAAACTAATAATCCATACCAAAAGATTGCAACTCACGTGTTCAAATCAATATTAGATGATCCTAATAACTACGTTCCTTACACCGACGCTCCTGACTTTAGAAGTGGTTCATTCAGACAATCTTTAGATAGTACATTGGTTTCAGCAAATAGTTCTAAATCTAATTTTGATACCTTTATGAACAATTTAGATAAAGCAGTTCCTACGATCGTTAAACAAAACTAAAACGAAATAACTAAACAAAATTAACATCTTAGTTATTTTGTTTTTTCATTTATAGCGATAAAATATGAAATTTACTAAATTTTTACTTGTGGCTGGAACACTAGGACTATCTGTTAGTTTTGTTAGTGCTTGTACGAATAGTGCAAGCAATATTCCAGCTGATAGCAAACCGTTTTGAGAAAATTTATCAAACCAATATTCTGTTACCAAATTTAGTGATGAACAGATCAAGAACAATTTGCAAAAAGCTAAATTGTTAAGATGAACAGATGGTGATACACCTGTAATCCAGTTTTATCAAGCTGATAATCCTGATCAACTAAGTAATGAAACTAGTTCGATCAGAATTGAGGGTATAGATACTCCTGAAAAAACAAGGGTGGCTGATAATAACGTTCGGGTTCCTTCTGGTGAACCAGAACTAAAATATGCAGAAGCAGCAACTCAATTTGCTCAAAGAACAGTTCCTGAAGGTTCTGATGTTTATTTTTGGTATTCAGGATCTAAGAGTTTTAACCGTTTAGTGGGAACAATTTATTACGGGTTTGATCCAGCTAAAAAAACAGCAATCAACTATGGGGCTCAAGTAGTATTAAATGGCTTAGCGATCCCTTTAATCAAGTCAGTAACCAGTTTACTTGATCAGAATTCTGAGATCTATGTGTCAACTAGACCAATTGGGATTGCAGCAAATCTTGCCATTCTTAATAAAATGAATATCTGATCACTAGATAGTGATCTAAATAAATCATTAAAAGATATTTATAACGTTCGTGGAGTTGATAGTAGCTGAGTAAGTTATTTATACCCAGGGACAAATAACTACAAAACATATGCTAGAAAAGGACCTGATGCCAACGATTATGTCCAAACGATCTGGCCATTCTATGAATAAGTTGGCTTGTAGTTAAAATTTAAAAAATATTAAATCATAATTTGAACTGAATCAAAAAACAAAATGGAAAATTCTAAATCGACATTAGAAATACAGATTGATAATTATCAAAATAAGCATCAAGAATATGCAAAGCATAAAAATGAAACACCAGCAATCATAATTAATAATCTGGTTGTGGATTTTGGTGAAACATTAGCATTAGATAATGTTTCATTTGAAGTTAAGAAAGGTAAACTAGTTACCTTCTTAGGGCCTAGTGGTTGTGGTAAAACCACAACCCTTAATGCAATCGCGGGGTTATTAACACCAACAAGTGGGCAGATCTTATTCTCTGGATATGATGTAACTGATAAAAGCCCCAAAGATCGTAAGCTTGGGTTAGTGTTTCAAAACTATGCGTTGTACCCGCATTTAACGGTTTATGAAAATATTGCCTTTCCGCTTTATAATGATGAAGCGTGAAAAAAGAAAGCAGCATTTAAGTCGTTGATGTCTTTAACTCGTGCTGAATGTGTTGTTTTTAAAGCTAACGGAGCAACACAAGAAGAACTTGATGCTTGGAATAAATCTGGTGAAAATCGTTATTATATTCCGATTCAAATGCGAATGGACAGTGATAACAAAGAGATAAATCTTAATAAGAAATTAAGAGAATTAAATTCGCAAAAGCGGTTACTTGGCGTTAAGAAATATATTGAGATCTCAAGACTATCTAAGGATGTAGCTGAGAAATTAACTCAAGCTAAGAAAGCTAACGATAAGCAAGCAAGCGATCAACTAAAAAAAGATTATCAAAAAGAAGTTATTGAGATTAAGAAAAAATATAAGAAATTAATCTTAGAAAACCAACAAGAGATCGCTAAAGAAAAACAACTAATTAAGAACTCACCAGAACTAGTTGAGATTAGAAAACTTAAATCACAAATGTTTCGAATTGACCGTGAATTAACGGCGATTTATAAAAAATTAAGACAAAAACTAATTGAGAAATATTCATTAAATTTAAACAAATTATCTCCCGAACAAAAAGCTGAATACGATCTGCAAATGAAGAATAATATCTCATTAAAAGAAGCAGTTAACCAAGCAGTTTTAGAAGTTGCCAATCGGGTAGAGATTACCAAAAATCTAGCCAAATTCCCAACGAAACTTTCAGGGGGTCAACAACAACGTGTTGCGATTGCACGAAGTATTGTTCGTCACCCTAAGATCTTATTAATGGACGAACCATTGTCTAACTTAGATGCTAAGTTAAGAGTACAAACCAGACAATGGATCCGTTCAATTCAATCTGATTTACACATTACCACCATTTTTGTTACTCACGATCAAGAAGAAGCCATGTCAATTTCTGATGAAATTGTTTGTATGTCTAATGGTTCAATCCAACAGATTGGAACACCAACTGAACTGTTTAATAAACCAAAAAATGAATTTGTTGCCAAATTCTTAGGGTTACCTGAGATGAACATCTTAACCTGTGAATTAAAAAACAACAAGATTTATTTCAACAACAACGTTATTACACAAACTAACCTAACCAAAGATTATTCTAAGATTCGTGTTGGTTTTAGGGATGATACCGTGACAATTAAACCAGACGGAATTAACCAAGCAATCATTAAACAGATTGAAAATCTAGGAAAAATCACAGTTGCTAAATGTGAGTTTTATGATCAATTAATTAACGTTAAACTAAACCACCCAAATTATCAGATTGGTGACGTAATTAATTTTGATATCGATCATAATAAATTGCACTATTTTGACGCGGAAACAACTAATAGGATCTAATTATGTTTTTTAATTGATTATTAAAGAAAAGACAACAAAAGAAGGACACAGAGTTAGGAATCTTAGATAAAAAGGTTAAGATTTGGGTGCCATTAGCCTTACTGTTTCCCAGTTTTATTGCAATCTTTTTATTTACGATCTTACCATTTTTAATGGTAATTGAAAAAGCGTTCACTCCCCTAGCAGATATCTTTAATCTAAACTCAGCTACGTTTGGAATTAGAAACTTTGAACTATTATTTACAAGTCGACCGTTTGTTATTGGGTTAAGAAATTCGTTTTTATATTCAATCATCTCATTACCGGTAACATTAATGATTGCATTAATCATCTCATCAGCGATCGTTTTTGTTTATAACAAAGTGGCTAAAGGGTTTTGACAAACGATTTTCTTCTTACCTTATGTTACTTCATCTGTAGCTATTTCAATCGCATTTATCTACATCTTAGATTCATCAACAGGAGTATTAAATGCGATCATAGGTAAGAATATTCCTTGGTTGACTTCAGGTGAAATTGATGGGTATAAAGCCTTATTTGGGATCATAATTTATGGGGTGTGAAGAAATCTAGCTTTTAATGTATTAATCTTATCAATGGCGATGTTATCAGTTGATAAGACTTTATATAAGGCTGCTTCAATTGATAGTGCATCACCAATCAAGCAGTTTTTTAAAATTACCCTACCATCAATTAAGAAATCGATTAATTTCTTATTAACTTTGGGGATTTTAGGTGGGTTACAAGTGTTCCCATTAGCAATCTTCTCAAATAACCCAGATGCAGCAATTAGTAACGGGGCTTCAACAGTTCTAATCTTTATTTTTAGAAGTATTAGATCTGCTGATTATGGGATCGCGGGTGCTGCGACAATCATACTATTTGTTCTTGGAACTTTATACGGCTTATTCTTACGTAACACCGTTAACTTGTTCGACGCAATTATATTAAAGGTAAAAATCAGAAATGTTCGCATTAAAGCTAAAATTTAAGAACTGGATTTCTAATCTTAAGATTAAGAAAAACTACGAACGAGTTAGTTTAGAAATCAAAGACACAACTTGAAGAAGTATCATTCTTGGGTTTATCTTTAAGTCTTTAATCTTGTTGTTCTTTGGAATGATTATCATCTTTCCATTTTATTTCATGATCGTAGTTGCACTAGCACCCGATGCACAAGTTTTGGACCAAAGAAAACCGATTTTATGGCCTGATTCGTTTAATTTTGTTAACTTTGCTAGAGTACTAAGAGAAGCTGATTACTGATACGCTTTACTCGTTACTTCATTTATAACAGCGTTATCTGTGATCTTAAGATTATTCTTTACGATGACTTTTGGTTATGCCTTTTTATTAAAGAATTGGAAATTCAAACGCGCGTTTTGGTTGTTATATTTATCAATCCTAATCTTGCCAGAATCAGCTTTATTAATCGGTCAATTTAGAACAATCACATTATTACAATGAAATGATCGTGCTGATCCTAAGATCTTAATTTCATTAGTAACACCTTATGTTGCTTCAATCTTTTCTGGTTATATGTTTAAGAACGCATTTGAAGCAATTCCAGGCAGAATCAAAGAATCAGCACTAATTGATGGTTGTAGCGGAGCTAAATATTTCTTTAAAGTAGCTGTTCCTTTAGTTAAACCAACGATCTGAACTGTAACGATTCTAACGTCATTTGCTTCATGAAATTCTTATCTATGACCATTATTGTTATTAGATAGTCAATCAAAGGTATTTAATGTGATTAACCTGTGAGTTATCCGTCAAGGAATTGACCCTAATAGTGATCCAAGTGGACAACAGATCATCTTAACCAACTTAAGAATGGCAGCTACTATTGTTGCAATAGTACCGATGTTCATTGTTTACTTTATTTTTAGAAAACGCATTATGACTTCAGTTGGTAGACGTGGTAATAATACAAATTAAGGGTTAGAAATTAGATTATGAAATACAAAATCATTAATTTTTGAAGAACTACTTCTACAAAGATTAAAATTATCTTAACAACATTAGTAATTCTAGTGGGTTTAGCATTTGTTAGTTTATGTGTTTATGGGGCAGTTTTTGTTGTAATCTCAGCCATTCAAAACGGTAGTTTTTGATAATAAAAATAAAAAGGAGTTCATCATGGTTAAAGGTAATATTTTACAAGCAGTACAAACTATTGAAAAATACGATTATATCGTTATTTTTCACCATATTAGACCAGACGGTGATTGTTTAGGTTCACAATTTGGTTTAAAAGAACTAATTGAAACAAATTATCCAAACAAAGAAGTAAAAGTTGTTGGAGATAAAAAAGACTGTTTCCCGTTTTTAGAAATGAATCACGATCATATTGATCATGAGTGATTTAAGAATAAAAAAGTTTTAGGGATTGTTGTAGATGCTAATTTCAAAGAACGGATTGAATGTAGATCATTAATAGATGATCAACTGTTTGATGCAATTTTAAGAATTGATCACCATCCAAATGAGGATGATTTAGATGCTAAAGCATTTTTCATTGATTCAAGTTATATTGCAGCAGCTGAACAAGTGGCTGATATTGCATACCAATCTAAATGGAAAGTGACTCCAAAAGCAGCTAATTACCTATATTTAGGGATTTATACCGATTCTGGTAGATTTTTATTCAAAAACACATCTGCACGAACATATATGTTAGTTAGTTTTTTATCTGATGCAAATGCTGATCTGTTCTATATTAATCAGAATCTAAGTAAGGTTAGTCATAGTGATCTTAAGTTTAAACAATATGTATTTGCTAACTACAAAACAAAGGACCAAGTAATTTATTTTGTATGTTCAAAAGCTGTACAAAAAGAACTTAATCGAACATCTTTTGAATGTGCAAGAGTTAATATGTTGTCTAATATTGAGGACTTTAGAATCTGATTATTCTTTATTGAAGAAGATGATAATAAGTGAAGAATTGATTTTAGATCTAATGGCCCTTCTGTTAGAACAATAGCACTGAAATGAGGTGGTGGTGGACACGAGATGGCGTCTGGTGCGATCATTAATGGCGAAGAAAACATCATTAATGTAGTTAATGATTGTTCTGAACAAATTAAATCATTTTTAGAACATTAAGAAATAGGATGACGAACAAAATTAGTTCTTAACTCAGTTAAAGAACTAATTTTTTATTCTCTTAAAATTTGCAAATATTCGGCAAAAATCACTCATTTTTAAAAAAAGCGCTTTGTTTTTTAAGTTATGGAACCTAAGAATAGTTAGTTTTTATTCACCGAAATCCCATTAATTTAATTAGTTAATCTTTAGAGTAATTTTTCTTTATTGCCGTTAGCTTACTAATTGACTAAACATATCAAAGAGAATCTATCTAAATATACATTTAAGATTCTTGAAATTGCTACGATATTAACTTTTATAAAAACATAATTAGGCTTTTTATAGGACACAGTATTATTCTTGTTTCTAGCACAGTGATTGCAGTTAAACCAAATACTAGTTAATTTTCTGAGTTGTATTTCATACAGAATACAAAGAAATGTTTTTAAATTTTAGGCTTACTAATAAGTATCTATAAAAACGGTTTTCAGGCCGTGTCTATGATTGTAAAAATGAATTCAACCCCTTCCCTACTTATTTTTATAAAGGTATCGAGGTTAAAAAATTAATGTCGTTAAAATCAAAAACCTCGTTGATAACTTCACAAATTCTTTTAGAGATCATTACAAAATAAACACTTAAAGAAAAGTTAAAGTCATAGCATATTGATTTTCTATCTACATTCAAAGGTTATTAAGCTTTAACATTCAAAGAACTAATTATGTGTTTGAATGTTTTTACTTCGATTATAAAAGCAAAAGAAGTATTAAAAAAAACTAAATTTTACCGATAAATTTGCAAATTTTATATTTTACAAGTACTTTTTTTTGAAATTTCAAATAAGTAGTCAAATTCGTAGCAATGTTTATCTTAGTGACATAATTTATTACTATTTTATAATGAACCTACCATCTGATGAATCAGATAAAAATCAATACATGGCAGAGAAAAAATTTAAACTAGTTTCTAAAAATAAACCAGCTGGACACCAACCAGAAGCTATTAAAAAACTTGTTGATGGGATTAATAAAAATAAAAAGTATCAAACCCTATTAGGTGCTACTGGTACAGGAAAAACTTTTACAATTGCCAATGTAATTGAAAAAACTCAAAAAAAGACGCTAATTTTAGCTCATAACAAGACACTAGCAGCACAGCTATATCTAGAATTTAAGGAATTATTTCCTAACAATGCTGTTGAATATTTTGTTTCTTATTTCGATTTTTATCAACCTGAAGCATATATTCCAAGAACAGACATGTACATCGAAAAAAGTTCAGTTACTAATGACGAAATTGAGATGTTAAGATTAGCATCATTAAACTCTTTATCAACTAGAAACGATGTAATTGTTGTTGCTTCTGTTGCTTGCATTTATCCTGCTGCTAATCCCGAAGACTTCGATATTTACCGCATAATTTTAAAAGTTGGTAACACTCTTAAGCTTTCAGATTTAAAAGAAAATTTAATTAGATTAAATTACGCTAGAAGCCCTGAATGTAACGAACCAGGAACATTTAGAATCAAAGGAGATGTTGTTGATATCTTTCCTGGTTATGTAAGTGACCATATTATTAGGTTAAGTTTTTTTGGTGATGAATTAGAAGAAATCAGAAAAATTCATCCAACTGATAGTAGTGTTATTGAAAAATATACTTCCTATGTATTAGGTCCAGCTAATGAATATATCTTAAATTTTGAACGTAAAGACACCGCGATTAAGAGAATTCAAGAAGAATTGATGTTCCGAGTTCAGGAATTTAAAAATCAACAAAAACTTGTAGAAGCACAAAGACTTCAACAAAGAACAGAATACGATATTGATGCGATTAAAGAATTCGGCTTTTGTAACGGGATTGAAAACTACGCTTTTCACTTAGAATTGCGTGAAAAAGGTTCTACTCCTTGAACGCTATTTGATTTCTTTGGTGATGATTGATTAATGGTAATCGACGAATCGCATATTTCTGTTCCCCAAGTTAAGGGTATGTTTAACACCGATAAATCAAGAAAAACTACTTTAGTTGAGTATGGTTTTAGATTACCTTCAGCCCTAGAAAACCGTCCTTTAAATTACGACGAATTTAGTAATAAATCTGATCAAGTAATATTTGTTTCAGCCACCCCTAATGATGAAGAGATCAAACTATCTAATAACGAAATAATTGAACAAATAGTTCGACCTACAGGTTTGTTAGATCCAACTGTTGAAATCAGACCAAGATTAGATCAAATTAATGATCTAATGAATGAATTGAAGAAACAAAAAGATAAAAACGAAAGGACTTTTATTACAGTTACAACGATTAAAATGGCAGAAGATCTAACTGAATATTTAAAAGAACGTAACTTCAAATGTGCTTATATTCACAACGAATTAAAAACTCTAGAACGATCATTAATTCTTAATGATCTAAGAAGAGGTAAGTATGATTGTGTTGTCGGAATTAACCTCTTACGTGAAGGATTAGATATTCCAGAAGTTTCATTAGTATGTATTTTTGACGCTGACAAACCTGGTTATTTCAGAAGTGATAAAGCTTTAATTCAAACTATAGGTAGAGCAGCACGTAACCAAAATGGGCGCGTGATTATGTATGCTGATGAGATGACTAAAGCGATGAAAATCGCTGTTGATGAAACTAATCGTAGACGTAAGATCCAAGAGAAATTTAACAAAGATCATAAGATCACACCTAAAACTATTATCAAACCAATCTATGATGATTTAAAAAACAAAGCATCACACAAACAGATTGAAGAAGTGATGCGCAAAACTAAAGCTAAAGGTGATAAGTTTATTAAGATGATTGAAGATCTAAGAAACGAAATGCTTGAAGCTGCTAAGAACCAAAATTATGAGCACGCAGCTAGTTTAAGAGATTTAATCATTGAATTAGAAACCCAACAACTAAGTAAGACTAATAAATAGATAATATTTTTTTGTTAGAATTCTTATAGAATTAATCAAAAGAAATGAAACCTCTTTTTCGGAAAAAAATATTATTATTTTTTTCAGCTGTTTCACTATCATATTTAATGAGTTCGTGTTCATTAAATTTTGTTGTCATTAATACAAGGGGTTCATCATCAGTGCAACCTTTTATGGATACACTATCAGCATTATATGCCAAGTATGAACCTGTTGAGATTTCAGTTCAAGCTGGAGGATCAACTTCAGGGATTTCTAGTGTCTTAGATGGTACATCTAATATTGGTAATGCGTCAAGAAGTCCTAGAGATCAAGTTTTAGTTAACCCTAGAACTACGCAACAATGAAAAGATCTTGAGATCAAGACCGTTACTTTAGCTAAAGATGCAATCGCAGTTATTTATAAAAAACCAGCAAATGCTTCAAGTAATGATTTTTATGTAGATGCAAATAATATCAGCAAACTTTATGATGCATTTGCTGGTTTTAATCACGTCTCGTTATCAGACTTTTACTTTGGTAATCAAGAATTACCAAACGATAATATTGTTCCCTTTGCACGATCAGGAGCAGCTTCAGTTTCAGGAACAGCCGAAGCATTCTTACATAACTCCGGGTTAATCAAACAAGATCAATTAACTAAGCAAACCCTAGATGCTCTTCAAGGTATAACAGATTATGGTATCAACACGATCACCACAGGTGAATCAAACGTTGAGACCTATAACTTTTTTAAAACTAATGCTAGATTAGTTGGTTCAATGACCTATCTATCATTAGGTTTTATCCTTAACAACCTAGAGATGATTAAAAACGATGGGTTTGATATCTTAAACTATAAGATTAATGATCAATTGATCATTCCATCGATTCAAACGGTCACTGATGGAACTTATCGTTGGGTTAGACCTTATAATGCGATCTTTTCATTATCAAATAAAGATGATAATAAGCTTAATTCGATTAAGCAATTTATTAAATTTACCTTATTTAATCAATCTGCTGATATTAAAAAGCAGATCGATAAGGTCTATGAATTACAAGGGTTAATTTTATTATCAGATAAAGAATTAAAACAGATGTTTTTACTTAATGATCAATTAAGAAATCAGTCTCCGCAAGAACTGATTGCAAATCATGAAAATTTATTCTGGGTTAGTGACTATTCGTTTAATCCAGTTAAATTTGGGGTTGAATTCTAATGTTAAACACGAACAAATTTAATCAATTTAAAAAAGCTAGAAGTAAGTTGTTTCATTCAATCTCATTTACTGCAGCATGGTTGTTTGCCATTACTTTTGTTGGGATCTTTGCTTTTATTTTTTATAAATCAATCCCTGGATGAGAGTCTTATGGAAAAAGTATTTTTAGATTAGATTTTAATCTGGTTCAAAATAAAGCCGGAATCTGAGCGCCACTATCTGTTACATTATTTGTTACGTTTGTATCGTTGTTAATAGCTGCACCGATTGGGGTTAATACAGCAATCTTTATTAAATTTAGATTAAAAGAAAGATGAAGAAAGACCTTCAGGATTATTATTAATATATTAGCGGGAATCCCTTCAGTTGTTTTTGGGTTGTTTGCTGCTAATTCATTAGGTTTTTTAGTTCAAGTAATCTTTGATACTAGAACTTCATGAAATCTGATTACAGCCATTATCATGCTAACGTTTATGATCATACCTACAGTTGTAGCTATGAGTTATAACTCGCTTGATAGTGTTGATATGAGCATCTTATCAGCTTCAATAGCTCTTGGTACGACCAAGACTAAATCGATCTATAAGATCTTTAAAAAAGAAGCTAAAAACGGGATTTATGTGTCATTACTAACAGCATTTTCACGTGCAATTAGTGAGTCAATGGCACTAAACTTTATCTTAACTTCTCAGAATTATAATATTGTTGGACATACTTCTTTTAATGATTTCATCCAATCTGGATTAAAAACAATTGGAGCGATTATCTCATATAACTTCTTTGCTGAAAACGGTTCAGAAAACCTAAGAAGCGTTTTATACCTATTTGGTATTATCTTATTCATCTTTACGATTATTATCAACATCTTAGTGTTGTTTATTAATAAGAGTTCAACCAAGAAAAAATACCCTTGAGCAATAAAGGTTGAAACCTTTATTGCTAACATCATTCTTTTTATTCCCAATAAGATTAGTCAATCAATTGTTTATTTAATTAACCTTAATAAAAGATCGGCTAGTTATTTTAAGGTTCATAAGAACGCGATCAGAGTAAAAGCTTATGATTATTGAAGACAAACAGTTGAATTTATCTGTATGACAATCTGTGTGGGGTTCATCTTATGGATCTTAATTTACACCTTTTATCATGGCTTTATTGCGATCTTTAGTCCTGATCAAACGATTACATCGTTTGCAGCTAACTCAACAGGAAGAGCTACTGTTAATACGTTAGTTATTATCTTTTTTGGGATCTTAATTGCGTTTCCGATCTCATTATTTATTGCGATCTACGTAAATGAGTATGCAAGAAATAATAAAGCTAAAACAACGATCTTATTCTTTATTGATGCGTTGAGTTCAACGCCATCAATCTTATTTGGGATATTTGGTTTAACCTTTTTTATCCAAACATTATGATTAGCAATCGGAGGAAGAAGTTCTAACTCAATGATTGCAGGTATTCTTACGATCTCATTGGTAATTATGCCAGCATTCATAAGAATGCTACAGCAAGCGTTAGCTTCTGTTCCCAATTCAACCCGTGAAGCTTCTTACGCTTTGGGAATCTCACGATCACAAACGATCTTAAAAATTATCTTACCCCAGGTAATTGAGCATATATTAAGTAGTATCATCTTATCAATCTCACGGATTTTAGCCGAAACAGCACCACTGTATATTACAGCTGGTTTATCATCATCTAACCACTTTAGTTTAGGTTTATGAGGACAAACACTAACCGTAAGAATTTATAGCCAACTGTTCTCAACCCAAGCAAACGCGCAGAACATTATGTTTGAATCAGCTTTCATGTCGATTTTTTTAATCTTTATTTTTATCTTAATAAGTAACTTATTAATTCCTTATTTATTTAAGAATAAATATAAGATTCTAATTTGGTGGGATAAATGAAAAACTAAAAGAAAGAATAAAAAAGATAACCTAAATTATGCATAAGAAAATTGATCCACAAACCAAAGAGTTATACCTTCAAAAGAAGGGTGAATATAAAGAAAAGATTAAAGAATTAGTTCAAAAGAAAAAAGAGTTGTTATCTACTGATAACAAAGATGAATTAATTAAGATCAATGAGAAGATTAAAAGATATAAGATCTTATATAAAAATAAAGATCCTAATTTAATTCATTTTAAAGATGACTATAATTTTGATAATATCTTTGAGATTGATAATTACAACTTGTGGTATTCAAATAAAGCTAAACATGCTTTAAAAGATATTAATCTAGGAATTAAGAAGAATAAAGTAACCGCGTTAATTGGACCAAGTGGTTGTGGGAAATCAACTTTTATTCGTTCGCTTAACCGGATGCATGATTTAACTGATGGAGTGTCTAAAACTGGTAGTATCTTTTTCTTATCTAAAAATATTTATTCCAAAACCCTACCAGAGTTGGAACTTCGTTCTAAAGTGGGAATGGTGTTTCAAAAGCCTACCCCGTTTTCATTATCAATTTATGAGAACATTGCTTATGCCTTAAAATCTCATGGAATTAAGGATAAAATTAAGATCGATCAGATCGTAAAAGAATCCTTAGAAGGGGCTGCACTATGAGATGATGTTAAGGACATTTTGTTCCAATCAGCTCATGGGTTATCAGAGGGGCAACAACAACGGTTATCAATTGCTAGAGCAATTGCACTAAAACCAGAGGTTTTACTAATGGACGAACCGACCTCAGCGCTTGACCCAATTGCAACAAACAAGATTGAACAATTAATTCATCAACTAAAAAAGAGTTATTCAATCGTAATCGTAACTCACTCAATGGCACAAGCCCAAAGAGTTAGTGATGAAACAGTCTTCTTTTATGAAGGTCGAGTGTTAGAACATGGAACAACCAAACAGATTTTCACCCAACCTAATAATGAGAAAACTAAAGATTACATTGATGGAAGGATCGGCTAATTATGTCAAGAAATTACAAATCACTAAAATACTCAGAACAAGAATTAATTAGCAAGTTTTATGAATATATTGATCATGGAATCAAGATCCATGAAAAATTATTACAAGCTTTGTGTAATTACAAAAACCACGAACCTTATCAAGAGATCTTAGATGAGATTTTTAAGATGGAAAAACATTCCAACATTAAACAAGCAGATCTTTTGGATGATTCAACTTGAATCATCTCAAAAGAACAACCTCAGACCTCTCATTTAAGATTTATTATTGCGATTATCTCTTCATCAAATGATATTGAAAGAATCTGTGACTATGCTAATAATGTGGCTAAATTCTTACTTAAGAATGATAATATCTCGTCACAGAAGTTAGATGTCATTATCGATCTACAAGAAAACTCACTAAACAACTATAAAGATGTTGTTGCCCATTTAAAAGAAAACAATGCTGAAGAGACTTATAAGTTTGCTGACATCAGACAACAAGAATTTGAATCTAAATACAAAAGATATCTTAAGAACTTTAAGAAATATGATCTGAATTCTGAAGATGAATTACAACTAAATTTATTAATTGATACGATCCTTGTGATTAAAAATATCGAAAGAATTAACGACCATTTAGTAAATATCGTCGAATACTTTGTATATATTAAAGAATCATCATTCTTCTTTGATAAAAAGATTTAATTAGATAAAAATTAAGCTTAAGAACAAACAAAAAAAAACAAGCCGGAATTCCGGCTTGTTTTTTTAAGTATTTATCTAGATTTGGCAAGCTTCACAATCAACGGTGCTAGCTTGATCTTTAGCTCAATCTAGGTTTTCAGAATCTTCTAAAACGTTTTGTCTTACACGAACATAATATACAGAAGCACATTTAGATTTATAAGCTCTGATGTAAGCTTTATTTAGATCTCTAGTAGTAGCAGTATCGTTCATAAATAAAGTTAATGAAATTGCTTGGTCTACGTGTTTTTGAGCTTGAGCACAGATATCAATATAAGGGTTAGGACCTAATTCGTAAGCACCATCCTTGTAGTATTTGTAGTTGTGTTCATTTAATTTGTAAGCTAAAGAATACACCCGACCAATTTTACCTTCTTTACGAACTTCAACTGGTGCTACAACTGGTTGGATAGAAGGTGTACAAGAAGATAGATAAGAGATACTACCAGTAGGAGCAATTGCTAGTAGATGAGCGTTAGCTAAACCAGTTTTTTTGATCTCTTCAGTAAGTGCTTGTCAATCAGCTTGAGTTGGAACTTTGATCTTGTAATTACTAAAGATCTCTTTAATCTTTGGATTTTTGATTACATAAGTGTTTGGATCACACTTAGTGTATTTATCAAAGTAAGAACCGTCTGCATACTTAGATGTTTTAAAGTTAGCATAAGTTTGTTTTTGTTCAACAGCTAAACGGTTAGATGCTTTGAAAGCATAATAAGCTAATGTATAGAAGAAGAAATCAGTAAATTCAAGTGCTTCTGGAGAATCATAATAAATCTCATGTGTTGCTAAAAATCCATGTAGATTCATTGCACCTAAACCTAATGCGTGGTTATTAGCATTACCATTTTTAACAGAAGGAGCACAATCTAAATTAGCACTCTTAGAAACGTGGTCTAATGATTTAATTGCGTAATAAACTGAATCTTCAAAACGTTCAGCTGAACGCATCATCTTATCAATATTAACTGAACCTAAGTTACATGAAATATCTTGTCCTAATTTCTTAATTGAAAAATCTTCATTATATTCAGTTGATGTTGAACTTTGGACGATCTCAGAACATAAGTTTGACATCACAATTCGTCCAGCATTAGGGTTACGGTTATTAACCGTATCATCAAATAATAAGTAAGGATAACCTGATTCAAAGTGTAATTCAGCGATCGTTTGGAAGAACTTGCGTGCTGAAATATACGTCTTTTTAATTCTAGGGTTATTAACCATATTGTGGTATTCTTCAGTTACTTTGATATCTGAGAATGGTTTACCATATTCTCTTTGAACATCATAAGGTGAGAATAATGCCATCTGTTCGTTGTTTTTAGCTAGTTCAAAAGTAATATCAGGAACAACTAATCCAAGAGCTAATGATTTAATGCGGATCTTTTCGTCAGCGTTTTCACGTTTAGAATCTAAGAACACCATTACATCAGGGTGATGAGCGTGTAAGTAAGCAACACCTACACCAGGTCTTTGACCTAATTGGTTTGCATATGAAAATGAGTCTTCAAGAATCTTCATTACTGGAATAACACCAGAAGCTTGACCTTCGATGTTCTTAATTGGTGCACCAAACTCTCTTAAGTTGGTTAAACAAAGTGCTACACCACCACCACGTTTAGATAATTGTAATGAAGTAACAATTGCGCGCCCAATTGATTCCATGTTATCTTCTACACGTAATAGATAACATGAAACGTATTCTCCACGTTGTTTTTTACCCGCGTTTAAAAACGTTGGAGTAGCTGGTTGGAAACGTCCTGATAAGATCTCAATTAAGATGTTCTTAACGTTTTGAAAATTTTTGCCACCTAAAAATAGCGCGTTCATTAAACAACGTTCGCTGTAAGTTTCATAGAACTCTTTACCATCATTACTTTTTAAACAATAAGAGTTATAAAACTTGAAAGCTCCCATGAATGAAGGAAATTCGTGATCAAATTCTTTGATCACACCATATAGTTCTTCAAGTTGTTCTTTGCTAACGTTCTCAACAACTTCTTTTTCATAGAAGTCGTTTTTAATTAAATAGTCCATTCGCTCATGGATCGAGTTAAATTTCTTAGTTCTTGGTTTAACATGCACTTGCATATAAAGTGCAACTGCTTTGGCATCATTAAGTACTGAGTTTTTACCCTCATCTAGTTTACTCATTGCATTGTATGCCAAATATCCATTAGCTTCTTTGAAACTATCGCTCATTTTCCGTTACCTTTTCTGTCTTATTAGTTTTTATTGTTTCTGTTATTAATTTATAAAAAATTTCAAATTTTTTATTCTTGGTTTATTAGTATATATTTATTCTTCCCAATTTCACAATTTATGTATTCGTTCACGAACTAATTCTTCGTCATATTTAGTTCCGATTAGTTCAAAAACGTGTAATAATGGGACGTGTAGCTTTGCTCTAAGAACATGACCTGCTAGTCCAAAGGTCTCACCAAAGTTAGTATTACCACTAGCTACAACTCCAACACAGTGTTCTCGGTTCTGTACTTTATTAAGAAATTTAATCACTTGTCTGGGTACAGACCCTTTAAAGTCGTCCAATCCTCCAGCATAGGTGGGGCAAATTAAAACGTAGTCGTAATCAACTTCGATCTCTTCGCTTAGTTTAATTGGAATTCTTGTCGCAGGCAAGCCTAATTTATCACAAAACTTTTTGGTATTTTCAGTAGTGCTTGAGAAATAAACAACACGCATTTCTCCAGTGGGTTTTCTTTTAGGAACATTTAGTTTCGGCGTGTTTTCCATAATTAGAACTCCCAGTCGTCGTCTTGAGTTTCTTCTGTTACACCCATGATGTACGAACTTCCATTACCACTAAAGAAATCGTGGTTTTCATCAGCTCTAGCTGATAATTGGGCAAAAACTTCTGGTGAGATTTTTGTTTCTTCTGGAGTGAACGGTGATTCGTAACCACAGTTTTGTAAGAACTTACCAGCATTGTATAAACTAAATGCGATTGCTTCATCAGCTAAACCAAAACCATCATATAGTTCTCTTAAGAAGTCTTTTTCTAATTCGATTAATTTATATAGGATTTCAAAAACGAATTTCTTGTATTCTTCTTGCTTTTCTTTAGGTAGCTTTTGTACTTTAAGACGGTACTTGTAACCTGAATAATAGTTATGAATTACCTTATCTCTTAAGATTAGTCGAATAATGTCGCTGGTGTTTGGCAATTTACCTCTAGCTGCTAGATAAAACGGCAAATAAAAACCACCGTATAGTAAAAATCCAGGCATTAAAGCTGCTGCAATTTTAGACTTTAAAGGATCGTCTGAAGTATAGTAAGGTACTAAAAATTTAGCTCTAGCTTGTAACTTTTCATTGTTAATTACTCACTCATGAGCTTCTTCGATCTCATCACTTGTATTAAGAGTTGAGAAGATAGTTCCATAACTACGTGCATGAACTCCCACCATGAAAGAGAAATTCGCATAAACAAACTGTTCATGGTCAGTTAGTGAGTTAGGGATTTGAGCAATATCACCTAGAGTACATTGAATTGTGTCCAAAAGTGTTAACCCTGTAAATGTTCTAGTTACTAATTGTTTTCATTCAGGAGTTAATTCATTTCAAGACTTCAAGTCATTTGAAACAGGTATTTTTTCTGGTAATCAGAAGTTTTGAGTAACTCTTGTTCAAACTTCTAAATCCTTTGGGTCATTAATTACGTTCCAATTGATTGAACGCATAACACCTTTTTGTCCGTTAGCAACATAGCCTAGAGGACTAAATGATTTGTCATAATATTTGTTGTTATTTGACATACAAAAGAACCTTTTCTAAATAATTTAAAACAAGTGTAGTCTAAAAAAGAAATATTATTTTTATAAAAATTAGGGCTTAATGTTTATAAAAATAATATTTGCCTAGTTGCGAATTGCTACTAAACCCCTTTTAGCCTCTTAACAATTGTAAAAGAAAAATAAGCCATAATAATACAAATTATATTTATATTTATATTTGTATTATTAAAGAATCTTGCCATTCTCCTTTATTTTAGTGACTTTACGTGCATAATAAAAGGATAAAAAAATTTGACATTTTAAAAAAACAACCCAAAAAAATTTTTCTAAACTCCTCACTAAAGCTATGTCAAAATTGTTAATTTGGATGAATTTTTCAGGTCGAAAATCTATAAAAAATCAGATAAGCTAAACCCAAAAAGTTCAAAACCCTTTATTTTAAAAGGTTTTGAACAAATATCTACTTACCTGAGCTTAATTTTTTCAGATCATTATTTTTAAGATAATTTTTTAATTATAACTATATTAATAGTTAACTAGTTGATTTTTTTTAAAAGGGGTAGGTTATGAAAACATATTTAGATTTGTTAGAAAAAGTTATGACCAAAGGTGAGGTTAAAAAAGATCGAACTAACACAGGTACGATCTCTTATTTTGGCACTCAAAGTCGATATGATTTACGTGAAGGATTTCCATTATTAACAACTAAGAAAATGGCTTGAAAAGCAATTTGCCATGAATTATTATGATTTCTTAAAGGTGATACGAATATCAAGTACTTGGTTGATCATAATGTGAACATTTGGAACGAATGACCTTATGAAGCTTTTAAGAAATCAAATGACTTTAAAGGAGAGAGCTTACAAGACTTCGTTGAGAAAATTAAAACTGATAACCAATTTGCTCAACAATACGGAAAACTAGGCCCTGTGTATGGAAAACAATGACGTGACTTTAATGGCGTTGATCAAATTGAGTGAGTTATCAACGAAATTAAAACTAACCCGTTTTCACGTCGTTTAATAGTAAGTGCGTGAAATCCTGGTGAAATAAAAGAGATGGCCCTACCACCTTGTCATAGTTTTTTCCAGTTCTTTGTTAATGAAAAATATGAAATTTCACTGCAACTATACCAAAGAAGTGGGGACCTATTCTTAGGCGTGCCTTTTAATATTGCTTCTTATAGTTTGTTACTTTTAATGGTTGCTCAAGTAACTGGGTTAAAACCTGCTGAATTTATCCATACAATTGGGGATACCCACATCTATTCAAACCACCTTGAACAAGTAAAAATTCAACTACAAAGAGAACCTAAAAAACTTCCTAAAGTAACCCTAAACCCTGATATTAAAAATATCTTTGATTTTAGATTCGAAGATATCAGTTTAGAAAACTATGAACACCATGACCCAATCAAAGGAAAGGTAGCTGTTTAATGATTAAATTGATAGTAGCAATGGATGAAGCCAATCTAATTGGTAAAAAAGATAAAATGCCATGACACATCAAAGAAGAGTTTGAGCATTTTAGAAAAACCACGATTGGCCATGCTTTATTATTTGGTAAAACAACTTTTTTAGGTTTACCTGGAAAATTAGAGAATCGTAAGCATTATGTTTTCAGCAGAAAAGATCAGATTTCAAATGCTGATGAAACAATTCGTAGCGAAAAAGAGTTACTAGAGTTATTTAAAGCATATAAGGATAGTCAAGATATCTTGTTTATAGCTGGAGGCAAATACATTTATGAACATTATTATCAGTATGCTGATGAACTCATTATTTCACGAATTAAAAACAAGTATGAAGGTGATGTTTATCTTAATCTAGATCTTTCTAATTATTTTTTAATGAATGTAGAAGAAAATAGCAAATTTACTGTAGAATTTTGATTAAAAAAATCTGATAACAATAAAACAAATGCCAACGTAATAAGTTGGGATGAATACTTTATGATGTTAGCTAACGTATCAGCTATGAGATCTAAAGATCCATCAACTCAAGTTGGCGCTTGTATTGTCAATAAGAAGAAATACGTGATTGGCTTAGGATACAACGGAATGCATAAAGGTCTTGATAATATCTTTCCATGAGATAGAACTAATCAAGATAGTGCTAAAACTAAATATCCTTATGTAGTTCACGCTGAAATCAACGCAATTCTTAATACAAGTACAGTTATTGAAGACTGCACACTTTATACCAACTTATTCCCTTGTTCAAATTGCGCTAAAACCATAGTGCAAAGTGGAATAGTTGAAGTTGTTTATGAAGATAATAAATATGAACATCTTCCAGATAATAAAATATCTACCCATATTCTAAAGAGTTCAAATATCAAACTTAGACAACATAAAACAAGACACAAGATTACTGAGAAAGATAAATAGTTATAAAAAAAATAATAATGCGCTCGCATTATTATTTTTTATTGACATTACTTAAGTTTAAAACGCCGATTAAGCAAATTATATTTTTGCTATTTTTCTTCAATTTTGCGCCATAAAATGATTTTTTTTTGAATTTTGATTTGTTTAAATAAGTCTTAGTTGTCCCTAATAAATGTACGTTCTTAAAGCTAATATCATTATTAAAGGTTGCACCGTATAAAACCATTCAAGGGATGTATTAGCTTAGCTTTAGTTCATTGATTTATCTTAGTTAGTAAACTTTTACATTCTTAGATGTTTTATTAAACTTTTAGCTCAAAGAGAAATGACTTATTTTTAAGTCAACTAGTAGACAATAACGATATCTACTATTACTTTAGAAGACTGAGGTAAAAACATAAATATCATCAACGAAAATTAGTGTTAATGATTTTAAAGGCAAAGAAATCTCTTATTTATTACAAGATAAAGCACGGAGAAAACCACTCAGATTTAAAATAAGAACAAAAAAACCTCAAAAGAACTTTTGAGGTTTTAAAGTAATGTTTTTGTCTTAAAAATAACTACTTATTTAGACGTTTTTGTTGTTCTTCGTATTTTTGAACAACTTTGTGTAGCTTTTCAAGGTTTGCCTTATCGATGATTTTCCTATCAAAATTGTAAGCACCTTTTTCATTAAGAATCTGAATTACTTCTTTAGCTTTTAAATACTCTTCTTGAGTTACTGAATAAACTTAATCAATTCATTCAAGGTGTTTAGGGTGAATTGATGTTTTATACGTAATGACGTTTATTTTATTGTGAAAACTTTTTGTTGGTTGTTAATATCGAATTCAGGCGCGTCGATAAAGTTAATATTTAAGTATTTAGCATACAATGCTAAATCTAATTTGATTTTATTAACTATTTCAGATTCAATTTCGCAATTTAAATCAGAAGAAAGATCATTTGTTCCGACAAATAGACCAAAGATATGATTTAAATGTTCTTTTTCCAAATTTAATTCTAGTAATCTGATAATAACCTAAAGCAGATTCAATGATTAAAATCAGTTTTTGTGTAGCTCTTTTAGTTCTTAAGAAGTTAATTGCTTCTTTCAAAACGGCTGAGCTTTCAACTTTTGGTAAAACGATATAATCAAATTTAACTTTTTTATCTAACAAATAAGTTAATTCATGAATGTAGTTATCAGAATTTAAACGGATGGCAACTTAACGTTTTGTAACTTATTTGTTAGCAAGAACTCAGCAAGCTGTTTTAAAGCTTCTTCTTTGTCTTTAGCTAAGACACTATCTTCCAGATCATAAATGAAACAAAAAGGATCAAGAGTTAAACTTTTTGTTAAGAATTTTTGACTGCTAGATGGAATAAATAGAAAAGTATTTGAATACTTCGTATTGATATGTTATTATTGTTATTTAGGTGTAATTTTTGTAAAAAGAAATTGATAAATCATTCTTAAATTTAGTTACACTATTTGATTATAATTCTAGATATTATTTTCTCTTGTTTTTGCGATCACTAGATCGATTTATTATTAAGGTATTTTATTAGAAAATAGACTAATAAAAAGGCAAAAAAACATGAAGTTTGAATCTCTCAACTTCACGTTTTTTTATCTATCTACTCTTATTTCTTCGCTTTAAGTAGTTATACTTAAGATTTTTTCACATGTATTTAAGATCGAATTTAGTTTGCTTCTTAGCTAATGATGGATAAATGATTCTTGCATTTAATTCTTGAACACCATATCTCATTGCTCAGATTAGGGTGATTGAAACCATCGTAATCACAACCCCAACAGGGATCACAGTTGGGAAAGGTACTCTTAAGATTTTTGATACAGATTGGTATTCACCACCAATGTATCAGTCAGCAATTAAGATTCCGTTTGCATTGTTGGTAATTTTGCGATCTAATTGGATAGAGCTTAATACATAACAAGCATATATCGCAATAAATAGGTATTGATTAAGAATATCTCTTGGAGTTCATTTAGTCGTTCAACATATTAGCATTAATGCTACAGTTGTTGTCATCACGTGAAGAATGAAATAAAGTTGGTCATTACCAATTCCAATGAAGATAAAACGGTAAGCTTCTAATTTACCAGTATATTGTTTGGCTAATCTAAATAATTCCCCATAAAGGTTAATTAACCCACCAAATAAAGCAATTGGTGCTGCAGATCTGATTATTAATTTATTTTTAGTTACCATCAATCCAAAACCAGCAAAGATCGCAAAGAACGGACAGATATCTAATAATAATAATCTTGAGTGTCTGATTGAGACCGCAAAAGGGCTATTATCATCAGCAGCATTCCAACCTGGAATCAAGAATTGGATCTGTCTACCAATTATCATGTAAAAGAACATGAAGCCACCGATGAAAAATCAAAATCAGTAATTGTTTTCAAATCGAATAAAGAATTTAGAGGTTGCAATGATCAGTAGTAATCAAAGCGAGACTATGATCATTAAAATCGTTCCTAATTGCATCTGTTACCTATATTAAGATCTATTTTATTGAATTTTTAAAGGGTTTAACTGGGAATCTAACCAGTTATTACCTAAATATTATATAAGATAAAAGCAAAAAACCAATTAAAGCAGCATATTCTTCTTTAAGAAATAATTAATCTGGTATAATTTACAAGTTGGCGTTTTGAAAAGATTGCTGATACACCAAAAACCGTTGTCAAGTATCAGGTAACTTTTTAAAAGCATTAATAATAAATAATAGGACAACACATGACAGAACAAAAAGCTAAATCTAGCAAAACATCAAGCGAAGAAGCAAAAAAGCAAAAAGAATTAACTGAGATCAAAATCAAGTTGAAATCATACGATAGCAGATTATTAGATCAATCTGTTAAAAAGATTTTTGAGATCGTTAAAGAAACTGGATCAAAATTTTGTGGTCCAATTCCATTACCAACTAAAAAGGAAGTTTTTACAATCATTCGTTCACCACACGTTGATAAGGCTTCAAGAGAACAATTCGAAAGAAGAACACACAAACGTTTAATCATTATTAAAAACTTAAAGAACGAAACAATTCAAAAACTTAAACGTTTTGTAATTCCTTCTGGTGTTGAATTACGCATTTACTTATAAAAACATAGATTAATAAGGAGATTTTCAATATATGAAAGGAATATTTGGAACAAAGGTTGGAATGACTCAAGTTTTCGAAGAAAACGGTCGTTTGATTCCTGTGACTTTAGTGAGAGTAGAACCTAATCAAGTGGTTAGTGTTAAAACCAAAGAAAAAGATGGTTATGACGCAGTTCAGTTAGGCTTTAACCAAACTGATGAAAAAAACTTAAACAAGCCGCAATTAGGTCATTTTAAAAAAGCTAATACTAACAACTACAAGTACTTAGAAGAAGTACGTGGAATGGTAGGTTACAAAATAGGTGACCTATTAAAAGTTGAAGAGCTATTCCAAGAAGGTCAAGTTGTCGATGTTCAAGCTAGAACCAAAGGTCGTGGTTTTACTGGAGCAATCAAACGTTGAAACTTTAAAATTGGTTCAAAAGGTCATGGTGCTGGATATCCTCACAGATTCCAAGGTTCAGTGCAAGCTGGTCGTGGAGGGTCTCAAGCTCAAAGAGTTATGAAGGGTAAGAAGATGTCAGGTCATTATGGTAATGAACTTGTTACAATTCAAAACTTGTCAATCGTTGGATTCTTACCAGAAGTAAGTTCAGTAATGATTTCAGGAGCTATCCCTGGAGCAAATAATTCTAAAGTAAGAATTACAACTTCTAAAAAGAATCCAAACACAGTTCTTACTTACAAATTAATTATTAATAAAAAGGCTAGCAAACCAGCTGGTGAACAAGCACAAGAATAATTGAAATTTAAGGAAATTTACAAATCATGTCTAAAATAAAATTATTCGATTTATCTGGAAAAGTTCAAGAAGAAATCGAACTAAATCAAAAACTGCTTGTTAGTGAAGTACATAAACAAGCAATCTTCGATGCAATTCTTGCTGAAAACCTATCACAAATTCAAGGGACTCACTCAACCCTTAAAAAAGGTGAAGTGAGCGGTGGTGGTAAGAAACCTTACCAACAAAAACACACAGGTCGTGCAAGACAAGGTTCGATTCGTAACCCTCATTACGTAGGTGGTGGTATCGCTTTTGGTCCTAAACCAAATCGTAATTACAAAATTAAGGTAAATAAAAAAGTAAGTTCATTAGCTTTCAAATCAGCAATTACTTCTAAAGTTAATAACAACGAATTCTTAGGATTAGTTGATTCGATTAAACAAGATAAACCAAGTACAAAAGCAATTGCTAAATTACTAAAAGAACTTAAGGTTAATAAAAAAGTATTAATCGTAGCTTTTGAAAAAAACGAAAACCTAGAAAAATCTAGTGCTAACTTACCTAACGTTTCATACAAACTATGAAACCAAGTATCAGTAAAAGACTTAATTGATGCTAACTGTGTCTTAGCGCAAAAAAGTGCAATTAATAACTGAGTTGAAAGGTTGAACTAATCATGCAAATTACTGACGTACTTATTAAACCAATACTTACTGAAAAAACTTATGGCATCATGATATCAGAACCAAGAAAGTACACTTTCTTAGTTAATGCCAAAGCCAATAAGAATTACATTAAGCAAGCTTTCAAAGCAATTTATGGAGTGACTCCAATAGCTGTTAATACAAAGATTAAAAAACCAGCTAGAGTTCGCACAGGAACACAAAACCCAGGTTATTCAAGACTGGAAAAGATTGCAATCATCACTGTTCCATTCGGAGTGGAAGTAGCAATCACTGGAGAAAAACCAGAACCAAAAGAAGAATCATCTTCTAAAAAATAATTAGATATCAGGCGCAAAGCAAAAGGAATATAAATAATAAGCAGTTATGCCGGTTAAGAAAATCGTAAATCGATCAAACAGTGGGATTCATCACAAGATCTCAATAGATTACAGCAAAGTGTTAACTACTAACACTCCGCAAAAATCTTTATTAGCTAAGAAAAAGAAAAATTCTGGTCGTAATAACCAAGGAAAAATCACAGTAAGACACCGTGGTGGCGGTTCAAAAAGAAAATATCGGATCATTGATTTCAAAAGAAATCTACATGATGACAAGATTGCCTTAGTTAAATCAATTGAGTATGATCCAAACAGAAGTGCGTTTATCTCATTAATCGCTTATGAAAATGGTTACCGATCATACATCCTAACTCCACAAGGAATTAAAGTAGGTGATAAGGTAGTTTCATCTTCTCAAGCAATCGATATTAAAGTAGGTAACTGTATGCCACTTGAATTCATCCCTGAAGGGACAATGGTTCACAATATCGAAATGACTCCTGGTAAAGGTGCTCAGATCGCTAGAAGTGCTGGAGCTTATGCTCAGATCTTAGGTAAAGATGATACAGGTAAATACATCAACCTAAAATTAGGTTCAAAAGAAGTTAGAAAATTCTTAAAGAACTGTCGTGCTGTTGTTGGGATTGCTTCAAACGTTGATCACAACTTAGTTCTATTAGGTAAAGCGGGGACAACTAGACACAAAGGGATTCGTCCAACTGTTCGTGGTTCTGCCATGAACCCTAATGACCACCCACACGGGGGTGGTGAAGGTCGCAGCCCGGTAGGTCGTGACGCTCCAAGAACACCATGAGGAAAAAGACACATGGGTGTTAAAACAAGAAATAATAAAAAATCATCTACGCAATTAATTATCCGTAGACGTAACTCTAAATAGGAAATTGGAAGGTCAAATAAATGTCAAGAAGTTCTAAGAAAGGTGCATTCGTAGAAGCTAGTTTATACAAAAAAGTATTAGACATGAATGCACAACAAAAAAAGAAAATAATCAAGACTTGATCTAGAAGAAGTACTATTTTTCCAGATTTTGTTGGTCACACTTTTGCTGTTCATAATGGTAAGAAATTCATTAACGTTTATGTAACTGAAGATATGATCGGTCACAAACTAGGTGAATTTTCTCCTACAAGAACATTTAAAGGACACAGTTCTAACAGATAGGAGATAAACAATGATCGCAATTGCAAGACAAAATAGAGTTAGAATCTCACCTCAAAAAGCACGATTAGTTTGTCAACTAATTAAGAACAAATCAGTAATAGAAGCACAAAATATCTTAGTTAATACTGATAAAAAAGGTGCTCGCATTATCTTAAAATTACTTAATTCAGTAATTGCTAATGCCACAAATAACCACGCAATGTTAGCTGAAAAACTTTATGTTTATGAAGTTGTTGCCAACCAAGGTCCAACTTTAAAACGTAACTTACCAAGAGCAAAAGGTTCAGCTGATATGATCAGAAAAAGATCAACTAATTTCGTGATCAAATTATCAGATGATAAAAACGAAAGAAAACACGAAGTAGAAGCAATCAAAACTAGACTTAAAAAACGTGTTCTTGGACAAAACAAGAGAAAACAATCAGTTAGCGGAGAAAAGAAATAAATATGGGTCAAAAAGTAAACTCTAACGGTTTAAGATTTGGAATTAATAAGAACTGACAATCTCGTTGGGTAGCTAAAACTAATCAACAAACTGGTGACTGAATTGTTCAGGACGAAAAGATTAGAAACTACTTATTCAAGAAGTTCCACAGCGCTTTCATTTCAAACGTTGATATCGAAAGAACACAAACTTCAATCCGTGTTTTCATCTACGCTTCTCAACCAGGGATTATCTTAGGTAAAGAAGCCGCCAACATCAAAGTTATCTTATTAGCAATTAACAAGATCGTTGGTCGTCATATCAAAGTTGATGTTGACGTTCTTGAAGTGGGTAACCCTTCATTAAGTGCTAAGATCGTGGCTAGAGAATTAGCTGATGCGATTGAAAATCGTACACCATTAAGAACAGCGATGCGTCAAGCACTTAAACGCGTATTAAAAGCTGGTGCTAAAGGGATTAAAGTTTTAGTTTCAGGTCGTTTAAACGGTGTGGAAATTGCTAGAGATAAGATGTACATTGAAGGTAATGTAACCTTATCAACCCTAAGAACTGATATCGACTACGCACTAGAAGAAGCACAAATGTCTTATGGTGTGATCGGTGTTAAAGTTTGAATTAACCGTGGGGAAATTTTTGGTAAAGATTTCTACAAAAAACAAGCACACATTGTTAAACCAAAAGGTAGTGAAGCTAACCATCAAAGAAGAAACTCAAATAAATCTAAAGATTACCGAGATAACAAAAACAAACAGTTTAACAAAAACCACCAAAATCAACAACCTGCTAAGGAGTAAATAAGATGTTACAACCTAAAAGAACTAAATATCGAAAACCTCATAACGTAAGTTATGAAGGTAAAGCTAAAGGTAATTCTTATGTTGCTTTTGGTGAATACGGGATCATGGCTACTAATGGTGCTTGAATTGATGCCCGCCAAATTGAAAGTGCGCGGATTGCAATTTCAAAACAACTTGGGAAAACTGGTAAGATGTGGATTAGAATCTTCCCACACATGTCAAAAACTAAAAAACCATTAGAAGTAAGAATGGGTTCAGGTAAAGGTAACCCTGAATTCTGAGTAGCTGTTGTTAAAGAAGGTACAGTGATGTTTGAAGTAGCAAACATTCCAGAAGCACAAATGAAAGAAGCTTTAACAAGAGCTGGTCACAAGCTTGGTGTTACCTGAAAGATCGTTGCTAGACAAGGGGCTCAATAATGAATAAAGAATTAAGAGCAAAAACTAACGAAGAGCTAATTCAATTAGTTACACAATTAAAAGGTCGTTTATTAGAATATCGTTTTAAATTAGCCCAAGGTGAGCTAGATAAAACTCATATTATTAAAGAAACTAGACAAACTTTAGCTAGAGTGCTAACAATCTTAACTGAAAGAGATGTTAAAGTTAATGTCAACGCAATGGTTTCATCTTTTGTTAAAGAACAAACTAAACAAAAAGAGATCCAAGAATCAGTTAAAAAGATCAAGCAACTAAGAGTTGCTAAATTAAAACAAAATAAAGAAAAACGCTTAGCAAACGCAGAAAAAGTTAAAGCTGCACCAAAACCAGAACAAAAAACTAAAAAAGTGAAGAAAGCACCTAAGAAAACTGAAACAGTTAAACCAACTACAAATAAGAACAAGAAAAATGTTAAAGCTAAAACTAAGAAAAAAGGATAATCTAAATGCGTAATTCAAGAAAAGTTTTAATGGGTGTGGTTGTAAGTGATAAAATGCAAAAAACCGCTACTGTAAAGGTTGAGTCAAAAAACAGACACCCTTTTTATCACAAGTTGGTAATTTCTCACAAGAAGTATCACGTTCACAACGAAGAAGGTGAAAATGCTGCTAAAGTTGGTGACAAAGTGTTGATTATGGAAACTCGCCCATTATCAGCAACTAAGCGTTGAAGAATTGCTAAGATTATAGAACGAGCTAAATAATTATTAAACAGGAGGATATTTGAACTCATGATTCAATTTATGACAAGACTTAACGTCGCTGATAATACCGGTGCACGTGAAGTTGGTGTAATTAAGGTATTAAACGGTTCTAAAAGAAGATATGCTTCTGTTGGTGATATTGTTGTTGTATCAGTAAAAGACGCAATCCCTTCAGGGACAGTAAAAAAAGGTCAAGTATTATTTGCTGTGATCGTAAGAACTAAAAAAGGTGCGCAAAGAAGAGATGGAACTCACCTAGCATTTGATGATAATGCTTGTGTAATTATTAAGAACCGTGAAGATTTTGCTCCAAGAGGAACACGGATCTTTGGACCAGTAGCGCGTGAGTTAAGAGATAAAGGATTTAACCGGATCGTTTCTTTAGCAAGCGAAGTGTTATAGGAGTAAAAGAATGCAACGTATTAAAAAAGGTGATAAGGTTGTTATCATAGCGGGTAAGCACAAACAAAAAACAGGGATCGTTTTACAAGTATTCGTTAAAGAACAACGCGCGATCGTTGAAGGAATAAATATGGTGAAACGCCATACCAAAGAAAATGCCCAAAATCAAAAAGGTGGGATCATTGAAAAAGAAGCACCAATCCACCTATCTAACCTTGCTTTATTAGATCATAAAGCTAAAGATGTAAGACCAGTTAAAGTTAAATATGGAACTGATCCAAAAACCAATAAAAAAGTGCGTTTATCTCGCAAAACAAATAATCTTGTAGGTGGTCAATAATGAATTTGAAAACTAAATATAAGACAAAAATCGTTCCATTATTACAAAAAGAATTTGGCTTTTCTTCAGTAATGCAAGTTCCTAAGATCGAAAAGATCGTGATCAACATGGGTGTTGGTGATGCTACTAAAGATGCAAAACTATTAGAACTAGCACAAGCTGAATTGCAAGCAATTAGTGGACAAAAACCAGTCATTACTAAAGCACACTCTTCAAACGCTTCTTTCAAAATTAGACAAGGTCAAGCAATTGGTTGTAAAGTAACTCTAAGAGGTGAGAAGATGTGAAACTTCTTAGAAAAACTAATTAACATTGCCCTACCACGCGTAAGAGACTTCAGAGGTTTATCAAACCGCGCATTTGATGCTAGAGGGAATTACACTCTAGGAATTAAAGAGCAGATCATCTTCCCAGAAATTATCTATGATAATGTGAAGAAAATTCGTGGATTCGACGTTACGTTAGTAATTTCATCTGATAATGCTAAATACAATCACCGTCTTTTATTAGAATTAGGAATGCCTTTAATTAAGACTAAGGAACACGCAAATGGCTAAAACATCATTAAAAATCAAACAAGCACGTCATGCTAAATTTAAAGTAAGAGCTTACACAAGATGCAAACGTTGTGGTCGTCCTCATGCTGTGTATCGTAAATTTGGTATCTGTCGTTTATGCTTTAGACACCTTGCTTACAACGGTAGCTTGCCAGGTGTTAAGAAATCATCATGATAATAAACAGGGGTTAATAATAAACTATGCATTTTGATCCAGTAGCAGATATCATAACTAAAATAAACAACGCCAATCGTGCTAAGATTGTTGAGTTACAAACTGAAGCTTCTAAACTAAAGGTTGCGATCTTAAACATCTTACTTAATGAAGGCTACATTCGCGGTTATGAGATCTATGACAATAAAGAAAAAACAAAATCAATTTTAAAGATCAAACTTAAGTTTGATGAAAACCGCGTTAGTTCACTAAACGGAATAAAACAAATTTCTAAACCTGGTTTAAGAATTTATGTTTCAGCAGAAAAATTACCGAAAGTTTTAAACGGTTTAGGAATCGCGATCGTTTCAACAAACGAAGGTTTAATGACTGATAAATTAGCAAGAGCCAAGAAGATCGGTGGCGAAGTGCTTGCTTATGTTTGATAGAAAGGGTTAATATAAGATATGTCAAGAATTGGTAATCGAGTTATCACAGTTCCTAGCAATGTTAGTGTTAACCAAACTAAAGAACTATTAACAGTTAAAGGCCCGTTAGGTCAATTAGATCTTAAGTTAAAAGAAGGCAGCAAAATTAAGGTTAACGTAGAAAACAACGAAATCAGACTAACCCGTGGTGATGAATTAAAGCAAACTAAGATGTTACATGGTACTTACAATGCGTTAATTAAAAACGCATTAGAAGGAGTAACTGTTGGTTTTAAAAAAGAATTACGCTTAGTAGGTGTGGGTTATCGTGCTAGCTTAAAGGATAATGTTTTAAATTTACAATTAGGTTACTCACACCCAATTAATTTAGATATTCCAAAAGATCTAAAAGTAACTGTTGATAAGAACACTGAGATCACTGTCAGTGGAATTGATAAGCAAAAAGTTGGTGAGTTTGCTATCCAGATCCGTAAGTGAAGAATGCCAGAACCATATAAAGGTAAAGGTGTGTTATACCTTAACGAACAAATTATTCGTAAAGCTGGTAAGACCGCAGAAGGGAAAAAATAATAACTTATGAAACAAGTTAATATGAACCGTAATGAAAGACGTCAGATGCGTCATAAGCGGGTGATTAAAAAAATTCGCAGAATTGACAATGATCGTCCAGTAATGATCGTGGTTAAATCAAACAGCCACATCTCAGCACAAGTGTGAGATTTTAACCAAAACAAGATAATTGCTTCAAGCTCTTCTGTTAGTTTAGATCTAGTTAACGGAAATAAAGAAAATGCGGCTGTTGTTGGTACTGATATTGCCAATAAGCTACTAAAAATGAAGATTGATGAGATCACCTTTGATCACGGTGGTTCAAAATACCATGGCCGAATTGCTGCACTTGCAGACGCTGCAAGAAAAGCTGGTTTAAAATTCTAGGATAATTTAAATTATGGAAGATATTAAACATAACAAAAAACCAAATACAAACAATAGCGCAGAAACTAAAAAAGCAAGTGGAGCTAACCCACAAGCTAACCATGCTAACCCTAACAACCGTTCAGCTAGTGTTAACAATAATAGTGTTAACAATAATAAGAAAAACAGTTCACGTAGTTCTGACGAACGTAATAAAAGAAAAAACGAAAAGCGCACTAAGAGTGAATTTGAAGAAAAGATCGTAAAGATCTCAAGAATTTCAAAAACGACTAAAGGTGGTCGTACAATGCGTTTTAGTGCTTTAGTTGTTGTGGGTGATCGTAAAGGTCGTGTTGGCTTTGGAATTGCTAAAGCACTCGAAGTTCCCAACGCAATTAAAAAAGCTTTAAAGATGGCTGAAAACAACGTGCAAAAGATCGCTATGAACAAACACGGGACATTATTCCACGATGTTTTAGGTCGTTCAGGTGCTGCTAAAGTATTAATTAAACCTGCACCTTCAGGTACAGGAATTATTGCTGGTGGGGCAATTCGTGCCGTGGTTGAATTAGCTGGATTTACTGATGTTTACACCAAAAACATGGGTAAAAACACCCCGATTAATATGGTGAGAGCAACAATGGATGGGATCACATCTCAATACACACCTAGACAAATCGCGAAATTAAGAAGCAAATCATTAAAAGAATTATAATAAAGGAGTTAATTAATGAAATTACATGAATTAAAAAGTGCTCCCAAATCAAGAAATCATAAAGCGAAAGTTGTTGGGCGTGGGCACGGTTCTGGTTTAGGTAAGACTTCTGGACGTGGACAAAAAGGTCAAAAAGCACGTAAGTCAGGACGAACTCGTCCTGGTTTTGAAGGTGGTCAAACCCCTTTATACCGCCGTTTACCAAAATTTGGTTTTCAAACAGTAGGTTTTAAAAAGCAAACCTTATCAGTTTCATTAGATATTATTGCTAAATTAAATGAAACAACAATCGATCGTGAATTATTAGTTAAGCACGGTATTATTAGTAGTAAAACTAACGAACCAATTAAAGTAATTGGTAATAAGATCGACAAAAAAATTCACTTAAAGATTAATAAAATATCTGAAGGTGCTAAAAAAGCAATTCAATCTGCTGGTGGTAGTATTGAACTAATTTAACAAACATAAAAGATGGCAAAAACTAACTCAAAAAATCTTTTAGGTCAAAAAATTATCAAGTTATTAAGAAACAGAGATTTCGTAATCTCTGTTTTTGTCACACTGTTCTTGATTTTGTTATTTAGAGTGATCAGTGTTATTCCTTTACCTGGAATTACGATCAGTCAAAACAAGAATAATCTGAACAATGGTGTGAGTGACTTTTTTGACCTATTTAATTTATTAGGTGGTGGTGGTTTAAGTCAATTGTCACTGTTTGCAGTGGGAATTTCACCATACATCTCGGCACAAATTATTATGCAGTTGTTATCAACTGACTTAATTCCCCCACTAAGTAAGTTAGCAAAATCGGGTGAATTGGGCCGAAGAAGAATCGAATTGATTACCCGCTTTGTAACCCTACCGTTTGCAGTAGTTCAAGCATTTGCCATTATTGCTTTAATCAATAACCAAAGAAACGGAGCAATCCGTTTTGAAAATGGTGGTATCTTACACCAAGCGTTTTATATCGTAACGATGACAGCTGGTACGTATATTGGGATCTTTATTGGGGATATTATCTCTAAAAAAGGTGTTGGTAATGGGATTACGTTATTGATTCTTTCAGGGATTCTAGCAAGATTACCAGATGGATTCATCGTTATGTACAGGGTTTTAGGTGGGGTGATTATTAGTACCAACCCGATCTTAACTTCAGCGATTAACTTCAGCTTGTATTTCTTAGCCTTCTTGGTCTTATTGTTAGCAATTTCTTTTGTCAACTCATCAACAAGAAGGATCCCGATCCAACAAACTGGTGAAGGGATGGTACTAGGTAATGAAAAATTACCGTACTTACCAATTAAACTAAATGCAGCTGGGGTAATTCCCGTCATCTTTGCTTCATCAATTATGTCAATTCCGATTACGATTGCTGAGTTCCAACCACAATCTGAAGCAAGATGATTTGTTGAAGATTACTTATCACTAAGAACTCCTGTAGGGATTAGCTTATATGTGATTTTAATCATCATCTTCACATTCTTTTATAGTTATATTCAGATCAACCCAGAACAACTTGCTGAGAATTTCAATAAGTCGCACAAATTTATTCCTGGGGTAAGACCAGGATTAGATACAGAAAAACACATCACTAAAGTGTTAATGCGTATTAACTTTATTGGTGCACCATTCTTAGCAATTGTGGCTGTAATTCCTTATATCATCTCGCTAGTACTTAACGTACCAACCACCTTATCGCTTGGTGGTACGGGGATCATCATCATGGTCTCTGCTAGTATGGAACTGTATCGTTCACTAAGATCAGCAGCAACAACAACATCATACCAACGGTTACGCAAAGATATTGCCAACCGAATTGAAGCTGAACTATCATTAAATGATTATATGAATAAACCAAATCTTGAACACGATCAATATGGTTTATTAGGCCAACATAAAAAAGTTGAACCAACTCAAGATAAAAAGAAAAATCCAAGTGATCCATTAGAGGTGAGCCAACTGTGATAAGATTAATTTTTCTAGGTGCACCTGGAACAGGTAAAGGGACGATCTCTTCTTATTTAAAAGAACAGCACGGTTTTTTCCACATTTCAAGCGGAGATCTATTTCGCTTTTATGCTAAAGAAGAAAAAACCGCTTTAGCTGAAGAGATCAAAAGTTATATTAATAACGGACTTTATGTCCCAGATGAGTTAACTAACCGTACGGTAGCTGATTTTTACCATAAAAATCAATCCCAAGATAAGATTATCTTTGATGGGTATCCAAGAACACTTAATCAATGTGAATACATTGATGAGATCATCAAATTTACTCACGTCATCTTATTACAACCAACCGATTGAGATATGATCATCAATCGACTAAGTTTACGTCGATCATGTCCACAATGTAAACGAATTTACAATATTAATTCGGTTGATTTTAAACCTAAAGTGGCTAATCTTTGTGATCTTTGTAAAGTTGAATTAATCCATCGAAAAGATGATGATCCTAGTGTGGTAAGCACTAGAATCAACGTTTATAACGAACAAACTAAACCAGTAATCGAATACTACAAGAAGAAAAACTTATTACACGTAGTTGATGCTAATAAGAGTTTTGAAGAGTTATACAAGCTTGTTTTAGAGATCGTTAACAAATAATAATAATTAGATGATTTACATAAAAAATCCTAACGAGATCCAAAAGATTAAGAATGCAGCCCAGATCTATAAGAAGATCGTTAAACAATTTAATTTTGATTACATCAAAAATAAATCGTTAAAAGAGATCGATCAGATGCTAAGAGATTTTGTTAGTCAACATCATGCTAATAGTTGTTATCATGGTTATCTAGGTTTTAAGGGTTATCATTGTTTATCTTTAAATCAAACGATCATCCATGGGTTAGCAAATGATGAGATCTTTACCAGTAAAGATAAACTGACGATCGATATTGGGATTGAGTTAGATAATTATTATTGTGATTCAGCATTTACAATCTTAGGTCCTGATGTTAATCCCCGGCAAAAATTATTAAGTGAAGTCACCCACAATTGTATCTTTGAGCTAGTAAAAAAGATCGTTCCCAACCAAACAACAACTAACGATCTTGGGATCTGAACAGAAGAGTATGCCAAAAAGTATGGCTATAGTGTAATTAAAGATTTTGGCGGACATGGTTGTGGGATCAAGATCCATGAAGATCCGATTATCCTTAATTATGGAACAAAAAAATCAGGTGAACTATTAACACCTAATATGGTGATCTGTATTGAACCGATGTTCTTTGAAAAAGATAATCGTTATTATATTGATCCCGATGATTCATGATCGGTCAAACCAGTTAATAAAAACCAATATGTTTGTCACTGAGAACATATGGTTTTAATTAAAGAAGATCAAGCAGAAATCCTAACACTCTAGGATTTTCTTTTTTTTATTTACCTAAACTAAAAAAAATAAAACACAGGATTTTTTTGAAAATCTTTATTTAAGATTGTTATCCAAAATCTCTTATAAATCCTTAATTATCCTATGTAAATAAATTATTTTACATAGAATAAAACTGTAACCTAAAAGAAAGTATAGGAGAAATCATAAGATATGAAAAAAATAGCTGTTATCGGATGTGGATTTGTCGGATCTACGTACATTCTTGACCTATTACAACAAGGAGTTCAAGCTGATTACTTACTTGTTGATAAAAACACTAATTTAGCTGATGGTCACGTAAGAGACCTACGCGACTCTAAATCATTAAAAAGTCATAACGGATCTACATTTAATGTTGGAACATACGACGATTTAAAAGATGCTGATGTTGTAGCGATTACTGCTTCAATTCCAACTGTACCAACTGCTGATGGTGAAGTGTTTACTGACCGTCTACAATTAATGACTGCCAACGTTAAGATTCTTAACGAAATTGCTTTAGAGCTAAAGCGTGTTGGCTTTAAGGGACTAAGTATTATTCCAACTAACCCATGTGACGTAATGGCTGGTGTTTATCAAAAAGTTACTGGTTTTGATCCACACAAGATTATTTCTACAGGTTGTCAACTTGAAACGATGAGAACCAGAAAGATGATCTCTGAAGCTTTAGGTGTTAATTCTGACTCTGTTGAAGGGTTCGTTGTTGGTGAACACGGTTCAGGTGCAATCGTTCCTTGATCAGTATTTAGAGTTGGTAACGTACCAATGAAGCAACTAATTGCTGAAGGTAAGATTAAAGAAGAATACGTTAAAGATATCTTCTCAAGAGTAGTTAAAGAAGCATTTGAAATTATTAAGTTTAAAAAAGCTACTTACTTTGGTATTGCTGAATCAATGTCATTAATTACTCGAGCATACATTTACAACTTAAATACGGTTTTAGGTGTAGGTGTTCAATTAGATGATAAGTATGTTGCTTCTGGCATTTACTTCACAGTTCCAGCAGTTGTTGGCAAGCACGGATGGAAGTTACACTCTAAATTACAATTAAGCCAAGAAGAACAAGCAGCTTTTGATAAGAGTGCACTTAACATTCAAAAAGTAACTAAAGATGCACTAGACTTAATTGGTTTTAAAAACTAGTTTCTAAATTCGACAATTGTTAAAGTTTTTAAATTCCTTGTTATCCTTTATATAAAAAATTTTTAATTCATCATTTTTTCCTTATTTAATTTAAGAATATTTTCTAGTTTTCAACATATCTCCGCATTTTATAGATATAGGCATGGTTAGGTTTCCATGCCTATATTTTTTAATTATTTAGAGATCAAACCAAACTGCTGAGTTTTATGAGTGGGACTGTTAGAAGAGAACTAATCGTTTAAGACCTAACAAAAAGTTGATTTAAATTAAAAAAGCAAAATAATTTATCCAGATTCTGAAAATTCTGGTAGAATTATATAGCGCAGTCGAAAAAACTGCTACATTGTTCTTTGAAAACTGAATACGACAAATCTTTCTAGTCCGAAATTTGATTAAAGTATCAAATCAAATTTCATATAATATAGATTCAATAAAAATAGCTAATGGATCAAATACATAAGTTACTAAGGGCTTATGGTGGATGCCTTGGCACTAGAAGGCGATGAAGGACGTGCAAACCTGCGAAATGCTACGGGGAGCTGGTTGGAAGCGATAATCCGTAGATGTCCGAATGGGGGAACCTGATTAATAGTGATATTAATTATTTAGATCTGAATACATAGGGTCTAAAAGCAATACGTTGTGAAGTGAAACATCTCAGTAGCAACAGGAAAAGAAATCGAAAGAGATTCCGTGTGTAGTGGCGAGCGAAAGCGGAACAGGCCAAACCAAGATTTATCTTGGGGTTATAGGACTGCAATGTGGACTTTGAACTGATAGGAGAAGTAGTTGAAAAGCTACGCGATAAAGGGTTATAGCCCCGTATCTTAAATTGGTTTAATACCTAGCAGGATCCTGAGTACATCGAGAAACGTTATCTTGATGGAAGTCGCCCAGACCATTGGGCAAGCCTAAATACTAACTAGTGACCGATAGCGTATAGTACCGTGAGGGAAAGGTGAAAAGAACCCAGGGATGGGAGTGAAATAGATTCTGAAGCCATATGCCTACAACGTGTCAGAGCACATTAATGTGTGATGGCGTGCGTTTTGAAGTATGAGCCGGCGAGTTATGATAGCAAGCAGGTTAACCTTTAGAAGGGAAGCCGAAGCGAAAGCGAGTTTGAATAGAGCGAATTAAAGTGTTTGTTATTATAGACCCGAAACGGGTTGAGCTAGTCATGGGCAGGTTGAAGTTAGAGTAACATCTAATGGAGGACCGAACCGACTTTCGTTGAAACGACAGCGGATGACCTGTGACTAGGGGTGAAATTCCAATCGAAATCCGTGATAGCTGGTTCTCGTCGAAATAGTTTTAAGACTAGCGTAAGATCATGATCAACTGGAGGTAGAGCTACTGAATGTATGATGGCGCCGCCTTGGTGTACTGAATACAATTAAACTCCGAATGCCAATTGATTTATTCTTGCAGTCAGACAGTGGGGGATAAGCTTCATTGTCACAAGGGGAAGAGCCCAGATCATTAAATAAGGTCCCTAAAATATGCTAAGTGGAAAAGGTTGTTAAAATACTTAAACAGCAAGGATGTTGGCTTAGAAGCAGCCATCGTTTAAAGAGTGCGTAACAGCTCACTTGTCGAGTGTTTTTGCGCCGAAGATGTAACGGGGCTAAGCATATTACCGAATTTATGGATTATTATTCGTAAGAATGATAGTGGTAGACGAGCGTTGTATATGGGATGAAGTCAAACCGTGAGGATTGGTGGACTGTATACAAGTGAGAATGCCGGTGTAAGTAACGCTTGAGAGTGAGAATCTCTCAAACCGATTGACTAAGGTTTCCTGGACGAGGGTCGTCCTTCCAGGGTTAGTCTGGACCTAAGGCGAGGCAGAAATGCGTAGTCGATGGAAGAACAGGTTAATATTCCTGTACAAACAAATAGCTGATGGAGTGACGGAGAAGGTTAATGCATCCCCATTATCGGATTTGGGGTTAAATAAGAAGTCTTAAGGGTTGGCAAATCCGCCTTTTTTAAGGACAACTTATGAATACGAGTGAACGCTTTGCAAGTAGCGAAGATGCATACATCACGCTTCCAAGAAAAGCTTCTAGGGTTAACTATTTGTTTCCAGTACCGAGAACGAACACACGTGGTCAAGGAGAAGATCCTAAGGTTAGCGAGTGAACTATAGCTAAGGAACTCTGCAAATTCATCCCGTAAGTTCGCAAGAAGGGATGCTCAATGTAACAGTTGAGCCGCAGTGAAGAACGAGGGGGGACTGTTTAACTAAAACACAGCTCTATGCTAAATCGCAAGATGATGTATATGGGGTGACACCTGCCCAGTGCTGGAAGGTTAAAGAAGGGTGTTAGAGCAATCAAAGCTCCCGACTGAAGCCCCAGTGAACGGCGGCCGTAACTATAACGGTCCTAAGGTAGCGAAATTCCTTGTCGGGTAAATTCCGTCCCGCTTGAATGGTGTAACCATCTCTTGACTGTCTCGGCTATAGACTCGGTGAAATCCAGGTACGGGTGAAGACACCCGTTAGGCGCAACGGGACGGAAAGACCCCATGAAGCTTTACTGTAACTTAATATTGGGCAGAGTTTAGACATATAGAGAATAGGTGGGAGACTTTGAAGCAACTTCGCTAGGAGTTGTGGAGTCACCAGTGGAATACCACCTTTGTTTAAATTCTTCTCTAACTAGTTGCTGTTATCCAGCAATAGGACAGTGTTAGGCGGGCAGTTTGACTGGGGCGGTCGCCTCCCAAAAGGTAACGGAGGCGTGCAAAGGTACCCTCAGCACGGTTGGAAATCGTGTTAAGAGTGTAATGGTATAAGGGTGCTTGACTGTGAGACTAACAGGTCGAACAGGTAAGAAATTAGGTCATAGTGATCCGGTGGTTCAGTATGGAATGGCCATCGCTCAACGGATAAAAGCTACTCTGGGGATAACAGGCTGATACTGCCCAAGAGTTCACATCGACGGCAGTGTTTGGCACCTCGATGTCGACTCATCTCATCCTCGAGCTGAAGCAGGTTCGAAGGGTTCGGCTGTTCGCCGATTAAAGAGATACGTGAGTTGGGTTCAAACCGTCGCGAGACAGGTTGGTCCCTATCTATTGTGCCCGCAGGAAGATTGAAAAGATTTACTCTTAGTACGAGAGGACCGGAGTGAAGACACCTCTTGTGCTCCAGTTGTAGTGCCAACTGCACCGCTGGGTAGCAACGTGTCGAACGGATAAACGCTGAAAGCATCTAAGTGTGAAACCGACTTTAAGAATAATCTTCCCTTCCAGCAATGGAGTAAGAATCGTTGTAGACTACGACGTTGATAGGCTAAAGGTGTAAGTGCCGCGAGGTATTTAGCTGATTAGTACTAATAATTCGAGGACTTAGATTTGATCAAAAACATTAGCTGTTTTTTTATCTAATATGATTTGTTGTATTTTGTTTTTCAAAGAGCAATGTGTGTGATATCGATATCGTGATGGAAACACCTGGTCCCATTCCGAACCCAGAAGTTAAGCATCATGGAGCCAAAGGTAGCGCAAGCAAGAATAGGAAAATATCACGCAAAGAAAACGACACCATTAATTTGGTGTCGTTTTTTTATTATTATTTCTGTACCTTTCTTTTGTTCTTCTTCATTAATTTAATAATTCCATAACCAACTCCACCAATTATCCCTAAAGAGATTAGTGAAACGCTTACAATAAAGATAATTAGATTTCTCTTATCGCTTAGATCAAAACTAATAGAAGAGGCTTCTTTAGTTTCAATTTTATCTTTTTGGTGATTATTAGAGGTAGCATTATCTTTTGTTGGAACTTGGTCATTTTGTTGATTGTTTCTTAAGATCTCTTCACGAGGGATATCACCATCATTTTCATCAAAAGAACTAGCAGAAGTATTAATTAGTTCAATCTCATTTGTTTTGTTGGCAAGATCAAAGTTATCTCACGAACGGACAGTTAAATTATATTTATTCAGTTCATTCTTAATCAGTTAGTAATTTTTGCTTTTGAGTTGATAACAGGCGTTAAGTTTCACAGATCAGGAGTTAATAGTTCTAAAGTAATCTTGTCGTCTGAAATAGTCACTTGATAATTTAAATTAAAGATGGTATTATTATCAAATTTACCGATGATTTTGAAGATATTGTTGTTTTCTTTTTCAAACACTAAATCAAAATTAGTGATCGGATTAAAAGCAGTTTTTTCGATCTTATCTAAAGAATATAAAGTGAAATTTAGTTGGTTAGCACGTTCGTTTACTTCAATTGAATTATTAAGAATTCTTAAACCGCTAGCAGCTAAAACTGGTTCGATAACCTTAATTAATTTCATTGAATCTTCTTTACGAATAGAAAATTCTTGATTGATTCTCAGATTAATAGTTTGGTCAGACAAAAGATTATTATCGTAATCAGTTAGTAACCTGATTTCAAAATCATTATTAACATAATTTAGTTTGATTATCGGAACAATTTCGTGATCAAAACTTACTCTAGATTTATTGACATCAATCACTTTATCAAAAGCTTTGAATTTTACTAAATAGAATTTAGCTTTAAAATTCTCGTCATTCTTAAGAAAATAAAGTCTATTGGGAATTAATTCCGGATTCATTTCGGTTCCAGGAATAGCAAAGTCATTACCGTTTAAAACTCTAATGATAGATCAAAACTCTCCAGTTACATCGTTAGGTACAAAATTGAGACTGTAACGATCTGCAAGTCTTGACATAATGGTTAGATCATGACCTGTTCATATGCCTTGATCGGGTGAGTAAACTCCGTCTTGGTTAATATAAATACTATTAGAATTTAGGTATATTGATTTATAAGAATCAATTAAGATATCACTAATATTAAGCGATCTTTCAACACCAATTTTATGATTGAAATCACTAGCATACAGAGGTTCGAATGTATTTACATTAAAATCATTTAGTTGAGCAATCGAATTTTTATATTTAATGTTCAAAAAATCATATCGATAGTTTAGATTTAATTTAACTGAAACATCATCTATTTTGAAAATAAGATGATCATTTTGAATGTTTAAAAAATTGCTGATTTTACCGTTGTTATCATCAATTTCTTGACTTACAAAACGCAAATTATCTAACTTTAATTGTAACCTATTTCTATTTGAATCTAATTGCGGAATTTGATTTCTTATTTCTTCTAAATTAATGTCGATCATCTTGATATCGTTGTTAGAAATTAAAATCCGATCAGAAATTTTATTAGATCCTACATAAATATCGGCAACCAGTTTGGTGGTTCGGTTAAAATCATCAAATAGTTGTGGAAGACTAATGATGAAATTGTATTGGTAATCATCTATTTCGTTTGTAGTTATCCCTAAGAAATAGAACAACTCTCTCTGGAAATTACTAACATAATTTCTACCCTTGCCGCCTATCAAGTTGTTGAAAAATTCTTTTGAAGTATTTCTTTCCAAACTTGTGATATCAGCATAATCTAAAGCCAAGTTTTTATATTTATTTTGTGTTGAATTTACCGTGTATTTTCTAATTTTTCTAATATGATCAATTAGTTTTATTAATCGATCGTTATATCAAAACCCAAACTGTAAATTAGAATCCACCTTAGAATAAATATAATTGTCTCTTAATTCGATCGCATCATTCACCAACTTAAGGTTATTTAGAAACAAATTAATTAAATTTCTATAACCATTAAATACAGTTTTATTAGTAATATTAAAGTTAAGAGTTTTGTAAGTAAAATTATCTGGAAGCACAAAATAATCGGCAAAAATGTTATATTTTGAACTAATTAATTTTGATCTTTGATCAATATTAATATTTAAAGTTTTTTGGGAATCTTTAAGATCATATAGCCGATCAAAATCTTGTGGTCTGGTTTGGATAATTCGATAACCAGATCCGTAATACCAGTTGTTTGTTGCATTAACTAAATCTCTGTCGTTGACAATCCGTCAGTTTCCAGAAGGTTGTTTCCAAAAGAATAGCCTTCTTTTGTTGTATTCAGTATAGTTACTTGCATCAGGAAAGATGTTCTTGTTAGGTTTAATCGTAAACCTTTCATAAGTAGCTGCATCAACAGGATGAATTTTTCATCTTAACAATTTGACGCTTGTAAGATTTTTTCTCTTTTCAAAATTTGTATTCAGATCAGATAGAGTAGGTTCTCACCCAGTGTATTTCTTTTCTCTAATCGTAAATTTATCGCTTGATATATCAACGTTAGTGAAAGCATAATATTGGTTATTTGCATTAGGGATAGGATCAAAAGCACCATTTAATGACCGATTTGCTTTGTATTTAACAAAACCATTGGTTAACTGAAGATCACTCAGAGGTAACTTTTTAACATCGTATTTGGGAATTTCTATTTGCTTAGTAACACGACTGTAATTATGAATAATCTCAACATAACTCTTAAAAGTTGGATTATATTTTCCAGCAAAATCATAATTAGCGCTATTACTATCAGAATAAGTTCAAAAATTATTAATTTCACCATATGCTGATCTAGATTTATCAGTTCTTTCGTCATTAGATCTTACAAATCATGAGTTATCTAAAATATCTTCAAACGAACGAGTATCGCGATCGATATTATATAGACGACTTTCAACATATTCAACCGAATCGATCTGATAAAGTTGACGGAACTCTTCCTTAAATTCATCAATCCAACTTTGTACCTCCTTAAAATACTTTTGAAATTGTTGATCAGCTAAATTAACGATCTGTTCTTTAATCGATTCAACAGTATTTTTGGATCGATCTGGATTTAAAGTAAAAGTTAGATTAACAGGTGAAGACCTTGTGGTTAAACTAACCGTGGAATTGTTGCTATTATGATTAACCAATTTGAATTCATTAACAGTGGCTTTATAACTAAAACCACCTTGAAAACTCGTTAATGGTAGTGTCAATGCACTTAGTAGTAAATAAGCTTTTTTCATTCTAATCAAGATATGTCAAAAGACTGGAAAAAGCAAAAAAATTAAGAAATTAATTTTTAATATAATAGAAAAGCCATTATTTAAAAATAATTATGTCTAAAAAACTTAACGATCAGGAACTAGTTCGTTTAGATAAACTAAACCGTTTAATTGAATCTAAACAAAACCCATACGAGGTTACAAAAGTTGCTAACACTCATAACACAAAAAGCTTAAAAGAAAAATACGACCAATTTTCTAAAGAACAGTTAGCAGAGATGCAACTGGATAAGCCAATTACTGTTAGTGGGCGTGTAATCTTGATTAGAAGAACATTTATTCTAATTCAAGATTTTCATTCAGAATTACAACTATATATAAATAAAAATAAACAACCTGATCTGTTTAAGTATTTCAATGACTATTTAGATTTAGGTGATGTCGTTTGTGCTACTGGTAAACCAATGAAAACCAATACTAATGAACTTTCATTAGATCTGGAATCATTAAAGATTATCAGTAAATCTTTAAGAGTACCACCTGAAAAATTCCACGGGATCGCTGATGAAGAAATCCGTTCACGAAAACGTTATTTAGACCTAGTTTATAATAAGGAATCAAAAGAAAGATTCGTTTATCGTTCAAAGATTATTGCAGCAATGCGCCAATACTTTAATGAAAACGGTTTTTTAGAAGTAGAAACACCATTTTTACATGCGCAGATCGGCGGAGCTGCTGCTAAGCCTTTTGTAACAAGATATAACGCACTTGATCGTGATTATTATTTAAGAATTGCTCCTGAATTACCTCTTAAAAAACTTATCGTTGGAAGTTTTGAAAAGATATATGAGATTGGTAAGTGTTTTAGAAACGAAGGGATGGATTCAACTCACAACCCTGAGTTTACTAGTGTTGAAACTTACGTAGCTTATGTTGATTATATCTACATGATGGAACTAACCGAGGCTATAATTAAGTATATTGCCAAAGCAATTGGTATTAGTCACACTAATATCAAGAATGAAACGATTGATTGGAATAAACCATTCAAACGAATTAAGATGACTGAATTAGTTAAACAAGAAACTGGAATCGATTTTACGCAAGTAAAAAAAATAGATCAAGCGTTAGATTTAGCTAAAAAACATAAGGTTCATGTTAAAGAGCATGAGAAGACAATTGGTCATATTATCAATTTATTTTTCGAAGAATTTTGCGAGAAAAAATTGGTTGAACCAACGTTTGTAACCCACCATCCAGTAGAGATCTCACCGTTATCAAAATTAGATTATTCAGATCCAAGATATACCGAAAGATTCGAGCTATTTGCGTTTGGTAAAGAATTAGCTAACGGGTTTAGTGAATTAAACGATCCAATCGATCAAAGACAACGATTTGAAAAGCAATTAGAAGAAAAACAAAAGGGTAATGATGAAGCTTCTGAAATGGATGAAGATTTCCTAGAAGCTCTAGAAAATGGCCTACCACCAACTGGTGGTTTGGGCATTGGCGTAGACCGTTTAGTGATGATGTTAACAGGGACAACATCAATCAGAGATATCTTGTTTTTCCCGCACGTACGTGAAGAATAACAATTAATTATAATAAATGTATAATCCGCAGGCTGTTTGAGGTGGTTAGTGAAAGAACAAAATTATTATGAAATATTAGGTGTCAGCACTAATGCTTCTTCAAGTGATATTAAAAAAGCGTTCAGAAAACTTGCAAAAAAATACCACCCTGATGTCAGTAGTGACCCCCAATCACTCGAACTGTTTCAAAAGATTAACGAAGCTTATGAAGTTTTAAGTGACGAGAAAACACGTAGGGACTACGATGAGTTCGAATTAGATCTTTATGACAGTGAGGATGATGTAGATGATTCAACTGAGTTTGTTGACACTAAAGATGTCTTTAGTAAGATTTTTACAAACATCAAAAACAATCAGCAGACAACTTCAAAAGCCAATAAACCACCTTTTGGTTCTCAAGCTAGCAACACACCACCTTCTAGTTCAAATAAAACTGCCACCAAAACAGACCCTAATACACCTAAAAATTTATACACAATCTTAGGGGCAAATAAAAAAACTTCTGTTGACGAATTAAAACGGCTGTACAGTATTTTGAAATTAAAATACTCAACTAATCCCAAGACAGAAGCTAACGAATGGTTAAAAAAAGAGATCAAATGTGCTTATACGGTTTTATCAAACCATGAAAGCAAGGTTAAATATGATAAAACCGGGATCTTTAGCTTTGAAGGTGTGAGCCACCTAGGTGGCGTTTTTTCACGTACTAGACACTTACAAGAATTAGAAAAACGTCAGAAAAAATCTAAAGCAACAAACCAATCAACAGGCACTCGTAAGGTTAATAATAAGAAGAGTTCAATCCACAACGTGCCTTATAGCAGCCCTAAGGATCGTTCTGCTTCTTTTACTAAATTTAGCACCCCACAAGCACAAAAAAAATCTGCTTGACAAGCTGCTAAATTCGACATTAATATTGAAGATTTCTATACCAATGTTAATGTTGCAGATGATGAACTACTTTCACTACGTGAAGAAGTATTAGAACAAAAGAAAAAAAAGGAAGAAAAACACAACCAAGATCCTAATGCTAAAAAACAAACAGCTTTAGCTAGATTTAAAGAAAATCACCCAATCTTAAGTTCGGTTATTACTGGTCTATTGATTTCAGTTATTTTAACGGTTATTCTCGTTGTTATTATCGCTAAAACTGGTATAACTAAGTAACACCGAAAGATAAAGAAAAAATGAACAAACAAGATATTATTGAACACGTAAATAACGATCATTTAGATACTTTAAATATCATCTATCGTCATTACGTAAAAAACCAAGCTGTCCAGACAATTAAGTTAATTGATCTGGATTTAGAAAAAATGATCGTTTTGGTTAATGACCAAAAGATCGAAATTCCTTTTGAAAGAAAAGTTAAAGATTTAAGTGAGATTAAGTACGTAATGATTGAGATGCATGAACGTGCTCAATATTTACTTAATCTTGATAGTGTTCAAGAAGAATATAATCAGTTTTTTAAAAGTAACTTTAGAAGTATTCATTTAGCAACTAGAAATAAAGATAACGAATTAACATGTAGTACAACAGTGTTGTACCGTAAAAACAACCAATTATATGTTTATTTAGCAAAAGTTGCTCAGCATTATCAAAACATCAGTTTTAACAATCAAAACTTAGGGGTTTTATTGATTGAAGATAGCGCTGTAGACAGATCTGAATATTTAAGAAAAACAGCGCAATATGTAGCAGATTTTGAACAAGTTAATGATCAAAATTTAGTGAATGAATTGTTAGATAATTTAGCAAAAAATCCAGTGGAAACTAGAGTGGCTAATATGCTTAAAAAGTTTGCTGGATTTGTACTATTTGAAGTCAAGTTAAAAAAGGGTCGTGTGAACTTGGGATTTGGTAAAGCATATGATGTTGTCGATCATAAGTTAGTACCAATCAATATGACAGAAGAACATAAGATGGTTGATTAGTTAACCACGTTAAGATGAACAAAATATCCCAAATTTGGGATATTTTTTATGTTTTATGGGGCTATCTTTAAAAAGCAAGCTATTTTTTTATTTAAAACTTTTATAAATAAGGACAAAAATTGTGTATAATTTTGGTAATAGGATTCATAGATAATTAAATGAACAATATCTTTATTACGCCACAAGCAGTGGGCGATAACACGAACCTTGCGATATTTATTAACTTATTAATTTATGTTGCTTTTTTATTAACAGTTCCAACACTGCTAATCTTTTGTTTAATGTTTATTAAACCCAAGTTAAAACAAAACCAAATGTTTAATCTTTATGCATTTTCATCCGCATTATTATTAAGTATTGGAACATTAGGTCTATTGTTTGAAGCAACAGATGGGGCAACTTGGTTTGTCAACAACACCTTAAGTAGTTACACCGAGGTTAATCAAACCTTAATTAAGATTGCCATCATTGTTGGTGGGGCAATCTTAGGTCTGACACTAGTAATCTCATTCAGATTTTTGTACATCCACTTTACCAAACAAGATCATTGTAACCACACCCATGATCATTCTTTACACATCATGAACGAGGGTGAAGATGTACAACACAAGATGAAAGAACACAAACCTAATGTTAAAGCAGCTTGATTAGTAATCATCTTGTTATTATCACATCGAGCGATCGATGGTTTTATCCTAGGGGGAACAGTTTCTTTATTAACCCTGAATCCAACTAAAATTAACCTTGGTTTTATTATTACCTTTAATCTCCATATTCTTGTTGAGGTTGTAATTATTCATTACCGTCAGATCCAGTATGGTGAAAAAAGATTTAAAGCTGCACTTCACAACTTCTACACGACATTATTAATTATCCCAATAATGATAGTGGGAGCTTATTTAAACCGTTTCTTAAGAAACGTAGGTTGGATCATTCCATTAGTTAATGCTAGTGGTGGGGTAATCATCACCTTCTTAGCAGTTATTGAGTTAGTACCTGAATTTATTCATAACCGTTCGATGAAAACCGCAGACTGATATAAGATGTTAATCTCGTTTGCTTTTGGTTTGGTTTTTGCAATCTTAATCTTGTCAGTACACAACCTGTCTCATACTGAACATGATCACGGGGGTATGATGGATCATGATCATGACCACGGGCCAATAGCCCATTTGATTAGTCAAACAAAGAACTTACTGCTTTACAAATTTAAATAACTCTTTATATTTCTTATTTAGTTTGTAAAAACTTAACGGGTTGAACCCATTTGTTTTGAAAAAAGAGCTTTTGCGATTGATCTCAAAAGTAACACCTCTTTTTACGATCCGTTTAACAAACTCTAAGTTGTGTTCGAAATAATACCAAAGATATTCTTGATGATTATGTGCAATCATCTTGTTTAAGAAAGCAATATTTTGATCTTCTAGTTCAACTTTGTATCTTCTTAATTTGGGATCAAATAATTCTGGTTCATTAATTGAACTCACAAATTTAAGATATTGGTAAGCACGATCTTGATCTAGGTGTTGAAACAACAGATCAAAGTAAGCTAATTCACCATGAGGTGAAAGACTTAAAGGGATGATATCCTTCTTATAAAAAACCGTGTTAACAAAATCAAGGTTTTCGCAAATAAGATTTTTAAATTTAACAGGTTTGTAAAGTTTTTGATAACGCTTTAGGTTTCAAAAATATAGTTTTTGTTCACCTAGGTTTTGCTTTAAGACACTAATCAACTGTTCATCAAGTTCGTTTCTGACATCAAAAATATAATAAAAATCGGTTTCAATTAAATTTTCCTTAAAAAGGTAATTTAATCCGTTTGCAAAGTTATCAAACTTTTGCTTATGAACTATTGTTGGATCTAAATTGTTTTTTTCAACAATCTCATTGGTTAGATCAACTGATTGATCTAATAAAACGATTAATTTTTCGTTTTTTAAATAATCTAATGTCCGTTGTAAATTGTTGGCACAATTTCTTAAATACAAAACCGTTGTCAGTGTCATTTATATTCGTTCATTTTCGATTATTTTAGCTTAAAATATAATAAAAAAATATAATACTAATATTAGTTTAATAAGACATTTTAATTATGAAAAAATACGAAGGTATTGGTGCTTCAAATGGAGTAGCGATAGCTAAAGCTTACGTGCTTAAAGCTCCGGTTTTTAATTTTGACAACAATAAGATTAAACCAACTGAAGTAGAAGAAACAATCACTAAAATTAAGCAAGCTTTTGATAAAAGCTCTGAACAATTAAGAGAGTTAAGAACGATCGCACTAAAAAACTTAGGTGAAGAGATTGCGGTCGTTTTTGATGGTCACATTAACATCGTTAATGATCCCATGTTGTTTGATCAGATCTCACAAGAAGTTAAGGACCATTTAGCAAACGCGCCAACAGCGGTTTCTAAAATTTATGATCAAACCAAAGCGATGTTTGAAGGGATTGAAGATGCTTATCTTAAAGAAAGAGCTTCTGATATTGGTGATGTTAAAAAACGGATCTTATCTAACTTATTAAATGTTGCGTTGCCAGATCTATTAGCAATTAACCACGAAGTGATTATTATTGCTGATGATCTGACACCATCTGAAACTTCGTTATTAAATAAACAATACGTTAAAGGGTTTGCTACTAATATTGGTGGGAGAACTTCACACTCAGCGATTATGGCTAGAACACTAGAAATTCCTGCTGTATTGAGTTTAAAAACAATTACTGAAACACTTAAACACGATCAATTGATCTGTATTGATGGAAGTAAAGGTGTTGTTTATAGTGATCTAAGTGAAGCTGATATTACCACTCTTAAACAAGATCAACAAAGATATAACGAAAGTCAAGCTAAACTTAAGAAATACTTACCACCTAAAGCTGTAACACTAGATGGTCATGAAACGATCGTAGCAGTTAATATTGGTAAACCAATCGACCTATTAAAAGGTAATGATTATGGTGCTAAGGGTGTGGGGTTATTTAGAACTGAATTCTTATATATGGATTCAGCTAACTGACCGGATGAAGAAACTCAATTTAATGCTTACAAGCAAGCATTAGATTATGCGAATAATGAAACAGTAATTATTAGAACATTGGATATTGGTGGGGATAAGAAATTAAATTATTACCAATTCCCAGAAGAGATGAACCCATTCTTAGGGTTTAGAGCGATCCGTTTTACCAACCAAAATCCAGATATTTTTAAAGCACAATTAAGAGCATTACTACGTGCTGCTAAATTTGGTAGTTTAGGAATCATGTTCCCAATGATTGCTAATCTAGAAGAGTTATTCAAAGCCAAAGAGATTCTAGAAGAAGCTAAAAAAGAATTAGATCAACGTAAGGTTGAATATGGCAAGCCATTAGTGGGAATTATGATCGAAATTCCATCAGCTGCAGTGATGAGTGATGTTTTGGCTAAATATGTTGATTTCTTCTCAATCGGAACGAATGATATGATCCAATATTCGTTTGCCGTTGACCGAATGTCTAAAGATGTAAACTATCTATACCAACCACTTAATCCAGCTTTATTAAGAATTGTGAAGATGACAATCGATGGTGGGTTAAAGCACAATGTGTGAACTGGAATGTGTGGTGAGATGGCGGGTGAACCATTAGCAATTCCAATCCTATTAGGAATGGGCTTGAAAGAGTTTTCAATGTCGGCTTCTTCAATGCTTAAAGCAAAAGAATTGATAAACAACTTAAAATATTCTGATTGTAAAGAATTAGTTAACCGAGTAATTAATTTGGAAAGTCAAGAAGAAGTTGTCAAAAAAGTTAAGGAATTTTTAGCTAAAAATAACCTAAGTGTTGCTTAACAAAAAGTCGCTAAAAAATAGAGAGCAATAATCTTCAGTTTTAATCATAATTATCTTGTGAAAGTTAGCAACAAGAAATTATGATTAATTTATTAGATATAAACAAAGTCATCGACAAATACTACTGATATGCATTTAAAATAGCTAGTAAAGTGTTTTACAACTACTATTCTTCTTTACCTTTTGAATCTGCTGATCTACATCAGATCTCTGCACTAGCGATCATGGATGGGTACAACCGATTTGATTCCAAGAAGAATAATAATTTTGATGGTTACATAAAAAAGTATGTTTCTTTATATATTATCAGCACGTTTAAAAAAGAAACTACCAATAAAAGAAAACTGTTAAATAACAGTTCAGAAAAAGACAATACCACTCCAATCTGTCACAAAACTCCAGAGTACTATCTCAAACTAGATGAGTTTAGAACTGAGATTAAAAAAGTCTTAAGAAAGTTCAGGCCAAATCAACGTAAGATCATTATGGAGTTTTTACAAGGTAGTCGGATCTGTGATATCGTAAAAGAGCTTAAGACTAACAAACATAAAGTTAGTTATGTGATTACGAAATTTAAAAATGAAATCATTAAAAATGATTTAATAAAGAACAGTTTAAATTATTAATAATCTCGATTAAAATAAAAATGATCTATGAAAAGCTAGCGATGATTAGTTTGATTGGCTAATTGGTAATAAAATTACTAGTGATCAGTAGTTATTATCTAGTTTTTAGCAAGTAACAAATTTACTAAAAACGGTTTTTGTGCAATTGTTAGTAAATTATTTAAGCAATTATTGAACCCATTAGTAAATAATAAAAGCCACTTAGTGCAGTTTAACCAACTTATTTAAGGTCAATAGTAGATTATCTTGATTGGTCATCGAATCCGGGGTCTTTGATCATCTAGGATCGTTAAAATATCAGTAAAAGTAGGGGTGTGTTCCCTATTTTTACTTTCTAAGTTAATTTTAGTTACCTAGATTAACTTTGAAATCTAATTGTATGGTATAATTTTAATGATGTTCTCAATATCACACTAATTTTTTCGGAGTAATAAATGGCATTATCAAAAGATAAAAAGACTGAAATCATCAAGAAATTCCAAAAAAATGACGCAGATGTTGGCAGTGTTTTTGTTCAAGTAGCTGTTTTAACAGAAGAAATTAAGTTATTAACAGAACACCTACTTAAAAACAAAAAAGACTTCATTTCAAAGCGCGGTCTTTATACGAAAGTTTCAAAACGCAAGAATCTGTTAAATTATTTAAAACAAAACGATTTGAACGCTTATAGAAACTTGATTTCAGAACTAGAATTAAGACATTCTTAATTTGCTAATAAAGAAATAAAGCACACAAATTTGTGTGCCTTTTTTGTTTTTATTGATATATTCATATTAATTATTAACAATATGGCTAAAATTAATTTTTTCACGCTAGGCGGACAGGACGAACAGGGAAAGAACTGTTCTGTTCTAGAAGTCAATGATGATATCTATTTATTTAATGCAGGGAGTTTGGTACCAATCAACAGTCTATTAGGTGTTGAACAACTAATCCCTGATTATTCATATATCGTCAATCATAAAAAGAAGGTTAAAGGTTTATTTATCGGTTATCCTTCACAATCAAACTTAGGTTCATTACTTTATTTATTAAAATCATTAAAACCCCAAACATTAACTGTTTATACTTCATTAATCGGTAAAACGATTATTGAAAGTATTATGGACAAACAACGCAACTTTGAGCCATATAAAAAACATGTCAATATCGTTGTTCTAAACCCATTAAAAGAGTTTAAGATCAATGACAGTGTTAGTGTCATTCCGTTTAGGGTATTTTCATCAATCCCTTATAGTTATGGTTTTTGTTTATCAACTCAAGATGGGATGATCGTTTATATCGATGATTTCATCTTGGTTAATGATAAGAACAAGACATTCAGTTCAGATCTAATGGATCTGAGAATGTTAATTACTAATAAAAAGGTTCTATTATTAATTGTTGGTGCTGGACAAGTGGGTAAACATATTAGTAATACCAGTCCCAACCACCGCTCAAAGCAAGCAATTGAAAAGTTCATGAACGATTGCAAAGGGCGAAGTATTATTGCTTGTTATGACGATAATGTTTATGCGATGTTTACGGCAGCTACGATTGCTAGAAAACAACAAAGACCATTTATCGTTTATAGTCAAGCATCAATTAACTTATTTAATACGATTATTAAGAAGAATATGTTTAATTCTCGAGATTTGCAAACGATGCCAATCAGCGAGATGAACAACGTTAAAGATGCGATTATTGTCGTAGCTAACACTCCGCACAATTTATACAACCAGTTAGCAAAGATTGCTACTGGTGAAGATAAACGCTTAAAACTAGATTCAGAAGATCGTTTTATCTTATTAACCCCTAAGATTGCAGGGTTTGAGAGTTATGAAGCTAAGATCTTAGATGAGATTGCGCGTTGTGATGTGATCTATAAGCGGCTTAATTCTGAAGTTTTACCAATTAAAGCTTCAAATGAAGATCATAAGTTTTTAGTTAACTTACTAAGACCACAATATGCAGTACCAATCCAAGGTCTATATAAAGAGTTTGTTAAATACCTTGAAGTGGTTAACCAAACTGGTAATTTCAAAGAGCACCAAAAACCAATCTTACTTTATAATGGTGAGATCTTAAGTTTTGTTAATGGGAAATTAACAAATAAACATGAAGAATTACATTTAAATTCAAAGTGTATTGATACTGCTGGAGTTCAAGATGTTAAATCGATGATCTTATCTGAGCGATTCCAAATGGGTTGTAATGGTGTTGTTGTTTTAGCGATGTATTTCTCAACCAAAAAGATGGAATTCTTAGATGCAATCGATATCCAAACTTATGGTGTTAGTGATGAAGCAGTTAAATTAAACGAAGCGATCCAAAAATGTAAAACTCAAATTAAAACGATGCAAATTACGTTCATCACAGATATCAAAGATCGAATCGAAAAGAATATGAAAAAACGGATTACGATGAACGATTACACCCAATTCAAAAAGACGATAAGAAAATTGGTAGGTAAGATCTTTGAAAAGAGCTTATTTAAGAATGCAGCGGTAATAACTAGTGTTGTTGAATTAGAAAACTAAGGATAGAATATTTAACAATATGAATCGTGAATTAAGAGATAAAAAAACCAACCCTAAAGTGATGATGGCTGATAGAAACTACATCATTAGGTTAACGATCGTTGTTTTTTTAGGAATCGTGTTGTTCTTAAGCTTTCTAAGAGCACCATATTTTGGTGAGTTTTTAGATGGTTTAATCTTTGATTTAATGTTCTTTGGCACAGCCAAATACATCTTTTATCTTGCGAGTTTTATTGTTTTAATTATCTTAGCTTTTCCCCATCCAATCGTTTATAAGATCCACAGATCAAAGATGTTTTGGTTATTTATCTTGTTGGTAGATCTATTTATCTTATTAATCTTTGGTTTGGTTCATTATTCGCTTTATTTAACTAATATTAGCCAGATCACCTTACCCACTTATGTGAACGAGTTTTTTACTAAATGAACTAGCTCATTATGAATTAATGGGAAGTGGTTGTGACAAAACAACGCTCCATTATTAATCTCTGGTGGGTTAATTAATAGTTTGTTTATTGCGGTTAATGCGTTCTTCCCCGCACTAATTGCGGTTGAACTAGCTTTAATCGTTTTAACGATCATCATCTTATTTATTGGTATCTATTACAACATTAAAGGGTTTGTTAAATTAAAAAACAAATTCATTAAGGTTTTAGGTGGGGTGATTAATAAAAACTTCACGCCATTTTATGAACGGTGAAAAACAAATAATAACAGCGCACTAGTTGTTAGTAATAACGTTGAAGAAAATAAGGAAACTTTTGTTAAAGAAAAACAGATTGATGATCTGTATTATGGAAATCAAAACTTACAAACGAATCAACCAAGTTTTTCTAAATTAACTCGACATCATCAAGAAAAAGAAAAACTTCCTGAGATCAGACAAAAATCAGTTAACGAACGTAAGCTGAACGAATCATTACTAGAAGTGATTGTTGACAAACTTGAACAGTTGTTCAAGAAAGAAAACTTTGAGGTTGAACTAATTGAGAAGAAATGTGGTCCAACTGAAGTTTATTTAGCTTATGAATTCAGCGATCGCAAACAGATTAAAAGAATTAAAAATCTTGATAAACAGTTTGTTGATATCTTTGAAAGTAATATTGTTAGTATTAACCAAAAAGGTAATATCGTTTATTTTTACACCAAAGCTTTTAATGAAAGTAAGATCTCATTAGCTGATGTGATGATCAAACCTGATGAAACAACAAAGAACCAACTAAATTGTGCAATCGGAATTGATCAAGATTTCAACCCGATTAATTTTGATCTAAAAAAAGAAAAAAGCTTTTTATTCATTGGTGGGTTAGGTTCAGGTAAACTAGCTTGTACAGTTTCATCTTTAATCTCATTAGCTATCAGTAAACCAACAACTGATTTACAGTTAGCAATCATCGATCTACCAGATTCTAAACTATCTAAGTTAGATGTTTTAGGCCATCTTGTTCACCCTCCAATTAATTCGATTGAAGAAGCAAATCGGTTCTTTGAAAAGATCATGACCGAGATGAAATATCGCAACAAGATTTTAGACGAAAATAATGTTGAAACGATCGATGAATATAATAATAAAAATCCGAATCAGAAGATTAAGGATTTTGTGATTTGTATCAACGATCTAAATGATCTTTTAGACTATGATTTTTCAAATATATTTAAAATTATTTCGTATATTTATAAGGTGGCTAATAAGATCAATGTTTATCTAATTCTGGTCGCTAACTCAATTACCAAAGCCTTGATTGATGATGATCTACTAACCTATTATGGTAAGATCATCAATCTTAAAGTGGACACACCAGAAGAGTCAGATCTTCTAGTTAATAATAAAGAGTTATACAAACTTCATAAAAATGGCGATTTTTACATCGTTGATCTCAAATCAAGAAACACCCTAGTTCGTGGGTTATCTTGTTTTGTTGAAGATTATGTATTAGAAGATTTAAGAAGACATTATAGTATCAAAGAGTATTAATCTATGAAAAGCATTAGTTTAAAAGAATTAGAACAAGTAATTCAAACCAGTAAGAAACCAATTTTTGTGAAGTTTAGTTGAGCTGATTGTGGTGTGTGCAAGATGAATGCACCGATCATTGAGAATGCAGCTAACCAACGTAAAGATCAATATGATTGGTATGAAATTGATGTGGATAAAGAACAGATCTGAGCTGAAGATCAACCTAACCACCAATGAGCAATTAAGATCGTACCAGTGTATATGATCTTTAAGAACAAACAAAAAGTTTTTGAACACGTTAATTTCTTAGCACAAGATAAATTAAATACTGAACTAGATAAGCACATATAGGTAACTAGATGGACTTAATGAATGGATTTTTTAGTTTCGAACACGAACCGGTTTTTTTTGAAATCCATTACCTTTTTTATTACACCTGAACAAAAGATGGCTTAAAAAAGCTAGAAGAGATTAGTCAAATTAGCTTTCATCATTATGATAAGATTCAGATCGATCAAGAGAAAGCTAATTCGTGGTATCAGCTTTTTTTAATCCTTAATAAAACGAACAAACCGATCGCTGGACAAGTGTATTTAGATAACCTAAAATACTTGTCTAATACGACTGCTTTTTCTAAGAAAAAAGCAAAACTTTTAGTTGTTAACGTGCAACAAGAAGATTATGATAAATTTTTGGATAGCAACAAAAATATTATCACAACCTTGTTTAATAATTTTTATAACGGGTTATTGATCAAAGATGTTAAGGATCAGTTTGTTAACAAGTGAAGATCAAAATTTAGTTTTCACAAGAAAGTTTTAGCAGCTAGATTGTTTGATGCTTTTCTTGAAAAACATAACAAGTTTTTAGAGTTACAAAAAAGCATCAAACTTTACAACGATCAGTTTTATAATGCAAAAGATATTAACTTAAGTCACTTTAATTTATTAAAGCGTAATTATGATGAATTGGTTGATTCATTAACCGATTACGATGAAGATTTTAAAACGATCAATGAAAAGAACGTTGCTTTAATTAATGCGCAAAAAACTTCAGAGAAGATCTCACATATCTATTTTCTTGAAGATCAGATTAAGAATTTAAAGCAACGGATTGTTAATTTAAAAATTAACAAAAAATATGGACCTTATTCCGTTGAACAGTTAGCTGAGATTAAAAGGGTTACCAACGAAGTTAAACAATTAGTAATCCAGAATAAAAAACAAAAGCGTGATCTGAAAATGATCTTAAGAAGCTACATTAAGGGGTTAAAAAAACAATGTTCGTTTAACCAGTCTAGGGCTTTTATTGAGTCTAATTATGCTGATAAGATCTATTATCTATCTGAGTGGTTTAAAGCTAACGAACTGGTTAAAGTAATTAAAAAAATCCGTTGGATCACACACCTTGATCTTGATAACCTTAATCAGTTTATTAATCAATCAAAGAAATTAATTAATAAACGAACTGAACATATCCACGATTTTGAAAAAACAATTAAGTTAAAAGAAAAACGCCAACTTGGTTTTTTATATTCAGATCTAAGGTATAAATTTAAGAAGATTGCCAAAATCTCTTTACATAAAAGTGATCAAGATATCAACAATCTAATTGTTGATTTGGTCGAAAAAAACAAATTAAATTATGGTCGTTATCTTAATGAGTTATTCCAAAAACGGTTATACTTATCACGACTAAAACTTAACTTTAAAGAATCAATTAAACTATACCGTTTACACCTAAATGGTTATGATTTCTATAAGTTGTTTAACAACAAATATCAAGCTAAAGTTTATAGTGATGATAGCAAAAAACTGTTTAATAAAAACGTTTTAGATAAGATCTATCAGCTCTCAATCAATAGTTACCAACGCTTGTATCATTATTATCTCAACTTATCTAAAACCTCGCGTAACGAGATCCAAGCAATCATCTTTTATATTAATGCCTTTAGTTTCAAATTAACCTTGGCTTTTATGGATTCATATAAAATGAACCCATTGGTTAGCTTTTATAGTAACCTAATGAATATTCATTGGGCAACAAGATTAATTTGAAACCAAACCAAACGGTTTATTGATGAGATCGAGATTGAAACTGATAGTTTAACCAACTTCCCTAAGATTAATTTTGATGTTAAGAATTACAGCAAAACCCTAAAAGCTAAGTTTGGAATGCAATATAAAAAATACTTAGATAATAATAGAAAAATTAATGCCAAAATTAATGCCCGATATGATGAATATATCGTGCAACACTCAACTGATGTTAAGCAAAAACTTAATACGAATGCTTATCTAAAATTCAATTCAGAATCATATAAAAAAGAGATTGAAGCTAAGATCGTTGATATTAAAGAACTAATCAGACTTAATAAAGCTAGACAAGAACAATATAAACTTGATTACTTATCAAATAACGTCATCAACGATCAACGGTTTACTTTTGATCGGTTTAACAAGTTAAAAACAATGATCAAAACGTTGTATCGTAACCTTAAACTAGTTAATAAGATCTTATATAAAAAAAAGTTGTTAAAAACAAAGAACGCGATTGATATCAGAACAATTAGTTCTAAACTAAATTATTATTTAGCAATTATCAATCGCTGGGAATATCTTTATGATCTTTTTATTGATTGGAAACCAATCAAATATCGATCTAAGAAATTAAAAAAAATCTTAACTGAGTTATATCTATACCGTTCATATAAAGATGTAGGGATCAATGAAGAGATCAATTATAGTTATCTTTCATTCTTATCTAGTTCAGATGCGATTACGGTGTATCTCTTATCTAAATTTGCTAAAGCACCAAAACTCCTATTTGTTGAGAACTTTAACTTAAATAATAAACATGAATATAATGTCTTTAAGGGATTATTATTAAAATATCAAAACCAATCACAAACAGCGATCGTTCTTAATGATTCTGATCAGAAACTAATGAACGATTTAGGGATTAGGAAATTCTAATGAAGAAGATAAAAAAAGATTCAGCCAACTACATTAGTATCGTTGGTGCTAGACAAAACAACCTAAAAAATATTAGTTTAGATATTCCCAAAAACCAGTTAGTAGTAATCACTGGTTTATCAGGTAGTGGAAAATCTTCTTTGGCATTCAAAACGATCTATGCTGAAGGTCAAAGAAGATATCTAGAATCATTATCACCTTATGCACGTCAGTTCTTGGGGAATAATGATAAGCCAGATGTTGATTCAATTGAAGGTTTATCACCTTCAATTTCGATCGATCAAAAATCAACATCTCACAATCCTAGATCAACTGTGGGAACAGTGACTGAAGTCTATGACTTCTTAAGATTGTTATGATCTAGGGTTGGGGATGCTTATTGTATTAATGGACACGGGATGATTAAAACGACCACGATCAAACAGATTATTGATCATGTTCTAGAGTTAGAAGATGATAGTAAGTTGCAGATCTTAGCCCCAGTTATTAAATTACAAAAAGGGACGTTTAAAAACGAGTTTGAGAAGTTTTACAAACAAGGTTTTATGCGTGTTTTGGTTGATGGTGTTGTTTATAGTTTAGATGACAAGATCGAATTAGATAAGAACCAAAAGCACGATATTAGTATCGTAATTGATCGTTTAATCCTTAATAAAGATAATCAAACTAAGTTAAGAATAACCGATGCGATTGAAACCGCATTAACTGTTAGTAATGGGTTGATTCAGATCATTTCTAATGATCAAGCTAAATACGAGTTTTCACTTAATCACTCATGTGATCAATGTGGTTTTTTCATCCCCGAATTAGAACCAAGATTATTTTCTTTTAACAGTCCAATTGGGGCTTGTGACTATTGTAAGGGACTTGGTTTTACTTATGAACCTGATGTTGATAAGATTATTCCCAACAAAGATCTAACGATCAATGAGGGAGCGATCGATTATTTTAAGAATCGAATCAACACCTCTTCTCAGGACTGACAACGTTTTTATTCGATTATCCGTCATTATCAGATCGATCTTAACACCCCAATTAAAAACTTATCTAAGAAAGAGATTAATTATCTCTTAGAAGGTTCAGATGAACCGATTGAGATCGTAATTGAATCTGCAAACCGCAATGGGATTAGTTCACGACTTGATTATGTTGAAGGGATTGCTAAATTAATCCAAAGACGTCATTTAGAAACTAAGAGTTCAGCAGCTAGAGATAATTATTCAAAATACACTTCTGAGCAGAAGTGTAAAACCTGTGATGGGAAAAAGTTATCACCAGCTGCACTTAGTGTCAAGATTGGTGGACTTGATATTATCGAATTTACCAATCTTAATGTGAATAAAGCCCTAGATTTTATCTTGGGCTTAGAGTTTAATGAAGAAAAAACTAAGATTGCTAAATTCGTTTTAAAAGAGATTTTAGATCGGTTATATTTCTTGGTTAATGTTGGTTTAGAATACTTAACGTTATCAAGAAATGCTTCGACCCTTTCAGGGGGAGAATCCCAACGAATTAGATTAGCAACCCAAATTGGTTCAAGATTATCTGGGGTCTTATATGTTTTAGATGAACCCTCAATTGGTTTGCACCAAAAAGATAATGATAAGTTGATCAAGACTTTATTATCAATGCGTGATCTAGGTAATAGTTTAATCGTTGTTGAACATGATGAAGAAACGATGATGTCAGCTGACTATCTAATCGATATTGGTCCTGGTGCTGGGACTTATGGTGGTAAGGTGGTAGCAGCTGGTACTGTTGAAGAGGTGATGAAAAACCCTGCTTCACTTACTGGTCAGTACTTATCTAAAAAACTAGAGATCGAACAACCCAAAAAACTCCACCCAGGGAACGGACAAAAGATCGTTCTTAAGGGTGCAAGTGCAAACAACTTAAAGAACATTAATGTTGAATTCCCACTTAATAAGTTGGTTGTTGTAACTGGAGTTTCTGGTAGTGGAAAATCAACATTAATTAACCAAACTTTAGTTAATGGGATTGAAAAAGCCTTATTTAATAAGCATGTTGAAGTGGGTAAATATAAATCACTTATTGGGATTAACAATATTGATAAGGTAATTAAAGTTTCCCAAGACCCAATCGGACGAACCCCAAGATCAAACCCTGCAACTTATGTTAGTGTTTTTGATGATATCCGCGAGGTGTTTGCTAACGTTTTTGAAGCAAAAGCTCGCGGATATACAAAATCAAGGTTCTCATTTAACGTTTCTGGTGGGAGATGTGATGATTGTCAAGGCGATGGGGTTAAGTGTATTGAAATGCACTTTCTACCTGATGTTTATGTTAAATGTTCTAGCTGTAACGGTAAGAAATATAATGAAGCCACACTTGAGATCAAATATAAGAATAAATCGATCTACGATGTTTTAGAGATGTCTTGTGAAGAAGCGCTTGAATTCTTTAAGGTGATCCCTGCAATTAATCGCAAGTTGCAATTAATGTGTGATGTTGGTTTAGGTTATATGAAATTATCAACGAATGCCACAGAACTATCTGGTGGTGAAGCCCAAAGAATCAAATTAGCCAAATACTTACAAAGAAAAGCAACCGGAAATACGATCTATGTTTTAGATGAACCAACAACAGGACTTCACGCTCATGATATTAAGAAATTATTATCTGTATTAAACAGGCTGGTTGATAATGGTGATTCAGTGATCGTGATTGAACATAATCTTGAATTAATCAAGGTGGCTGATCACATTATTGATTTGGGTCCAAATGGTGGGGATGATGGTGGTTATTTAATCTGTGCTGGAACACCACAAGAATTAGTTAAAAATTACACAGATAGTTCTTATACAGCACGGTATTTAGCAAAGATTATGAAAAGCTAACCGAGATAAAAAGTTAATAAAAATGATATAATATATTATTGAAAAATATGGCATCAATTACAGAATTAATTAAACAACTAAGAGCTAGTACTCAAGCTGGCTTTATGGATTGTAAAAAAGCTTTAGAAGCTACAAATAACGACATTGATCAAGCGATTAAGTGATTAAGAGAAAACGGGATTGCAAAAGCAGCTAAAAAAGTTGATAACGTTGCATCTGAAGGGGTGATTAAACTTAAGTTAGCTGATCAAAAAGCAACGATTTTAGAGATCAACTCTCAAACTGACTTCGTAACAAAAAACGACCAATTTGTCGCTTTTTCTAACGAATTAGTTGATCTAGTTCACAAGCATGAAACTACTGATGTAGCTAAGATCGAACAATTAAAATTAGCTAGTGGTTCAACAGTAGCTGAAACCCAAATTCATTTAACCGCAATTATCGGTGAAAAGATCTCATTAAGAAGAGTTGCTTTTGTTAAAGAAGAAGCTAACAGTTCACTAGCAACTTATCTTCACTCTAACAGCCGCATTGGAGTTATTGTTAAGACTTCAAAAACTGATGATAAAGAATTCTTAAAACATTTAGCTATGCACATTGCTGCATCTAACCCTAAGTTCGTATCACAAAAAGATGTATCAGCTGATTTCATCGCTAAAGAAAGAGAGATCGCTGCTGCTCAAGCTCAATCAGAAAACAAACCAAAAGAATTTATTGACCGAATTGTTGATGGTCGAATCAACAAAGTGCTTGAAGAAGTTTGTTTAGTTAACCAAAAATTTTTAGTTAACCAAGAACAAACTGTTCAACAAGCTGCTCAAGCTAAAAAAGTAGAAATCTTAAGCTTTATTAGATACGAAGTTGGTGAAGGAATTGAAAAACAAGTATCTAACTTCGCTGATGAAGTAAAAGCTCAGATGAAATAAAGTAGATTTTAAGGTTAATCGAGATGCAAAAGCCAAATATCATCATTAAAATTAGTGGTGCTTCATTACAAGATAAGAATAGTAATGATTGCTATTCTTATCAAAGGATTAATAGTTTGGCTGACCAACTAAAAAGCTTAGCAAAAAAGTATAATATCGGATTAATAGTTGGTGGGGGAAATATCTTCAGAGGTAAGTTAGCCAAAGATTTTGGTGTTGAAATCAATAAGGCTGATTACATCGGGATGTTAGCAACCGTAATTAATTCAACACTTTTAGAATCGAAATTACAATCATTAGGATTAAAAACTAAAGTTTTATCAGCCCTAGAAGTAAAGGGCTTAACTAATGAAATTAACCCAAAAAGCTTGGCTGAAGTCTTTAGTGACTGTCAGATTGCTTTTTTTTCTGGTGGGACGGGAAACTCACATTTTACAACAGACACAGCAACTGTTTTAAGAGCAATCCAGATCAATGCGCAATTAGTCTTAATTGGTAAGGATGGTGTTGATGGGGTGTATACAGATGATCCCAAGAAGAATAAGAAAGCTAAATTTATCGAACAGATAACTTACCAACAAGCACTAAATGACCAACTACGGGTTATGGATTTGACCGCATTTAGTTTGGCAAAGGATCATAATCTAAAGCTGTTAATTTTTAATATTGAAGCTGAACAATCAATTATTAAAACAATTGAAAACAAAAACAAACACACTAAAATAACTAACTAATAGATAAACGTTATGGAATTTAAAACATATTCGGATTTTTTTGATAAAAATGCTAATTCAATTATTAATTGATTTGAAGGTGAATTAGCTAAGGTTAGATCAGGAAGAGCTAACCTTAAGATCTTAGACAACGTTCGCGCAGAGTATTATGGTGAACAAACACCATTAATTGAGATGGCAAGTTTATCAATTCCTGAACCTAGAGAGATCTTGATCAAGCCATATGAAAAATCATCAGTGAATCTGATTCAAGCAGCTTTATTAAAAGCTAACTTAAACCTAACCCCAGTAGTTGATGGGGATAAGATCCGTATTAAGTTACCTTTATTAACTGAAGAAAACCGTAAAGAAAACGTTAAAAAAGTTAAAGCTGTAGGTGAGAAAGCTAAACAAGAAGTTCGTTTTATCCGTCGTGATACTTTAAACAAAATTAAGTCAGATAAGATTGCTGATAAAGATTTAAATAAGTATTTTGAAGAACAAGTTGATAAGATTACCAAAAAATACATCGATCAGATCGATAGTATTTTAGCTAAGAAAGAAAAAGACTTATTAAGCCTATAATGCGGATAGGAACACAATTAAAAGATAAACAACCAACTAAGAATGGTAGATTAGTATCAACTATTGTCATAGTTGGTGTTTATCTTTTATTGTTTATTTTTAATTCTTTATCAGATTTTTTTAACAATTGGTCACCACTAAGACCGATTGTAAATCAAGATCAGTTGGTTGACACCCTAGTTAATGCCAGCGTTCGGACCCTATTTAGTGCGATCGTGTTATTGATCATCTCGACCGTTTTTTTCTTGGGTTTAAAAGAGATTGCTAATTTGTTTTTCCAACAAAACAAATGAACTTTTGTTCTACTTAACTCAGCTTATTTTTTAGTTAGCAATCTAGTTAATATCGTTCTAATCCAATTTAGTATTGTTAAACCTGAACTAACCCTAATTGTTTATCACGATAAATTCTCTAACAATATGATATTCTTGATTATTGTTGGGATAATCTTATTACTTAATTTAATAATTAATCCGATCTTTTTAAAGCTTAATCAGCGTTTAAATAAGATCAACCTACTTCACTTATTTAGCTTATCAATTATCTTTAGCTTAGGGTTTTATGGGATTAATTACGTACTATTAAATAAAGGTTGGACAACGTTCTTATATTTAATTGGGATCATTGTGATGATCGATTCGTTTGCTTATATTTATGGTAAACGGTTTGGTAAGATCAAGATGGTTCCAGAGATCAGCCCAAATAAGACTTGGGCTGGAGCAATCTATGGGATTATTACCACGATCTTTTTAATGGTTGTTGTTAGTATTCTTTATGCGATCCCAATTATTATCGGGATGGTAACAAAAAGTAATCAACCCCTTGAAGTAATTGACCCACATAATTTATTAGTCAATATTTATTACATCACCTTTTATCAAGAAACAAATAATTTCATTATCTTCTGGTGGGTATTTTGTGGGTTTGCAATCTTAGTTTTAGCCACAATTGCAATCTTAGGTGATCTGTATTTTTCTTATGTTAAAAGACAATATCAGATCAAGGATTATTCAAATGTTTTAAGAGGACATGGTGGGATCTTAGATCGTTTTGATGGTTTTTGTTTTGTTTTTATTGCCTTTATTGTTTATCAGATCATTATTAGTTCAGTAAGATAATTTTATGAAGATTTTAGTGCTTGGAGCAACTGGATCAATTGGCAAGCAAGCAATTGATGTGATCTGCCAACTAAAGTACCAATTAGTTGGTTTTTCTTATTATCAAAACCACAATGAAGCCAATAATATTCTTAAACAATTAAATCCCAACTATGTTTTATGTCATAGTGATCCCAAATACAATAAGAATGTTAAGAGTGATTTAATTGAGCTAATTGATAAAAGTAAGCCTAAAGTTATTATTAATGCAATTAATGGTTATCATGGAATTGAAGCTTCATTAATTGCGCTTAGTAAGAAAAAAGATCTCTTGTTAGCTAATAAAGAATCGTTAGTGATTGCTGGATCACAACTAGAAGCAATTAGAAAAGATACGAAAACAACGATCTATCCGATCGATTCAGAGCACAGTGCACTGTATGATTTATTAAAAGATAAGAAAAAAAATCAGATTAAACAATTAATGATCACAGCATCTGGAGCGGGATATTTTAATAAAGATATAAGTGAGCTTAGAAAGCTCACTTATAATGATCTCTTAAATCATCCTAATTGGAAGATGGGTGCAGAGATCTCGATTAATTCAGCTACGTTCGTAAACAAAGTTTATGAGATTGTTGAAGCTTATCATCTTTTTAAAATAAAAGATATTATCCCCGTGGTGGAAAGAAGTTCGACAATCCATGCTGGGGTGATCTATCAAGATAATTCGATTCATTTTCATGCGACGACCAACGACATGCGTTGAGCGATCCAGTCAGCACTAACCAAATTTGATAATAGAACTAACGTTGTTCAATCGTTAGATCTTTATCAAAAAACGATTCAATTTGAAAAAATTGATTTTGAACAATATCCGATATTTAAAATCGCTTATGATATATTAAAAAATCCCTACACGACAAGAGGAGCTGTACTGACTTGTATTAATGAACATGTCGTTAAGTTGTTTCAAAAGCAAAAGATCAATTTTTTACAGATTACTGAACTGATTAGTAATTTTTATTGAAACTATCAACATAAAAAAATTGATAACATCTGGCAAATAAACGATTTAATATTTAAAATTAAAGCAGCGATCTCAAGCAAATATGCTTATTTAGATAAATAACGATGAATCCTTCTTATTATACTAACCTAACCCTATTGATCCTAATTTTAGTCTTTTCGATCATAACGACCTTAACCGTACACGAGTTTGGTCATTATATTTTTGCGCGGATTTACAAGGTACACGTGAAGGAGTTTTCAATCGGGATTGGCCCAACGTTGTTTTCTTTTTATTGACATAAAAAGAAAATGATCGTTAGTTTTCGGGCGATTTTGGCTGGGGCGTTTGTGATGCTTGAAAGTACCAAGTTACGCCAGATTTATATTGATGACCCCAATGCCAAGACCTATAATTTTTATCTGATGCCAAAACCCAAAAATACCCATGCACTAGAAGAAGTTGGGTATTGAAAGCAGATCTTAATTATGATCGGAGGGATCTTTGCCAACTTTCTTTGTTTTGGAATCTTTCTAGGAATCTATGCAGCGATCTATTCTAATGCAGTATTAGATCTATCAAAATTTTTTAGAGATATCTTCATAAATTTAGGTAAAGGATTTGTTTTATATGAGGCTTGAAAACCTAAAGATATGGGCGAAATCATCCCTGGTGGTGGAGCTGGGATGAGATTTGGTTCTCGGTCTGCTTCAGTTCAACAACTACTAATTACTTTAATCTCAATTAATGGGGCTACAGCAATCTTTAACTTCATTCCGGTTGCCCCATTAGATGGTTCTAAGATCGTTCAATATACATATGAAAAGATCACTAGAAAACAGATCAATGAGAAGTTGTGAACATGAACGACAATTATTGGTGTCGTTTTAGTTTTATGGGTCTCATTAGGCAGTGTCATTAATACAATAATCATCGGTTAGCTTAATAAAAAAGAGGAATAGAATGAATAAGAAAGAATTAAAAAGTTTTTTTGACAATCTTAATAATAAATTAGCTATTCCCAACCCGTTATTAACTTTTCTTAAAAAAAGTACTGTTAGAACGATCAAAAAGATTGGGGATAATAAAAAAACCCTTGATCTTAGTTTTATTCTTAACCAACCATTAACCGTTGATTTATATCAAACCTACCTTGATTATGTAGCTAACTTTAATAATAAAAGTAAGGATCCTTACTTTCAGTTTAACTTTATCTTAGATAGTTCATTATGAACTAGTGAATTAATTCAAAGCGCGATCCAAGAGATCTATAAGAGTGATAAAAACCAGGGTTTTTATGCTGAAGCTATAGAATTGGTTAACGAGAAGTTTTATCAGATCGTTTTTAGTAATAAAGAGTTACAACACCAATCTGATCAGCAATTAGAATGATTAGTTACTCAATTAGAAAACCTAGGGTTTTATCAGATTAATTTAGCAACAAAGCTAGATTTAAATTTAGTAGCTATTAATCGTAATAAAGCTGATGAAGAACCAAAAAAACCTAAAGCTAGAAGAGTTGTTAAAGAAGATGGTTTTAGTTTAGAAGAATGTTTAGAAAAAAATAAAATCCTTGATACAAGTGTAATTACTCCAATCAAGGATTTTGATCCAAATCAACCCACTTCTTTAACAACTTTATGAGCTAAAATCTATCATTTAGATTACCGTAAAAACGGTACTAATAAAGCATTAAGATTAGGTTTAGCTGATAAAAATAGCGCTGTTACGATCTTTAGCTGGATTACGAGATCTAAACATTTAACTAGTGAATATTTAGATAATTTTAAAGTGGGTAACTGAATTAAAATCCAGTTACGTGTTACTTCTAGTAAGGATGATAAAAAATATACTGAGATCTTAAGGATCGATCATGCTGAATTGCCAGAATGATTAAAACCTACTCCTGAAGAGTTTACTAATCGTCATGAATTCTTTTTTCACACCAAAATGAGTGTCCATGATGGGCTTAATGATGTTGATGATTTGAAAAAATTCTGTGAAGAGAACAAATTAAAAGATATCGCGATCACTGATAGTGGGGTTGTTCAAGCTTTTGCTGATTTAGCTTCATGGAAAGAAAAAACTAATAGTGAAACTAAAGTCCACTATGGTTTAGAGGTTGATCTTTTTGATGATCGTAACTTTATTGTTAAAAACAATAAAGATTTGAAATTAGATCAATTAAGTTTTGTTATTTTTGATATTGAAACAACCGGGCTTAATGCTTACTATGAACAGATCATAGAAATTGCAGCTGTTAGGGTTAAGGCTGAACTTAATGTAACAAACCATCAACTTGAATTTGTTCAAATAGGTAAATTTGAGAAACTAATTAAGAACAAAAAACCGCTATCAAAATTTACGACACAATTAACAGGACTTAAAGATAGTGATCTAAAAGATGCCCAAGATGAAAAGACGGTACTAGAAGAGTTTGTTAACTTTATTCAAAAAGATGATGTTTTAGTTGCACATAACGGAATTGATTTTGACTTTATTTGGATTAATACCAAATTAGATAAATACAAATTAAAACCACTTGATAATCCAATGTTAGATAGTTTAAGATTGGCCTATCAACTTTATCAATTCAAACGTTATACATTAGAAAACCTTTCACTTAAACTTGGTTATGAATATGACAAAACATTGGCACACCGAGCTAATTATGATACTGAACTTTTAGCTAAGTGTTTGATGATCATGTTATCACAAGTTTATGCTAAAAACTGAAGATCGTTATTAGATTTAAATGATCAAGAAAAATTATTAAATGATCTTAGTGAAAAATCATTAAAAAAAGCGGCAAATCTTAGGATAAATGATGAAGATAATCTAGATCAGATCACTCAATCAAATGAGAATTTATTTAACCGTATTCGGTTAAGAAAAGCACTTGTGTATGCTAAAAATGCTCAAGGTTTAAAAGCACTTTATAAACTAGTAAGTTTAGCATCAACAAAACAGTTTTATGGTTCACAAAAGTTATTTTGGTCTGATCTTGAAAAATACCAAAACGATCTTTTAATCTCTTCTCACCCAATTAATGGGCATATCGTTCATGCTGCTAAGTATGATACGAATGAAAATCTAAGAAAACTAATTAAAAAACATAGCTTTGTTTTAGTTCCTTTACCTTCATTATTTAAGCAAGATCTTTACAAAAAAAATATTGAACTAACTCATGTTCATGATTTAATTAATCGAATTATATCAATCTGTGAACAAGAAAAGATCTTATATACTTTCAGTTCAGCTGCACACTACCTAAAACAAGAACAAAAACAATTCTATGATTGTTTAATAACAGCAGAAATCACCGGTAAAAAGTTACATCATTTCTATGATCGTGATCTATCAACAAACCAAAATGTTCCCGATCTACACATTCGTAAAAATAACGAAGTTTATCATGATTTTAGTTTTATCCAGGATCAAGAGATCTTAGCAAAACTAATCTATCGTAATGGTGAAAAGATTGCTAACTTATTTAATGATGAAGGTCTATTACCATTTCCTAAAAAATTACACCCACCTAAGATTGAAGGATCAGATGATAAACTCATTGAATTAGTCTGAAATAAAGCTAAGGAATTATTTGGGGATGAGATTAATCCTATCATCAAATCAAGAATTGAATACGAACTAAACGCAATTATTAAAAATGGCTATGGGATTATTTATTGATTAGCTCATCTACTAGTTAAAAAATCTAATGATGATGGTTATTTAGTAGGTTCACGTGGTTCTGTTGGTTCATCGATTGTGGCATTACTAGCAGGAATCTCAGAGGTTAATCCGTTACAACCATATTATTATTGCAAGAAATGTAAAAAAACTAAGTTTGTCGACAATGTTGACGATGGTCATGATTTAGTTAACAAACCATGTGAGCTCTTAGATTGTGATGGTGAGATGAGAGGTGAAGGACATAATATCCCATTTGCTTCATTCATGGGGTTCAAGGGTGAAAAAACTCCTGATATTGATCTTAACTTTTCAAGTTTTTATCAAGCTAAAGCTCACGATTATGTACGTGAACTGTTTGGTGAATCCCACACCACTAGATGTGGAACGATCTCAACGATGCAAGATAAAACAGCATACAAGATTGCCAAAGATTATCTTGAAATAACTATTGGTGAAGAAGAATCTGAACGTTTAGCTGGATGATATGCTTCTGAGATGAGCGAGATCAAAAGAACAACCGGACAACACCCTGGTGGGATCTTAGTTTTCCCCAAAGATAAAGAAATCGAAGATTTCTGTCCGGTTAACTATCCAGCCGATGATAAATCATCAAAATGAAAAACATCACACTTTAAATTTGAATACTTACATGACACTTTATTAAAGTTAGATATCTTATCTCAAGAAGACCCAACGATCTTAAAGTATCTTTATGAGATTACAAATGTAAAACCTGAAGAGATTCCCAATAACGATCCCAAGGTTTTATCACTATTTAATTTAGACCATTGTCTTGAAAACGTTAATAACAACCCAATCTTAAAAGATTCAACTGGAGCACTAGGGATCCCTGAGTTTGGTACAAAAATTACCCGGGAGATCTTAAAGATTGCCAAACCAGCATCAGTAGCTGATCTAATCCGGGTATCTGGATTAAGCCATGGTACTGATGTTTGAACCAATAATGCGGCTGATCTAATCGTTGATAAGCATTATAAACTTAATGAAGTAATTGCTTGTCGTGATGATATTATGACCTATCTTAGTTCGTTAGGAATTGAGAACCAGATCGCATTTAATATTATGGAAGATGTAAGAAAGGGTAAGAAACTTAAACCTGAGTATGAAAAGATCATGCAAGAATTTAATGTCTCACAAGATTACATTGATTCATGTAATAAAATTAAATACATGTTCCCAAAAGCTCACGCCACTGCGTATGTTTTAATGGCATGAAAAATTGCTTGATTTAAGGTTCATTATCCTGAAGCATTTTATGCAGCCATCTTTTCATTTAAAGTTAAAGAACATGATATAGAAACCTGTATTAATGGTGGGATTAGAGCTATTACCAAACGTTATAACGAGATTAAATCATTAATTAATAAGACTAAGTTTGCTAAAAACAAAAGTGAATTAACACTAAATAAAAAAGATGAAGATCTAATGCCAACATATGAACTTTATCTAGAGATGTTAGAACGTAATATTAAACTTGAACAAGTTAGTCTTGAACATTCTGATGCCTTACATTTTGTTGTTAAAAACAACAAGATCTACCCACCATTTAATACGATTAACGGTTTGGGTGATGAAATTGCCAAATTAATCGTTAAAAAACGTAACGAAGAAGGGTTTAAATCTCAAGCAGATTTAAAGACAAAATGTAAGTTGAATAAGAATATTTGAAACTACTTTATCACCTATCAAGTCTTTGGCGACTTGAAAGAAGATGAAAAAATTCGCTTATACTAAAATATATTAAGTACAAAATTTATGGCTAACGATTGAACTTGACTAAGAACCCGGTTAATTAATAATAAGACCAAATCTAACACCTTTTGAATCCGTACTAGAGGAAGCTCTGTAATGGATATAGGTGTGTTATTAAAGTTAACTTCAAATATCTATGATCTATCAATCAAAGGGATCTTATCTTACCTTAATAGTAATGATACTTTAGAGTTGGATTTAAGAAAATTACGTGAATTAAGTGATCTTGAAGCCTTCAATCTTTTTGGAATTGAAACTGCTAAGGAACTTTATAAAGAATATACTGATCAGTTTAGCAAGATTTTTAAAAAATTAGTCAAGGAAGAACGTGTAACTGGGGATACTTCTTTATTTATTGGTTTACCAATAATTGAAGGTTGTAACCAATGAGGGGATAGTTATCGCGCGCCACTTTTATATGTTGAGGTCGTTTTATATCCGGTTAATCAGTACCAAAAAATCGTTTTTAAAATCAATCGTTCAGAGTTTTGGATTAATACGACAATTTTAGCTGTAGAAGCAAGTAAACGGGGAATTTTATTTGAAAATAAATACGACAGTTCAAAATTAGATTTTGAACAAGCGCTAGAAATCTTTAGAACATTCGATATTGGGTTTAAAAAACCATCAACAAATGAATTAATCAACTTTAAAGAAATGACCAAAAAAGCATTTCTTGAAAATTGAGAGCAGAATGGCGGTATCAACAACATTGTTAACAATGTGGTGCTGGGCAACTTTGATATTAAAGGTGATAAATTATTAAAAGACTTTACAGAAATTTTAGATAAAGACCCTGATACGGTTGATGAAGTCTTTAATAATAAAAAAGACTTATTGTTCAATTACGAAAAGTTTGCTAACGAATATTCTCTAAGTGATATTTATCTAACTTCACACTTAGATTTTTTTCAACAACTGGCTGTTAAACACGCGCTTGAAGGAGATGTGGTAATCGAAGGGCCACCAGGGACTGGTAAGTCTGAGACAATCCTTAACATCTTAATCAACATTGCACTTAAAGGTAAAACTGCTTTATTCGTAAGTGAAAAAACTACAGCAACTGAAGTAGTATACAACCGTCTAGGTAAATTCAAATACCTAGCACTATACATCCCAAGTCTAAACAAAGAACCGGGGAAATTTTATCGTCAATTCTCAGATTATGAGAATTATTTTAGTGAAAACTACTACGATCAAGTCCATAAAACACCAAATGCGAAATTTGATCCTGATTACTTAAAACGATATTTAGAACAATCTTATATCATCCATAAGATCTACAACTACGAAATCAATTCAGGTGAGAACGTATATTCATTTTTAAACTTGATTCTTAATTACAAACCGATGGATGTAGATCATATTAATATTGATGATTACACTCGGTTTGATGAATGATTAAAGATTTATACAAACCAAGATTGGATGACTAAACACCAAGAGTATATTGCTTTATTTAATGAAATTGATACGAAATGAAAAGCAAGCACTTTTGCGACTTTTTTAAAAATCCATCAAAAAGATCCCAACGATATTAAGACATTATTATATGCAATTCATTTATATGCTAAAAAAGGAATTGTTAAAGATGAATATCGTGTTTCGTTCTTTTTCAGACCACATGAAAAAGTGATCGAATCAGCTAAACTAGTTACTGAACAGATTAACAAGTTTATTGAATTAGAGCAATACAAATCTGAGACTAAAAAGCGTACAATCTTAAAAAACTTAGAGATTGATATCAAGCGATATCACAAACAATACTTTAATTCATGATTTGTGCAAAACCATTCTGGTGCTTTCTTAAGTAAGTTAAATAGTGCACAGAGTACATTAGATAATCTAACTGATAATTATAGTTCAGATGTCGATGTTTATATCCAATCGTGTAAGCGCAATCTAAAAGCAGAGATCATTAAAAATTTTTACGAACTTTATCGCCATGATAAAAGAGGTTTATTAGATGTTTGTCGTCAGGGGCGCAACAAATCATTTAAAAATATCGCATGATGGTTTAAGCTTAATCGAGAGATCATTAAAAAGATGTTTAAGATCCACATTATGTCTTTTGAAACCGCATCAATCTTATTGGAAAATAAAAAAGATCTTTATGATTATGTAATTGTGGATGAAGCTAGCCAAGTATTTTTAGAGCGCGCGATTCCAGCGCTTTATCGTGCTAAAAAATACATTATTGCTGGTGATACTAAACAGTTACAACCTTCTAGTTTTTTCTCATCACGATCTGACTATGATGATGTAGCTTTAGATAAGCTTGCTGATGAAGAAATATTAGAAGTAGAAGAATCTGTAAACGCAGTGAGTTTGATTCATTATCTTAAAGAACGTAGCCGAATTAACGTTGTATTAAGATATCATTATCGTTCTAACTTTGGAGATCTAATTGCGTTTACTAACGATCATGTTTATGATAATGAATTAATCTTCATGAACAAAGCGATCAAACAAAAAGAATCGTTTATTGTTCATGATATAATTGATGGTAAATGAAAGGATCGCAAAAATATTCCCGAAGCTCAAGCAATCGTTTCAAGAATTCAACGGTTAACCAAGACAGCAGATTATCAAAAGAGTTTAGGAATTGTTGCATTTAATCGTAGTCAGGCTGATCTGATTGAATTAATGTTAGACAAACTTAATGATCCGTTAGTTAACGAATGACGAGAACGAAATAACGATAATGGTGAATACATCGGATTGTTTGTTAAGTCCGTAGAAAACGTTCAAGGAGATGAACGTGACATTATTATCTTCTCAGTTGCTTATGATAAGAGTGTTGTAAGTTATGGTCCGATTAGTAGTACTACGAATGGTGTTAATCGTTTAAATGTAGCAATCACTCGAGCCAAAGACCGAATTGAACTGTTTAAAACTAACAAGGCGTCAGAATACAATGGATGAGGATCATCTTCAGCCGGAACACGTTTATTTGTTGAATACTTAAGTTATTGTGAGAACGTTGCTAATCATAGCGACTATACAACCTATGATCGTCAAACCACTGAGATTGAAGAAAAACTTAAAGATAAATCTTTAATCTTTGACGATGTAAAGAACACTCTTGAAAAAGCATTCGGACAATATTTTACTATTAAACGTAACGTAGATAATGGTTCGTATAACTTCGACTTTGTTATCTACCATGAAGAGGTTCCTTTTTTAGTAATTGATCTTGACATTAAACCATTTAAGGGAATGGCTGATTTTAATGAAAGTTTTATTTATCGCAACATCTTCTTGAAAAACCGTGGATGAAAACATTTCATTATCTGATCTACAGAATGAAAATTAAACAAACGCAAAGTGTTATTAGCTATCAAAGATATTTTGGATAAGAGAATCCAAATGAATCAAAAATAAGTTAAAAAACATTTTTAACTATCTAATTACTCTCTTAATGTAACAGATGTATAAATGTTAATGCATAACAACTAAATTAAGCAAGGAGATGAGATTTGAATTGTGATCAAAATCTCATCTCCTTGTTTTTGTAGTTTGGTACAACTTAAGACTGCGTTAAGTCTAACTTTAATTTTATAAATCTTTGTTGTTAGACAAAGGAGTAAAAAGTAAAGAAAAAAAGTGTGTAAGATAAATTTATTTTGCTAATTCTTTGATATTTGGGGCTATCTGATCGTTTTGTTTTCCTTCACGCGTTCTTTTTATTCTTGCGAAATTTCTTCTTTTAATTACTTATTCTTTCTAGTGTATGAACGGTTTTGATACTTATTAGCATTTTTTTTCTAAACAACTCTAGGTTAGCAACGCGTTCACGACCAACCAGAGTCTGTAAAACAGGCTTAACAATATAATCAACGATCTTTAATAGTTGATTTCGACTATTTGAACTAAATCGTTTGACAAATTCACAATTAATTTTTGAACCTGTCTAATTTGTTCGCCTTTTGAATTCATTCTTGTTTACCGTTTATAAAATTAATAATCTTATCTTTTTAAGTAAATTAATGATTTTACATAAAATTCAATTTAATGCCATCACAGAGAATAAATAAGTTCAGTGTTATATTTGGTCATAACATTAAGTATTCTTATGCATTAATCATAAAAACCCAGCAAATCATTTGCTGGGTTTTTATGATTAATAGTTATAGACTTAAATTAAACGGCAGTTAAATTTATTAACTTGTTTTCTTTTTTCTATAACGTGTTTAGGTACAAAGAATAATGTTGCAAAAGGGATATACATAAAGATTCTTGTTCTCTTAGAAAACATACCAGCTTTTGCATAGATCAAGAATCAACTTAGATATAATGCTACGAAGAATAGATTTGTAGTTGTAAATAAATCTGAGCTAGAATAAATTAAACTAGTTAAATCTGGCTTAACGGGTTCAGGCGGAGGATATACAGCTGGAACATCTGCAACTGACGATATAATCCTTCAGCTTGCATTAGATAAAAAGAAAATTCACACTAATAATAAGAATGCTCATTGTGCAATTTCAATAACAACTAAAGTTAATGATAAAGTATATTTATTCTTTCTGATTGCTTTAGGAAAAACGAATGGATTATCATCTAGAATGATTCCCATACTGAATACGATGAAGATGATCAACATTATAATTGCTGCTGCTCATCAAAATAACGATAATAATATTTCCTTTTCTAACATTGAATAATTTAAAAAGTCAATTGAATAAGCGGCAACATAAGTATCAGAAGGGATTAGTGTGTATCCATATCCATCAGTAAGAATAAAATATGAAGCTAATGCTGTGAATGTCAACACGCCAACTAAAAAGAAGAATGACAAGTAAACAACTGTTGAAGTTAATTTAATTTGGAATACTGTCTTATTTGATAATAAGATTTTTTGATATCACTTTAAGTTTTCATTATTATCGGTGATTAATCCTTCATGATTAAATCTTGTTGGTCTTAAATAACTTAATACCAATCCACTAAATGGAATTAAAACTAATGTTCTTTGCTTTGGTTTAAATAAACTAAGTTTTAAGAAAGGAATAAATAAAGCGATGTATAAAGCAAAGTAAATGATATTTGATAATGAAAATACATCTTTGTTAAAGAAATATGGAAGTGTAGCTGCATATTTCAAAACAGATAATTTTAGATCAGCAAAGAAGTTGTTATTAATACTAATGAATGATAACAAACCAGTTTGAATGCTGCGATTAGTAAAATCAGCTGTAGCTATTTGTTCTTGATAAATTTGTGCAATTGTTTTATTAATCGGATAGAAATAAGCGATTAAAATTATCAAGAAAAACAATCATGCAATTAACTGCACAAATTCAATAAAAGCTAATAGTGTCTTGAACTTATAAGTTTGTTGGATTAGTTTATTATCATACTTATAACTTTCTTTACCAGTTAATAAAATTGCTAAACCGGTGATAGCAAAAATAACAAAGAAAACTAACGGTAAAATTAGAGAAATCGTGTATAAATTTTCGCTATAAATTACGAAGTTATTTCCACCAGGAGATACAATTGCGTTTGTCATTAAACTGATGATTCCAGCACTTGCTAGAAAAATCGTCGCTAAATAAACTAAAAATAACGCTAATTGCCTTCTGGTTACATTGATAATCTTAAAATATTTTTTCATTTTATTTTTTTTAACTTACTCTACATCAGTTGTTCATGATAAAGCCAATTCTATCTCAGGTTTTACTAGACGGTTCGACTGTTTTGATACTACCAAATCATAATAACCATCTTCAGGAACAGTATACTTAATGAATTCGTAATTTCTTAAAGTTTTAGAAGAAACCTTTTCAAGTCTGCCCTTTTTTAAAATCAAATCATAATTTTCAGATAAATAATTAATAGAACTTGTTAAATTTAAAGTTTCTTTTAGTTGTCTTTTATAAGTTGTTTGTCTTTCAGGGTTAAATAATCATGATAAACCAGCTCTTAAAACGTCGCCTTTTCTTAAAAAAATTTTTTTAACTGTTAAAGAGTTATCAGTGTTTTTATTGCTTCATACATTATTCACTAATACTTGTCTATTATTAGTTCATCTAATATAGTTTAGATTATTAAATGCAGAGCTTAGTTTTTTGTAATCTAATGAACCAGCACCATATTCATAATCTAAACCTTTTTGCACATTAGAATTGTCATATTTTGAAGAAACACCTAAAGCTGCCTTGGCTATTATTGAGTTAATACCAAGTTTGTATTTTTCCTTATATTGGATTAATGTATTAGCCAAGATTCCTGATATAAATGGTGCTGAGAAACTAGTCCCTGATGAGAAATCGTTTTTAAAAGAATAATTACTACCGTTAGCTAAAATCAACGGGACATTAGTGTTATATGAACCGATAGATGAAAGACTACTTTTTTTACCATTATAATCATTAGAGCCAACCACTATAGTATTATAAGCAAGTTGATAGCGCGATAATTTTTTAAATTTTTGTGCTAAGTTACCATTATTTCCAGCAGAAAACACATAAATCATTTCGCGTTCATTTGCTGTTACAAGATCAATATATCTTGAATAAAAATTGTAACTATACCAAGCTTCAGGAATGCTATTACTATTTCTCACTCCTCAAGAATTATTCACAATTTTTAAATTATTCAATCTCTTTATGTAATCAATTTCGTTTTCTAACCCACTATATGCTGTTCCAGAATGCACAGCATTAAAATCGAACGCATTATATTTAACACCATATAGATCGTGATATAGATTTACGCCATTTGTACCTGATATTATTGAACCTACCTTAGTAGAGTGATTTCCATATTGTAAAGATCTGAAACCGACTCTTCAGAATAGATCTCAACGATTTCTTACATTTGTTATTTTTGGATCAAAATAGTATGGATCTATAGCATCAATTAATGCCTTTGAATCATTTTCTCTTTCTCCTACTTCTAAAACTGCTACACCAATTCTTTTTTCGTTATTGTATTTTAATTGATTTCTTGTATAAACAATTGCCTGAGATCGCTCATAATCTGTATATCCGTTAGATTCGAAATTCGAATTGTATCGATTTAGAAATTTTTCTCAAACTCTATTAGTTTTTGGATCATAATTAAATTGAGCAGAACTTTGTTCAACCGTCTCAACAGCTTGATTATTTTCTTTCATATAAAAATCACCCGAAAGATCGTATTTCTCTAAGAAGTGATCGAATTTTTCTTGATCATTAGAATTTTTCTTGAAAAAGAAAGAAACCAAATAATAATTTTCAATAATTTTACTTTTTCTTGCGTCTAAAACTTGAGGTTGCTTTTTAATAAGTTGTAAAATGCTGTTTTGATCATAAACAACAGCATTGCCTTTGAATGTTATAAAACCTTCGTAATATTCATTATTTTCAAAATCGTAGATTGAATTATCAGATCCATAAACAACTTCATTAGGTACCTTTTGTTCTTGCTTGTTAATTTGTACACTATTATTAACTAAACCATAATTTTTCATTTTAGTTAATTGATTAGTGATAGGAACTTCAGCTTCCTTTTTTTGCAATGCAGCAGAGAGTGGTACAACAGACGTTGTTATTCCTAACGAAACAACACTAATGAATGTCTTAAGCTTCACAACTTATACCTTTCTTCTTTTTCACATATTTTTTTTATTCAATTTATTTAATAATTTATTAAAACTTATTTGTGTTAATAAAATTCAGGTTTCTATAGAAGTCAAACTAATTATTTGTTGCCAACATATTTATCCTTATTGGTGTTAAATAAATTGTTAATTTAAACATAACATATTAGGCGGCACCGAATTCAATTTTGTGTAAAACAATTAATTAACTCAAAAAAAGAAAGGTTAATATAATTTTATAAACGGTAATAAAAATGAATTCAAAAGACGAACAAATGAAACAGATTCAAAAATTAATTGTTGAATTTGTAAAACAATTTGGTCCTAGTAGTGGAAAACAACTATTAAACATCACTGATTATATTGCTAAGCCTGTTTTACAGGCTCTGGTTGATGGTGAACATGTTGGCAAACTAGAATTATTGAGAGAAAATGCTGATAATGATGAGAATGTGTATCAAAACGGCTCATACACTAGAAATGTTAAGTGAGGGCAAGAAGAAATTCCCATAAAAATGAAAAGAATTCGTGGTGAAAATCAAGACTCTCAAATTATCCCGAAATATCAAAGAATTATCCATGATAAGTTTATCTTAGATGTTCTTTCTTTAGCTTCTACTCGTTTGTCAAACAATGAAATCGCTGATCAAATAACGTCAATATATGGATTCAAAGTAAGTCCTAGCGTAATTTCAAATTGTATCCAAACTGTTCAAGATGAGATGCGCGATTGGCACGAAAGACCGCTAGAAAACAACTACCCAATCATAATGATTGACGGTAAAGTCTTTAAGATCAAAACTGAAGAAAGCGGACGGTCAAAGTACGTAAATAAAACGCTTTATGTCGTGGTAGGAATCAATGCGGATGGTCAAAAAGAGCTTATAGCGCTATACGTAAGCAACACCGAATCTGCTACAGAATGAATTAACATTCTTGATAATTTGAAAGAACGCGGCTTGTCTGAAACATATATTATTGTTTCAGATGGTTTAAAGGGTTTGAAAGAAGCGATTGAAAACGTTTATCCAAAAGCAATGCATATTACTTGCACGGTTCATATGATTAGAAATGCTGCAAAATATGTATCTCATTCTATGAAGTCCGATTTTTTAAGAGACTTAAAAAACATATATGGAGCAGACAATTGAGAAAGTGCAAAACACAACTTTGAATATTTAAAAAATAAGTGAGGCGGTTCTAACAAGCGCGCAGTTGAAGTTGTGGAAAGAGCGATGGACAACATAGAAAAACTCTTTAGCTTTTCTAAAGCTTTACGGACATTAGTTTATACCAGCAACATAGTTGAAAACTATAATTCAGTAATTGGGAGTTTCCTAGCTGCTAAAAAGTCTTTTAATAACATAAACCAGCTGTTATTAGACCTATATGTACATTTTGGTTACAATCCAAGATATAAAAAACTAAATCAGAAAAGTAATAGAGTGAGAAATTGATATAGAATATATGAAGAGTTAATGGATGTATTTCCGAACTTACTTAAGAAAAACTAAAAGTTCGAAAAAATCCAATTACACAAAATTAGCTTCGTTACCTATTAGGCATGAAAACTAAAAAAAAGCAACTTAAAAATAAATAAATTTTTTAGCAAATTTTTTGTGGCTATATAAAATTTTTTATTTAAATCTGATGAGCTTTAAACGAAAATTCAAATTTTCTGTTTATATTTAAGTTAACTAATTTCACGTTTATATTTGCTTTGCTAGAACTAATATTAATTAAGGAAGATCATTATTATTGCTACTCTTTGTATTGTTTGCAACCATATATTTATTAACAAAGAATAGTGAAGCAAAAGGAACGATACTTAAAACTCCTGCTCGTTGCGCAAAAACACCTGATTTAATAAAGATTAAGAATCAAATAGAATATAAAACAACTAAAAAACCAATCCCAATCATAAACATGTCTTGCGCTGATAAAAGTGGATTAGCAGGTTGTTGCAGAAAAACCGTTGGTCGAATTACAGCAAATGTTGCTAAATTAGGGGTAGCGGCTATAAGGTATGGGTAGGCAACTATAAATAGGAGTTGGATAATCTCCATTATTATTAATACTAATGATAAGTTAAGCTTATTTTTAGTTAATTTAGCACTGAAAACATATGGATTTTTGTTTAAAACAAGAAAGATGATAGATCCAATAAAGACAGGTATTGGAATTAAAAAAAGAATAGTTCCTTGAATTGTTGCTAACGTCTCTTGGTCTATAGAAACTTCAGATCTTAAATCGATTACATATCTTTTATTATTTTCAAGCGATCAATTAAGTTTATATTCGCCTTGATTTAAAAATGTGATTGATGCCGCAGATATCGTAAATACAACAATTCAAAAGATGTAGAATATTAACAATTTGAACAGTTGTTTAGTTAATTTAATTTCAAATACACTCTTGTTTGATTCTAGGATTTTTTGATATCATTTTAGATTAACTTGTGAATCGTTATCAAGTGCTTGTTCGTTTAAGTTATTAGCTGATTTTAAAGAAATAACTGATCCAACAAAGGGAATTAAAGCTAATACTCTTTGTTTTGATTTAAATAGAGCTAGTTTAATATAGGATAAGAATAAACCAAGATAAAAAACTAAATAAACTACGTTATAAAAGATAAATGCATTCTTATTGTAAAAGTATGGAAGAATTGCAGCATAATCAATGATCGATCTTTTAAGATCGACAAAGAAATTATTATCTATTTTTATAAACGCTAATAGACCTGAATAAATCTGATCATTAGCAAAATCTACAGTCGTGGTTTTTGTTTGATAAATCTGATCTACTGATTGGTTTATTGGAAAGAAATAGGTGATTAATATTAATAAGAAAAATACCCATAAGATCAATTGAACTATCTCAATAAATGTTATTACTGTATGGATTTTTTTAGGACTATTAATTACTTTTGCACTAAACTGATATTTTTCTTTACCAGTAAGCAAAATTGGCAGCGTAATTCCAACTAGTAAAATGAAGAAAATCGATGGTAAAAATAATGAAATATTAAATTTCACTTGATCATAAAAGGAATATGATAATAAGTCATTTGATACTGCTTGACTCATTAAAACCAGCATGCCAATACTAGCAGATAAAGCAATTAATAGATAGACTATGAATAAGGTTAATTGTCTTTTGGTTACATGGATGGTCCGAAAGTTTTGGTTCATAGTGATGCAGTTTTTATTTGTTATCGATCGTTCAAGATACTGCTAAATCATTATTTACTGATTTAGATGTTTTAGATCCTTTGGAAATTATAATTTGGTAATAACCACTGTTTTTAATTTGATATCTTATGAATTCAAAATTATTAAGAGTTCTCGAAGAAGCAATATCGTTTCCGTTCATATCTCTTAAGATTAAATCATAATCCTGTGAAATATAATCAATAGAATCATAGTAGTTATTAGTGTATTTTTGAATATTTAAAGCAAAACTGTTTTTTGGTTTAAATAATCATGATAAATCGACTCTTAATACATCATTTTTATTTAAATATATTCTTCCTAAACTTAAATTATCAGAACTATCCTTTGAGTGTCATCCATTATTTACCGAAATATATTTATTATCAGTCCATTTAATATATTTCAAATTGTTGAATGCCGAATGAATTTTTTTATAATCTAAGATTCCTACACCGTAATTTTTATTTATACCCTCTTGTTTCGATGTTTTGTCGTTAGCTTCATTTAATGAAGAAACACCTAATATAGCTTTAGCAATAATAGAATTAATCCCTAATTTATATTTATCTTTGTATTTTAAAAGAGTATTAGCTATAACACCGGATATAAAAGGAGCTGAAAAACTCGTTCCATATCGATATTTATCATCTTGTGTAGCATAATTTTCTCCATTTGCAAGTATTAGCGGACCACCATAAGTATTTGTTCCTCTTGAAGAAAATGAACTTAATCTTCCGTTTGAATCATTAGATCCCACGGTTATAGAATTATATGAAAGGTTACTTCATGATAATTTTCTTGCTGATTCTATAGGATTATTACCGTTATTCCCAGCTGAAAAAACATAGATTAATTCTGGTTCGTTTGCAGTTATCAAGTCCATGTATCTCGAATAGAAATTATAGTTATACCATTGTTTTGTAACTGCATTTATAACTTTATTTTCTTGAAAATGTCCTCATGAATTATTAACGATCTTAACATTATCTAATTTCTTAATATATGAAATTTCGTTATCTAAACCTGATAACGCTAAACCGAATAAATTTAAATCATTTAAAAATGGTTGATTATACTTAATGCCATACAAATCATGATAAGGATTAACACCGTTAACCCCTGAAATAATTGAAGCCACAGCTGTTGCATGACCGCCATAGTTAGGACGTCATATTAGTCCGTGTCAAAAAGGATCTCAGCGATTATATACCCTAGTTATATCTTTGTTGAAATAATAAGTATTTCAGCGTCAATTAAGGCTTGAGCTTGAAGAAATCCTTCTCCTATTTCTAAAACTGCTACACCAACTCTTTTATTATTAGATGATAGCAATCGTGAAGTTTCATTTATAGCATTTATTCTTTCTATTTTATCATAGTTATTAGATTCGAAATTGGGTTGGTATCTGTCTAAGTATTTAGTAGTGCCTCCTGATATCTCATTAAATGGACTAAACGGAATGTCGCGCAATATAACATTCGGTTTGTACTCAGGTTCTACATCAATAATATAAAAATCACCCACTAAGTTATTAGTTTTTAAAAATCTTTCAAATTTATTGTAATCATCAGAGCCCTTTTTAAAAACTATTTCAACTAAATAATAACCTTGAATAGCTTTACTGATACTAGCATTTACTACTACTGGCTGTTTTTTAATGAGCTTTAGAATATTATTATTATCATAAACACGGAAATCACCATTAAAAGTAATGAATCCTTGGTAATAGTCATTGTTTTCAAAGTCATAAAGCTCATCGTAAGAACCGCCATATAAATCTTCTGACGGATTAATATCTTGTTTATTAATTTCTAGACTATTATTAACTAAACCATAATTACGATTATAAGTTCTTTTGGAATCGCTAAGTTTTCCAGTTTTATCATTATTAAAAGTAGCAAAAAGTGGAACAGCAGGAGTTATTATTGCTAATGAAATAATACTTGTAATTTTTTTAATTTTCATATCAATCCTTAAAAAATCTAATAGTTATTTAGATAAAACTATACGTAAACAATCCAGGTGGTCATTAGATTTCAGTTATTTTTTCTTTACAACACAAACATAATTATTTAATAATAGAAATGCATTTTCATATCATCATTCAAATAATATGATTTTTTAGTTTAACATATTCAACAGCCGATTCTTTTGTTTCACAAAAAAAATAATTCGAAATTTATTAACAGGTATTTTGAGAAATTTTGGTGAACAAAGATAATTTTGTTTAATCTGAGTTTTTTCAAACTTCCCGTTTTTCTCAAATAAGTACTAAAATAGATGCATCAACTCTTCATATTTTTTTTAATTGAATTTCCAACTCCGCGACTATTTTTATTTAGTTTTTTATCTCTTGGGCTGTAACCAAAATGTACATAAAGATCTAATAGTTAGTTAGCTTATGTTATTAAAAGATTTTTTTGTAGTTAAGAAACTATCAACTACAGTTTTCAACTATATTGCTGATATAAACTAATGTCCATAAAGCTTTAGAAAAAGCGAAGAGTTTTTCTATGCTGTTTATAGTTCTTTTGACAACTTCACCTGCCTGCTTGGCTAGAACCAACTTACTTATTTTTTTAATATTAAAGCTGTATTTTGCGCATTCTCAACTGTCTGCGCCGTATATGTTTTTAAGTACCTTAAAAAATCTGATCTCGTGGAGTATGATAAATATTTTGCTGCATTTCTAATCATGTAAAGGGTGCAAGTAATGTGCATTCTCTGGATAAGCCTTCTCAATTACCCATTTAAGCCATCTAAACTATAATGCATGTTTCAGACAATCCTCGTTATTTGAGATTACCAAGAAGGTTCATTCATTCAGTAGCCGGTTTAGTGTTACTTACGTATAGTGCTATAAGCTCTTTTTGACAGTTAGCATTGATTCATACCACCACATAAAGCTTTTTATTTACATACTTTGAACGTCCGCTTTCTTCAGTTTTAATCTTAAAACCTTACCGTCAATCACTATGATTGGATAGTTGTTTTCAAGCGACCTTTCACGCCGATCGCGTATCTCTTCTTGAACAGTTTGGATGCAATTTGAGATTACGCTAGGGCTTACTTTGAACCCATACATTAACGTTATTTGATCAGCAATTTCATTGTTTGATAAACGAGTAGAAGTTAAAGAAAGAACATCTAAGATAAACTTATCTTGAATAATTCTTTGATATTTCAGGATAATTTGAAAGTTTTGATTTTCGTTACGAATTCTTTTTATTCTTATGGGAGTTTCTTCTTTCCCTCACTTAACATTTCTAGTGTATGAGCCATTTTGATACACGTTCTCATCATTATCAGCATTTTTCTCTTAGTAACTCTAGTTTACCAACGTGTTCATCATTAACTAAAGCCTGTAAAACAGGCTCGGCAATACAATTAGTGATGTTTAATAGTTACTTTCTACTACCAGGACCAAATTGTTTAACCAATCGACAATTAATTTTTGAATCTGTTTCATTTGTTCGTCTTTTGAATTTATTCTTGTTTACCGTTTATTAAATTATATTAGTCTTTCTTGTTTGAGTTGATAAATGTTTTACACAAAATTTAATTCAGTGCCACAAAAAACATTTTTATCGGTTTTACTTACTTGAGTAAAAAGTTGATTAAAAACTCATTAATTGTTAAATTGATATATAATATAAAAAAGTTAATTCTATACCCATGAACCTAAATAAAAAATTTTTATTAGGTTATAATATCCCCAAATTTTTAATTTGAATATTATTTAATTAATAATTTAGTAGTTGGAACTACTAAATTATTAATTATTTAAAACATACGCAATCGTTGATTATTCCACTTATTATTATCATTTAGTAGTTAATATGAAATCAGTAAAAAGTTATGTATATTTTTTACATAAAATCATCTTAAAAAAGAAAAGCAGTTACGTCTTACCAATTGTCTTTTTTGCTTTAGCAATTATCTTTAGCATTACATTATCAGTAGTTCAGATTCCAGATCGTTTTAAGAACTTTACTATTTATGCAATTATCTTTGCTGAAATGATTCTAACAATCTTTTATGCGAGTTTAAAAGCACTAAATATTTATAAAGATTTAGAAGAAGAAGGATTGGAATTACTTACATATAGTAAACCGATTAACCGAAGGGATATTTTTATTGCTAAATTTATTGTTTTTATTATTTTCGATTGTTATTGAGCAATATTAATGACGCTTAGCAATATAATTTTAGTTTTAAATCTACAAAAAACAAACTTAACACTGGTTTTGTTACTTTCATTTACGGTTTTCTTTTTTGCTTTTTTAATTTTTGGGTTGTTTGCTTCAATCATCGGTTATAAATTCAATGGAAAGATTGCCTTAGCGATCCCATTAACAATCATCTCGCCTTTAATTATTGGTGGTAGTATTGTAAGCTCACAGTCTACTTCGTCAGCAAACAATTTAGCTTTCTATCTGAATACAAAAAGGTTATTACAACCAGCTGGAAATGAAGCTAATGTAGAAACATTTTATCTAAATAATAATCAGGATAATTTTTATATCTTACCAAACGGTTATGACGAACCAACCTTTAGTCAAAAACAAACTGAATATCTAAGAACTGCTTATAATTTTGCAAAAAACTCGTCTACTGAATGACAGATATATTCTTGACTAGTTACCCCTTATCAAATGATTGATATCTTTAACTTTAAAAACCAAAATATTTTTAATACATTTCAAAGTAACTATACTACTAATTTAGATAACTACCTATATTACAACAAGCTAGATGCACCAACATATTCTTATCAATTAAATGAGAATAACGTTTTACCAAGATATTTAGTCAATATACGTGACGACAAAACACCTAATTATCAAGATGTTTATTTAGTTCCAGGAGCCTTAAAAAATAATTTAAATCCAAGTTTAGACGAACTAAATAACACTAAAATTATCTATGCGCGACAGGATGCTGATAATTTTGATATTACTTTTCCTGAAGATGAATTTAATAATACTAATGCTAGTGATATTGTCGGCAAATTGAACTGAACTTATATTAAAGAATTATTAGATTCAAAAGTATTTAATGCTTATTCTAAACAATTTATTGATAATTTAATTAAGTCTGATGGTTATATAAACGGGGATCCTAATGATTTAACTTATTATCACAATCTTCTTATGAGTGAGATTCAAAATGAAATTACTGATGAACAATCTAAGTTTAACAATTTGGATGATAATATAACCGTTTTAGAGGATTCATCAATTACCAACAAAATAATTAAATCTAATATTGAAAGACAGATCTATTTAACTGTTGCTTTAGTTTATTACATTTACTTTAATCAAAATAACGATCTATTAACAACTGCTTTATTATTTAATAATAAGCTAGATGATAATTCAAATAACTTTACACCAAAACAATTAAGTTTTAATTATGGTGCTTATACTTACCATATTGGTGGATATACAAATTACTCAACTAAGCAAGAAGTGCAAAATAATAAAGTTATCATTCGTTACGACTTAAAACAATCTAATAATTTTGTTTTTCAACCTGTGACACAAATTATGCAAATGACGCGTAACAAAGAGATTATTAATAAATACTCATTCATTTTACTATGAGCTGTGATTGCATCATTATTTGTAGTAGCAAACAATATCTTATACATTAGAAAGGATTACAAATAATGTATATCTTGGAAGTTAAACGTTTAAATAAAATATATCAAGATAAGAAAAGCTCTAGAGGAGTGTTTGATTTAAATTTTAGTGTTGAAAAAGGGGCATTTCACGCTTTTATTGGTGAAAATGGTGCAGGAAAAACTACAACAATTAAGTCAATTATTGGTTCATATCGTCAATATGAAGGTGAGATTCTAATTAATGGCATTTCCTCACGAGAAGCTGCTTCTAAAGCTAAGTTAGGTTATGTGCCAGAAAATACAATTTTTCCAAAAGAACTAACAACATGAGAATATTTGTTTTCCTTGGCTAAATTAAGTGGTTTAAGTTCGACTCAAGCTAAAACCAAAATTAATGAATTGTTGAAAAAATTTGATATTGTTGATTTAGTAAATTTAAAACCATATTCTTTTTCATCCGGACAAAAGAAAAAAGTATTATTAATGCAAGCATTAATTAACGATCCTGAAATAATTATTTTGGACGAACCAGCAGCTAACTTAGACCCCACTGCTCGATATCAATTATTTAAATTATTAAGTCAATTACATAACGAAGGTAAAACGATATTTATCTCTTCACACAATCTTAGTGAAATTGATAAATACGTTGATTCTTACACTTTAATTCATAAGGGTAAAATAATTTCATCGAGTAAGAAAGAAAAATCATTAGAATGCATTTTTTATGAAAAGTCATCAATAAATAAAATATTTGTTTTTATCGCAAGTTTTAGTATTTTTCCTGGCTTACTTTTATCTAGCTGTGTTAATGAAAGAAATCCAAAAGATCAAAGCGAAGTAACTATTAAACTAAAACAGAAACAACCCTTAACAACAAATGAAATGTTTGTTGAAAATTATTTGAATCAAATTCAACCTGATAAGAAATTAGCCGATCTATACAAAAGAACTCAGCTAACTATCTCTAATGCTTTTTATGATGAATTAAAAGCAGCATTAATCACAGCTAGCCCTTCAAACATTAATGTCTTGTCAAAGTCAGCTTCAGAAAACTCATTACAAGTAACCAACTCAATTAACACAATCAAAAACACATTAACTAAAAACTGATTTTGATACTTGTGAAATATCAATCAAAACACATACGTTTTAAATTACTTTAACGACGATTACACTGACATCAAAGGTAATGAAGAAACTCCAGATAATCCAAAGAACACTAAAAGTCTTTTTGATTACGTTCAAGATAAATATAAATCATATTTTTATAATTTAAAAAACTTAACTTTTGAAGGAATTAAAACATTTGAGTTGGCAAACCAAAAACATGATGTTTATACGGCAAAAACGGCTAATTATTTAAAATTAGGAACAGATGCTTTCATTGTGTTTTTTAGATATACACAAGATAATAAAGAAGAGATTTTATTTTCCCCAGATGTTTTTGTTAAAAATGTTGAAAATTTAGATCTGAATACTTTAATTGATGCTTTTAATACAAATTATATTTTAGCTTACGAAAATATAATTAAACAAATGATTAATTATTACACTGTGTTAGGAGAAGAAAATCCAGAAGATCTAGCTTACAAGGAACATGCTGATAACGTTCTTTTTAGCTTATACACAAGAAACAATTACGCAAGCGTTTTTAATAGGGCTTTAGATCTAGTAAACAATGATCAACTAAAACTTTTAAGGTATAGATGAGGAGATATCAATGAAATTAAAAACTAAATTAACCAAATTATCTTTAATTATTCCGTTTGCTTTTAGTGCCGCTTCATGTGCTGATTATGATCAAAAATCAAAATTAAGTTCACTTATTGATCACAGTAAGGATATTTCTTTAAGAACAACAAGTAAGGAAGAATTAGTTCATAAGAATATTATTGATAGTTTACTTAATTTAATCTATAAAAATACTCCTGAAGCTCAAAATGCTAAAGAAGTTTATATTCATCAACAAGAAACAAATGCCGATAATATAAAAGCGCAATTTAAACAAATTGAAGAAGACTTTAATAAACAATTCAAAATTTTAGAAATAACTAATTGAGAAGAAGAGTTAAAACAAAAACGTGAAGAATTAATTTTTTCTAGATTTAACCCTGAAAAAGCTGCTGAAATAAGAGCAAGAATTCAAGAACTCCAAGACTTAATTGCTAGCGCTAGAAACGATGATAATCCAATTGATTTTTTTGCTCAATATCAAGATTTTGTGTCAAAAAATTGATTCTTTATTCTTAACAACTTAAATATCTTTGATTGAAACTTTATAACCTGAGCGCTAAATCCTTATTATCCCGAATCAAAGAAGATCTTAGTATCTGAAGAATACCAAAACAAAGTTAAAAGATTAACACCATTTAATAGTTTGAATTTTAGCAACACTTATTTAGATGATATTAAACTTGGCGATGAAAGTCGTGAAATTGGCGATAATGACGTTTATTATCTCAAAAAAGATAAACTAGTCCTTAGATTTTTAATTAGGACCGTTTCAGCACCTATTAGTGGAGTTGTTCTAAGTTATTTACCAATATATTTTGGAGCTTCAAGAGCAAAAAACATTTCATTAAATTTAATTTCATCAGTTATTCATAGTGGGTTTATTCACCGTTATGAAACGGGATTACAACAATACGAAGTTGATATGCCAATAAAGCAAAGATATGGTTATCCGGCTTTTGTTTTTAATTTTCTAAAAAAAGGATAAAACTAATGAAAATTAAAAAGGCTTTTTTAAAATTTATTATCAGTTCAGCTTTTGTTAGTCTTGCTTTAGTTACAATTCCATCTTATGGTATTAAAAGTCAAGTTGTGAGTCAAAACTTAGATCAAATTAACTTAACTTCTGATCTTGATTTAAAATGAAGAAATTTTTTAAATCAAACTGCTATTACTAATGTTTTGCATGAAATGTTTGGTGATAACAATCAAGCAAAAGATGAATACATTAAAAGTCAATTTGATCTGATTAACTCACCATATGCAATCAAATTAAAATCAGCACTTAAATATGCTAATTTAATTACAAGACCATCAACAGCTAAATTCGATTTTTTTAGTGGTATTTCATACCCTTATCCAATCGAACAGGCTATTAAGGTTATCGACGAAGCACAAAGTCAAAATTGGTTATGATATCTATATAATTTAACTACTTTAGTTTTTATGCAAAAATCTGATTTTACCAGGCAAAACAATGAATCTGCTGCATCTTTTGCTATTCGCGATAACGAAAACAAACTACTTTACAGTAATTTTGTAACCTTAAAAAGTAATATTTTTATCCAAGAGGTTAAACAAGTTGATTCAGATAATAATGTTACTTTTTATCTATTAAATAAGGATGGTTATATTTTACAAATCGAAATACGCAAAGATCCAGAAGAACCAACTAGCGCTATTATATTTGGATATATTAGAACATATCCAAAATTATTAGAAGCTAATCAAATTAACGAGATTTTTAATTTAAACAAATATGTAAACCTATATGCTTCGTTTGGTTTAAGTTCTAATAATGAAACTGCTGAGGTTTTATATAAAGACTTTTATGGAGGGGTTTTATTGCAATATACTGCAGTAGATATTTATTAAATGAAAAAGATATTTAAACTATTAAATTTAGGTTTGTTAACTGCTTTATTACCTATTGTTATAGCATCTTGTACTAATGACAATATTTCTGAAAAAATTAGGATGAAAAGCGATGATAAAGTATCTTATAGTCCGCTACCTAGATTATTTTTTCCTAAAGCTAAGTATGTTGATGATTTAGAAGCCGCTTTAGCTAAATATGATTTAAGTTTTTCTGATGAACAGGAACAAAATTTTGAGAAATTTGATCTTGCAAAATTTAATAAATTAGATAGCCAGTTAACTAAAAATGCGAATGAAATCTATCGTTTGCAAAAACAAATTGCTGAAACATCAATATCAGCTGAAGTTAAAGCAGAAAAACATCAACAAATTTTAGTTTTGTTCGATAAAAACTCAGCTTTATTAAGTGATAATATTATGGCTTTCTTTAAGTATATTTATAATTTCAGAATGAAATTTTATGATTACGCTTTATTAACAGATTCATTTAAAAATAACTCAGAAAACCATTCAGCTCGTTATCTACATTTTGCACTAAACGTTAATAACCAGTTTGCTAATGATAATCTTGCAGCTCATATTCATTTTAGATACAACCGTAGCATCACTCGCGTAAATATTGTTGGCACTGATTTAAAGACTTCTATGTTGGTTGACTCAGAATTAAGAGAAGGGTACAGAGTTATGTATGTGTCTTTATCAAATGTAATCTTCAAACTTTATGTTTCAAATGATAACAAAATTTCATTAGATTCAAGAGCGATCTTCTTCTCTGGTGCTATTGGAAACATTGACCCACAAGAAACATTGGATGCTATGGAAAAAAATCCTGAAAAATTAACTCAGTTTGACATTGAAAATTTTGAAAACAAATTTACTGCACTCCCATATGTTAAATACCCACAAATTAACTCAATTTTTTAACAATTAATTTCATATAAATAACCAAAATCATCGGTAAAAATTAATAAAATTAACATGCTGCTGCTAAAAACAATTTGCATGTTGATTTTATTTTGCATTAGTTTTAGTTCTATTTAATTAGCCTCATAACCAAAACAATCAATTGATAAAGGTGTTAATGATTTGTTAACAATCTTGATTGTATGTTGATCATAACTAGCAAATCTGTTTTCAAACAACTTGACACCATTCATTGCGTAGGTTGATGAAATCTTATAGTTTTGCTTAATTAATTTCCATCTTCGTAAATATCTACAATGACTGGTTGATTAGACGTATTGCCATAAAGAACAAACACTTTCATCTTTCTAGAAAACTCAAGATAATCATTAACTTTATCAGTAGTTAACAAGCTTCCATTAACTAATGATGTGTTATTATCATCAACTTTTCAAAAGTCATAATAATTAGCGCTATCATTAATTGCGTCTAAATACTTATTAATTCGATTATCTTGATAAAAAGCTATTCTCCAATAACAATTCCGCTATTAGTACTTGTATTTTTATATCAAACTTGATCGCTTACATTAGTTGAATTTACTAATGCTTCTACGTTTGCTGATAAATAAGCAGTATCACCATTACCCGTAGAATTACAGCTAGATAAATTACCACCACTAATTATGGTGCTATCACCTATACTTGAATTGTTTACAACTGAACTATTAGCGCTGTTAATTTTATTAAGATTAGCAGTCTCGCTTTGCGCATTATTTTCAGTAGCTACCTGAAGTTGAACCCTATCATTCCTTACTTGTTTTTTTAAGACTGAAACATAAGCACAACTACTCATTGCTAGACCTAAAAAGATGATTGAAAGCAATCATACAAGTTTTGTGGGGACAAAGCTAATTTTGTGTAATTAGATTTTCTCTAATTTTTAGTTTTTTTAATTAAGTTCGAAGATATATCCATTAACTATTCATATATTCTATATCAATTTCTAACTCTTCGAGTTTTTTGATTTAGTTTTTTATATCTTGGGTTGTTACCAAAATGTACATAAAGATCTAATAGGAATTGATTTATGTTATTAAAAGACTTTTTCGCAGGTAGGAAAGTGCCAATTACTGAATTATAGTTTTCAACTATGTTGCTAGTATAAACTAATGTCCGTAAATCCTTAAAAAGTAAAGAGTTTTCTATGTTGTCCATGGTTCTTTGGATAACTTCGATTGCGCTCTTGTTAGAACTGCCTCACTTATTTTTTAAATATTCAAAGCTCTGTGTTTTGCGCCTTCCAATTGTTTGCACCATATATGTTTTTTTAAGTCTCTTAAAAAATTGGGCTTCATGGAGTGTAATACATATTTCGCGGCATTTCTAATCATATGGACCGTACAAGTAATATGTATAGCTTTCGGATAAACGTTCTCACTTGCTTCTTTGAAACCCTTTAAGCCATCCGTAACAATAATACATGTTTCAGACAATCCCGTCCTTTAAGATCATCAACAAGGTTTGTTTATTCAGTATCCCATTCAGTGCTATAAGTTCTTTTTAACAGTCAGCATTGATTTCTATCACCAGATAAAGTATTTTATTTTTATACTTTGAACGTCCACTTTTTTTAGTTTTGATCTTAAAAACCTTACCGTCAATCATTATGATTGGGTAGTTGTTTTCTAGCGACCTTTCGTGCCAATCGCGCATCTCATTTTGAATAGTTTTGAAGCAATTTTAGATTACGCTAGGACTTACTTTAAAAACATACGTAGCCGTTATTTGATAAACAATTTCATTGTTTGAGAAACTAGCAAAAACTAAAGAAAGCACATCTAAGATAACTTATTTTGGATGATTCTTTGATATTTCGGGATAATTTGAGAGTCTTGATTTTCACCACGAATTCTTTTCATTATTATAGGAATTTTCCTTGCCTACATTTAACATTTCTAGTGTTTGGCTGTTTTGATACTTAACAACATTTTCTCTCAACAATTCTAGTTTACCAATGTGTTAATCATCAACCTGAGCCTGTAAACAGGCTTAACTATATAATGAGTGATGTTTAATAGTTACTTTAACTACCAGAACCAAATTGTTTAACAAACTAAACAATTAATTTTCAAATCTGTTTCATTTGCTCGTCCTTTAACTTCTTATTTTTTTAACTCTCATCAAATTATATTTAGCTATGTCTTTTAGGTTAATTAACTGTTTTACACAAAATTGATTCGGTGCTATAATTTCCTATAATGACGAATAAAGTGAAAAAAGTTATTAATCATAAGTAAGTTTAGGTAAACAAAAACAAAATCTTAAAACTTAAAAATTTGACACAAAAATTGATTCTTATATTAAGATAAGTTATATTATAAGTTATATTAGTTGATTTATAAGATAGTCCAAGCTATTATTTTTCAATATTTAAAAATGATATTTTGAAAAAGCTTTGAATAAATAGATATAGCTATTAATTCAAAATTAGTTTGGGTTATTTACATTTATTATTAGAAGATTTTATGAAGTTAAATAAAATTATAAGTGTAATTTCACTAGGAGTAACAGGAGCAGCATTTCCGCTATCTGTCGTTTTCAACAGTTATAAAAAAACTAATACTAAGAGCTTAATTAATAAAACTACCAACGGAGTTATTAATAAAGATAAAACAAATACCAAAGTACTAAATAATGAAACAGAAAACCTAGTTGATCAATCTAGCGATTCGTTTTATGACTTTGAAAAAAACGATTACTTTAAAGGTTTTATTACCTTTAAAGGCAATTTTGATATTTTCAACCATGATAATATTTTGAAACTTATAAGACAGCAACCTCAAGTTCTATACGCGAAAAAAAGCCTTGCAATCAAAAATTATTATTTAGTTACACTTTCTTTCAAAAAGAATTCAGATGATAAAAAACAATTTGATAGTTTCTTAAACACATACGATCTGGTTGGGGATTTTTATGAAATAGAAAATGATGAAAAGGTTGAATCTAATCCTTCTATTGCGATCATAAATGGCGTTGAGGACAGTTACGTTAATGGTGGTGGATTATCACAAAATTTAAACAGATATAGGAATAACTTTGAATCCAACTACTATACTGATCTAGATAGAAATGTAATTATACAACATGTAGATCATCAAGTTAATTATTACGGTCAAAAAAGAATTGGTATAGCTGTATTAGAGGTAGGTGAAGGTGATAAACATCCAGAACGAGCTTTAATTGATGCTAATAATTCTTCTTATTATTTCGACAAAAAGATAACCAATGTCTACAATAGATGAGATCCTTATTGAAACGGGTTGTTTCATAAACCAACATACGGAAATCACTCTACGGAAGTTGCTTCAGTAATTTCTGGAATAAATGGAGTAAATCCTTACCATAATTTATATGGAGTGAAAGTAAATCTATTTAATAGTTCGCTTTTGTATGCTTTTTCAGGTTTAGATAATGAAATAGATTATATAAGACGCATCGATAACTTAAAAATTGTTAATAATTCTTGGGGTATAGGGAAACCGAAAAATGCTAATTCGAATTTATTTAAATATAATTACTATTCAAGATTCTTAGATCTATTAACTGCAAACGAAAGAGATTTGATATTTGTAATTGCAGCAGGTAATGAAGGAAATACAAATCTTCCAAAATTATTTGGTTTTGATCTGTCATATAACAGCATATTAGTTGGTTCTAACAACGATGATAAATCATTAAGTTGATTTTCATCACGAGGGTCAAATACATATAGCTCACCTCTTATTTTGGCTAATGGTTCTTCATATCCATTTAAAAATTCAAGAAAATCGGGAACAAGTTATTCTGCCCCTTTTGTATCTGGTGTCTTGGCTAATACACTAATTCAATATAAGGAAAAATATAAACTAGGAATTAATTCAATTATTGCTAAAGCAGCATTAGGCGTTTCATCAACAAATGAAAAAAACGATAAAACTGTAGAGAAAAATAGATTAGATCCTTCTCAAGGTGTGGGGATACTAAATTATCAAAAATTATGATCTGCATTCAATAATCTTAAATATATAAAATGAACTGATAGTAGTGATGTTTTAGTGAATAATTTATGAAAATCTAAAAACGTTGATAAAAGCTTAACAATAGAAAGGCTGCAGTTAAAAAAAGGTGATAACTTAAGAATTAGTTTATCTTGACTATTTAAACCTTCAAGTTCAACTGTATATAGATGAGAACAAAACAATAAAGATTTAACTAGTTCAATAAATTATGATGAACAAAACTTCAATTTGATCTTTAGAAAAACCGATGGTAACATTTTTAAAAGAACAGAATCATTAAATAATTTTGAATTTCTACAAGTGCCTATTACAGAGGATGGATCTTACGAAATCATTGTTTCTAAGCCGAATCAAAAACCATCTAAAACAGAAACAGAACTAGCTTTATCTTGAACAAAAGAAAGAATTTAGGATTTATATTTAATTATGAAAAACTATCTAAAAATTATTAATATTACAAGGAGACAATTAGCATTATTTCTAGTCTTCTTAGGGACCGTAATATTTGCTAGTGCAGGAATCATCTCTTTGATGACATATGCACTTTCAGATCAAGGGTTTTATTTTGTAATATACGATCAAATGAAATTTAATATTTCATTGATTTTACCACTGATTTTCTTCGTTATTTTTGCTGTTGCTGGTTTAACAATTTTACTAATAGGTAAAGAGAGTTATCAATTTAGCAACAAGTTAATTAAAAATCCAAATTGATTGAAAATCGTCATTTTATTTGTTGAAATTATTCAATTAATTATTTGAGCTTTGTTCATCATAATTTTAATGACTTACTTTTACCCAATAAATAAGTCAATTGATGAAATTTATCAAGCTCAAACATCAACTGTTGATTTTAACAACAACACTATTTATTCAGGGTTATTATCTTTTGTTCAGATTAACAATAATTTCTTTGCTGATTTAAAAATATCAATTTTAAATTATGCATCTATCCTTCCGTATTTTTACAATAAAGATTCGTTTACATTCTGAAACATTGTTTATTTAACTTTATATTTAAGTTTCTTCTTAGCTTATGTTAAGTTAAGTCTTTTCAAACAAAAGCAAAAACTGTTCTCACTAATTCCCTTTGCTGGGTTAATTTCTTATTTAAAAACACCTAATAAGTTAGAACAAAACGTTTTCTTAGAACCAGACACAACAGGTTTAAAGTGATATCAAAAAATCCTAGCATCAAATCAAACAGTATTTAAGATCAAGTTAACTAAAACTGTTCTTTACTTATCGTTATTCTATTTGATTTTTGTTATAGGTTTTGTTAGTTACTTCATTACAATAACATTTATATATGGAATTGGTTTTAAACTAAAACGATCTGTAGATGTAAATAATGCATATGTATATGATTTTAATCGTTGAAACAGACAATTTAATGATTCTGAGCTAAGAGTAGTCTCTGATTACAGAACAGCATTACCGCTATTCTTCATTATTACATTTTTCGTAATGAGCTTAGGAATTATCTTTGATAAAAATCCTTATACTTTTGGTGTTAAAGTTAGAAAAAATCAAGCTAGATTATCTTTAACTTTATTAGCTATAGATATAATTCAAGCATTATTCATTACATTATTGATCTTATTCTTGTCTGCTAACGCTTACGATAAAATTAATCCTACAGTCGAAAACAAAGCGTTACCCGTAGATAGCGATTTTAATGATCCTTGATCTCTATATACTGGTCAAGATCTATTTATTACTAGTAGCTTAGTGTTTGTGCTTACATACTTTAGTTGATTCTTAGCATATGCTAAAGGTGGAGTGTTTTCTAGAAGAACTAGAATCTTAATGTACGTTCCATTTGCTTCATTATTCTTTGTTAATTACCATGTCGTTAATAAAGAAATAAGTAACAGTAAATCATACAGATGTCAAACTATTTAGGATATTAAATCCGAACCTTAAATAATCTATTAAATTTAGACAATAATTCGTAAAGAATTATTGTCCATATTTTTATACTTAATTTTAGTGATTATTTTACCACTGTGCGCAAAATTTAGTCTGTAGCCAATTTAACTATTCACAAGGCGCTCTTTCTTTTTATAAAATAAATGTATAAAGAGATTTATTAAAGTATCTTAATCTTGTTTTAGTATTTTTTTTAATAAGGTTTCATTACTTTTAATGAATAAGGATGATTAATTAGCTTGATTTATATATTTAATTACAAGTACAAATGAAATTTACAAAAATTATTAATATCACCAGGAGACAATTAGCATTATTTCTAGTCTTCTTAGGGACCGTAGTATTCGCTAGTGCAGGAATTATCTCTTTGATGACATATGCACTTTCAGATCAAGGGTTTTATTTTGTAATATAAGATCAAATGAAATTTAATATTTCATTAATTTTACCACTGATTTTCTTCGTTATTTTTGCTGTTGCTGGTTTAATAATTTTACTAACAGGTAAAGAGAGTTATCAATTTAGCAACAAGTTAATTAAAAATCCAAAACAATTAAAAATTCTAATTTCATTTGTTGAAATTATTCAATTAATTATTTGAGCTTTGTTCATCATAATTTTAATGACTTACTTTTACCCAATAAATAAGTCAATTGATGAAATTTATCAAGCTCAAACATCAACTGTTGATTTTAACAACAACACTATTTATTCAGGGTTATTATCTTTTGTTCAGATTAACAATAATTTCTTTGCTGATTTAAAAATATCAATCCTAAATTACGCATCAGTCCTTCCGTATTTTTACAATAAGGATTCGTTTGTATTCTGAAACATTGTTTATTTAACTTTATATTTAAGTTTCTTCTTAGCTTATGTTAAGTTAAGTCTTTTCAAACAAAAGCAAAAACTGTTCTCACTAATTCCCTTTGCTGGGTTAATTTCTTATGTGACAACACCTAACAACTTAGAGCAAAATGTTTTCTTAAAACTAGACACAACAGGTTTAAAGTGATATCAAAAAATCCTAGCATCAAATCAAACGGTATTTAAGATCAAGTTAACTAAAACAACCCTTTCTTTATCTTTATTCTATCTAGCTAGTGTCTTAGGATTTGTTATTTATGCAATCGCAATAACATTTATGTATGGAATTGGTTTTAAACTAAAACCATCTGTAGATGTAAATAATGCTTATGTATATGATTTTAATCGTTGAAACAGAGAATTTAATGAATCAGAATTAAGATTAATGACTGATTTCTCAACTGCATTAATGGCATTTTTCATTATCATATTCGTAGTAATGAGCTTAGGAATTATTTTAGATAAAAATCCCTATACTTTTGGTGCTGTAGTTGGAAAAAATCAAGTTAGATTATCATTAACTTTACTAGCTATAGATATAACTCAATCCTTATTCTACACATTGATATTCTACTTTTATGTTGCTAATGCTTATGATAGTTTATATCCTTTAGCAGTACCACTCGATCTCGATCTAAGAGGAGACACTGATCGTAATAATGCGGGTTGACTTTATGGAAGTCAAGATTTATTTATTACTACTAGTTTAGTGTTTGTACTTACCTACCTGAGTTGATTCTTAGCATATGCTAAAGGCGGAGTGTTTTCTAGAAGAACTAGAATCTTAATGTACGTTCCATTTGCTTCATTATTCTTTGTTAAGTATCATGTTGGTAATCCAAAAATAAGAAACAGCAATATCAATAGATGCCGATTGCTTTATTAAAAAAAGATTTTTTGATAATTATCGTGTTCATTTTACACAAACTTGAGTTGATTGCAAAAAATTTGTTTATTCCAACAACATCTTGAAACACCGGATATAAAAACACTTTTTATCTAGTAATATAAATGAAATTAAATAAGCGAAAAATGCTACCAACAATTAAGGATATGTTGGATGAATGAATTCAAATAAACCAAAATTAAGATAAAAAGATTTTTAGCTAATTAATTATTTTTTGTATAATACATAGGTAAATATGAATGCGACAACGTTAAGTTGTCGTTTCTTTTTTAAAATAATTAATGAGTGTTGATAATAAAAGTTTTCTAGAAGCAATCCAGACGGTTGCCGAAACGAAGAATATCTCTAAAAAAGAGATTAGTACAATCTTAAAAGATGCGATTATTCGCGCTTGCGCTAAAGAAGACCCTGATCAAAGAATCGACGTTATGATCGATTTTGATATGGGATTATTAAAGATCTTTAAATTATATAAGGTCATTGATGATAGTGTTAGTGAAGAAGAATTTGATGAGATTAATGAGATCCATCTAAAGGATGCTTTAGCAACTAACCCAACAATTAAAGTGGGTGATGATTTCTTAAAATCACTAAGTATTGGTGATTTTTCAAGAGTAGTTGCTACTAATATTTCGCAGTATTTCAGACAAAAATTATCTGAATTAGTTAATAAACAAGCAGTATCAGAATGAACACCTAAACTGAATAAGATCGTTAGAGGGACTGTGGAGAAAGATGAGAATAACCCTAACGTTTTATTAGTTAACTTAGGTGGGATCTATGCTTATTATTATAAGAGGGACTGAGTTCCTAATGAAGAGTTACAAAACGATGTTGAGTATGATTTTGTTTTAACTCAGATTAAAGAACAATCTAAGAGCTGACCACTAATAGTGTCACGTTCAGACGCTTTATATGTAAAACACGTTTTAACTGAAAATATCCCTGAGATTAAAGAGGGGATTGTTGAGATTAAAGCGATCCAAAGAGTGGCTGGACAAAAAACTAAAGTAGCAGTTTTATCAAATAACCCTGATATTGATCCAGTAACCTTAATCTTAGGTGATGGTGGGATTAGAATTAAGTCGATAGCTGCTAACTTAATTGAACACTCATCAGGTGTTAAAGTTAGTAATGAAGTAATTGATGTCTTCCATTGAAACGATGATGTTTTCAAATTAATTGCGAATGCTTGTTATCCTGTTGATATCATCGGGGTTGATGTTTTAGAAGATTCAGAACGTGATAAGAGTGTTGATATTATTGTTGAAGATCAATACTTACCGTTCTTAATTGGTAGAGCTGGAATCAACGTAAGATTATTATCTTACATGACTGGTTGATCAATTGATTTCAAATCTCAATCAGCAGCAATTGAAGATAATATCAATGTTGTGCCATTAAACTATTCACCAGTTGATAATGCGGTTTTAGTAGATCAATTCAAGCGTAACAGTCGTCGTACTAAGATTGCAAGTAAGCAATCTTTCAAAAAGGTGGAAACTCTGCAAACTCCATTGATTGCCTATTCAACAGCTGTTGAAGGTGATGATGATATCAAAGTTGATTTTCAAAAGATCTATGAAGAAGCTAAAGAGCAACGTTATGAGATGATTGATCTTACTAAGTATCAACCAAAACCAGTTGCTCAAAATGATCTAGAAGACTATCAACCTGAATTAGGTGATGGAATTGAAGATGAACTAGTTGTTGAACAAGAAAGTGAAGTGGTACAAGAACAACCAGAAGTGGTTGAACAAGAACAAGAACCTTCAGTTAATGTTACAGCTCGTTATGATGATGTGTCAGAACAACTAGCCCACCTAGATCTATCAAAACCACTAATTGTAGAAGAAGAAGAGCAACAAGATCTAGTTCAAAAAACTGCTAAAACACCTAAAAAAGAGAAGAAAGTTCAAAAAGAAAAAGAAGAAACAGTTGAGTTTGTGGACATTGACGAATCAGCTTATGATAACGTGCAAAATGAAAACACCTCAATAACTGAACTAATTCGTGAACTAGATATAACTCAAACCCCTAAGAAAGAGGTGAAGAAAGTTGTTCTTGTCCAAGATAAAAAGGACAAATACAAAGATAAGAAGAAAAAGAAATCACAACGTCAAAGCTTGGACAGCTTTGAAAATCTATAAGGCTTATTGATTAAATGAAAAAGATTACTCAGCGCTTTGATCTGATTACAAAAAAACAACTACCAATAGATCAACTATATCGGATTGTTTTTTATCAAAATCAACTAACAGTTGATTATCATTACAAGATTAAAGCGCGAGGAGTATATCTTAATAAAAATGAGCACTTTATTATTGATAAGAAAGTCAAAGCATTAATTCAAAAGAGTTTTAAAACTAAGATCTTAGATGAAGAATTTAATCGCCTTAGTGATGCTTTAAGAAAACGAGGTCAGGATGAATAAAAAACCAACAAGAAATAAGAAACCAGTTGATCAAAGATCAAAGATTAATATCAAATCATACTTAAAAGAGGTTCAGGTTGGTGTTAAGGATGGGGTTTTTATTTATACTGATCCATTAAGTATCGATCAATTTGCTAAAAAAGTTAACCAACCTGTCGCTAAGATTATTAAGCACTTTTTTAGTAAAGGGATTAATACGATTAATCTAAACACGATCTTATCTTTAGAACAGATCGGAGAGTTGTGTTTAGATCTTGGCTTAGATTTTAAGATTGAAAAATCCGTAACAAGTGAAAACTTACTAGATAATATTGAATTCAAAGATAAAAAAGAAGATCTAGTAAAACGCCCTCCGATTGTGACAGTAATGGGTCACGTTGACCACGGAAAGACCTCGTTGTTAGACGCAATCCGTTCAACTAACGTGACTTCGAATGAAGCAGGGGGAATTACCCAACACATTGGGGCTTATCAAGTTAAGAAGAACGATGAACTAATTACGTTCATTGATACCCCAGGACACGAAGCTTTTACAGAGATGAGAGCACGTGGGGCAAATTTAACTGATATCGTTGTTTTAGTTGTAGCTGGTGATGATGGGATCAAACCCCAAACTGAAGAAGCAATTGACCATGCTAAGAATGCTAATGTGCCAATTATTGTCTTTGTTAATAAGATGGACAAATCTGGTGCTAACTTTGATCGGGTGATTCAACAGATCTCAAAATATGATCTATCTCCAGAAGAATACGGTGGTGATACGATCTTTGTTCAAGGATCAGCGATTAAAAAAGAAGGGATCAACGAACTTTTAGATGCGATCTTAACGTTAGCTGAAATTAATGAATATAAAGCTAACCCTAATGCTGATCCTTATGGAATCGTTATTGAATCTAAATTAGAACCAGGGCTTGGTCCGCAAGCAACAGTGATCATTAAAAGAGGAACATTAAAAGTTGGGGACTACATCTGTATTGGAGCGGCTTATGGAAAAGTCAGAATTATGCAAGATGAGAATGGGAATAATCTTACTGAAGCCACGCCATCACGCCCAGTAAAGATCTCAGGACTTGATGCAATTCCTCAAGCAGGGGAAAAGTTCTTAGGACTAGCAACTGAAAAAGAAGTCAAAGAACTATCTGATTCTTATAAATTAAAACAACAAAAACAAAAACATCTAAGTTTACAAGAAAGCCACGAAAAAAGAACCCGAATTAATACCAACGGAATTAAGTGCGTAGATCTGATTATTAAATCAGATGTTCAAGGTAGTCTTGAAGCAATTAAATACGCGATCTCTAATATTAATATTGAAGGGGTAACCACAAATATTATTCGGGCTTCAACCGGGGTAATCTCTGAAACAGATATTAAACTAGCCCAAGCTTCTAACTCAACCGTAATCTCATTTAATCTAGGAGTAAGTAAGCAGATTAGAGATCTTGCTAACTCTGATAATGTTCAGATCTTATCTTATGAGATTATTTATAAGATGGTTGAAGATCTAGAAAAGATCATGAAGGGTGAACTAGATCCCGTTTATGAAGAATCAGTGATCGGTCAAGCTGTTGTTAGAGTGTTATGAAAACACTCTAAGATTGGAACGATTGCTGGTAGTTATGTTACATCTGGTAAGGTTGTTAAAAACGCTTTATGTCGTGTTTTAAGAGATGATGTGATCATCTATAAATCAAAGATTGCTTCACTAAAATCTAAGACAACTTTTGTTGATAAAGTAGAACATAATAAAGAATGTGGAATCGTGGTAGAAAATTACAATGATATCAAAGAAGACGATATCATTGAAGTTTATGAAATTGTTAAAAAACGAGTTTACTAATGAGCAAGATTAAAACCTTAAGATTAGAAGCAACAATTCATAAACTGCTTAGTCAAGCAATCAGCACAGAGATTAACAATAGTTTAATTAAAACTAGTGTGATTACTGCAATCAAACTATCAGATGACAAGAGTGTTGCTAAAATCTATATTGATTGTTTAATCCCTAATAATATTGCTAAAACCTTGCAAGCATACAAGGATGCAACTGGTGTGTTTAGACATGTTTTAAGTAAACATTTAACAATTAGAAGGATCCCACAACTAGTCTTTTATTATGATGATAGTATCTCTAAAGGAGCTAAGATTGATCAGATCTTAGCAGAGATTAAACAAGAGAAAAAAGAAAATCATGAATAAGAATTTTTATCTAGATCTTTGTTAATAAAAGGTGCTAGATATTTTTTTTATTTATTTTGTTGAGAAATGTAATGATTTTAGTTTGGTTGTTGGGGTTGTTGAGCAAGTTGGATTTACACAACAATCTTCAAAAATCGTATTAAATTAGCATTAATTTATGGGATTTGATTGGGTTTTGGCATTTTAGTAAATGGATCTAACGGTAGTTCTGTAACTAAAAATTGTGTAATTTTACCCAAAATAGGTCAGATTGATTCTTTCGTTTTCTTTTAAAACGTGGTAACGAAGCTAATTTTGTGTAATTGGATTTTTTCGAACTTTTAGTTTTTCTTAACTAAGTTTGGAAATACATCCATTAACTCTTCATATATTCTATATCAATTTCTTAGTCCATTACTTTTCTGATTTAGTTTTTTATATCTTGGATTGTAACCAAAATGTACATATAGGTCTAATAACAGTTGGTTTATGTTATTAAAAGACTTTTTAGCAGCTAGGTAACTCCCAATTACTGAATTATAGTTTTCAACTATGTTGCTGGTATAAACTAATGTCCGTGAAGCTTTAGAAAAGCTAAAGAGTTTTTCTATGTTATCCATCGCTCTTTCAACAACTTCAATTGCGCGCTTGTTAGAACCGGCTCACTTATTTTTTAAATATTCAAAGCTGTGTTTTGCGCTTTCTCAATTGTCTGCTCCATATATGTTTTTTAAGTCTCTTAAAAAATCGGACTTCATAGAATGAGATACATATTTTGCAGCATTTCTAATCATATGAACCGTGCAAGTAATATGCATTGCTTTTGGATAAACGTTTTCGATCACTTCTTTCAAACCCTTTAAACCATCTGAAACAATAATACATGTTTCAGACAAGCCGCGTTCTTTTTCAAATTATCAAGAATGTTCATTCATTCTGTAGCAGATTCAATGTTGCTTACGTATAGCGCTATAAGCTCTTTTTGACCATCCGCATTGATTCCTACCACGACATAAAGCGTTTTATTTACGTACTTTGACCGTCCGCTTTCTTCAGTTTTGATCTTAAAAACTTTACCGTCAATCATTATGATTGGGTAGTTGTTTTCTAGCGGTTTTTCGTGCCAATCGCGCATCTCATCTTGAACAGTTTGGATGCAATTTGAAATTACGTTAGGACTTACTTTGATCCATACATTGACGTTATTTGATCAGCGATTTCATTGTTTGACAAACGAGTAGAAGCTAAAGAAAGAACATCTAAGATAAACTTATCATGGATAATTCTTTGATATTTCGGAATAATTTGAGAGTTTTGATTTTCACCACGAATTCTTTTCATTTTTTTGGGAATTTCTTCTTGCCCTCACTTAACATTTCTAGTGTATGAGCCGTTTTGATACACATTCTCATCATTATCAGCATTTTCTCTCAATAACTCTAGTTTGCCAACATGTTCACCATCAACCAGAGCCTGTAAAACAGGCTTGGCAATATAATCAGTGATGTTTAATAGTTGTTTTCCACTACTAGGATCAAATTGTTTTACAAATTCAACAATTAATTTTTGAATCTGTTTCATTTGTTCGTCTTTTGAATTTATTCTTGTTTATCGTTTATTAAATTATATTAACCTTTCTTTCTTTTGAGTTAATTAATTGTTTTACACAAAATTTAATTCAGTGCCCTAATGGCTTGATTCACCTATTAAAAAAGCTCTTAAAACATTGAGTAAATAAGTTTATTGTAAAAATATTCGTTGATAAAATTGGCCGTTTTTACCGTTAAATTTGATTAAATTTGCATCTTAGCAAAAATTCTAAATCATATATTTGTAAAAAAATATCAAGCATTTCTTAGTTATAAATACTTGATAACTATTTAAACGTTATGTAGCTTATTGATCAGTTGATCCTAAAGCATCGTTAATCTGTCTAAGTAAATTTTCTTTAGTTAGATTAGTTGGATCGGCTGATCTAGTAATTCCTGAAACTGCTCCATTAAGAATAGATAGAATTCGATTTGCCTTTTCATCTGTATGAATGAAAGCAATTGAATTATTAGCAGGATCTTTATTTAATTCTGATTTGAATGTCAATCAATCCGTTAAACTTGCTAAAGCCCCTTTATTTAAATAAATTCTTGATCAGTCGCTATTATTATAAGTTTCTGGAGTTGGGTTATTTTTTACCTTATCCACTTCGGCTTGTTCTTTAGCTATAGTATCTGTAAGTGCTTGTTGAGCTGTTGTAGATAGAGCTTGTTTAGAAGTTAAATCATACGCTGACACACTATTTAAGATCTGACTTACTGATTGATTGTTAAACGGAGAATCAGGTACAGCTATTCTAGTATCGTTATTAAATAATCACTCTAAGAACTTTTTGGTCTGTTCATCTCTTTGTCTAGAAGTTGAAATCCCAATTAAAGAAGAACCACCAATTCAGAAAGTGTTCTTATTTAAATTATTTTTATCTAATTTAGTTAGCTGTGTTTTTCACAAAACATCATCTGCCGAAGCAAAGTTATTTTTTGCGTTATTAATGTCTTGTTGGGTTACATCACCTTCAGTGCTTCTAAACGTTCTAATCGTAAAAGGAGATACAACTGATTGATTTCATCCAACGTGAGAAGCGATACCAAAAGCCGTATCGAAATTTCTAATATCTCATGCCGCTCAATCAGATTTTCCGCCTGTTCCAAAATAAATTGATTTTAAAACCTGTTCATCATTTAAATTTAATGTTGTGTAATTATTCTTAAAGAAATCGTAAGCTTCTCCAATTGTGTTTTGATTAGCTGTCTTTTTTAGATTAGAAAAATCTAAATCAAATTGGTTGTCTTGTAATTTTAGATTTCACAATCAAGAATCTCTAGAATTACCTAATTTTGATCACAGATATTTTTGATAAATAGTTGGACCATAATTTAACATAAATACTTTTAAATCTCTTTGTTGGCCTGTAACTGTTGGAGTTTGCTTTAGTTCTAAACCTTCAGTAAATTTCTTAGAAAATTCAAACATTGATTCTAGGTTTGAAAAAGTTTTATCGTCAACAGTAAGTCCTTTGTAAATTTCGTTACTTTTTACCTGCAAATTTTTTCATTTTTTGTTCGGAATCTTCTCCATAAAGTCTTCCATATGAAGTTCTTTGTATGTTGCAGAATTCTTATCTACAGTTCCACCGCCTTGCTCTACTAAACTAAATAACAAATTCATTACAGGTTTGTTAAATACCAAGCTGTCAGTGGTTGTTAAATTAAACGGAATTGCATAAACTTTATCACTACTTTGGGTAGATCCACTTATTTTATTGAAGTTGTTATAAATGTCACTGTCAAAATAGCTTTCGTTGATAATTGGATTGTTAGATAAATCTAATAATCGATTAAATCCATTAATCTGATAAGCTGCATTTAGATCAGCTAATATAATATTTGGAACTAAAGGTGAGTTAGAGCGAATGCTACCTACAACATTATTAGTTAATTGTAATTCGCTAGTAGCATTAGTTTTTTCACTTTGTTGTAATTCAACAGGTAAAAAACCTGGTGTATTAGCAAATTGTTTATTGTAGAGATCAACCAATTGACTAAATGCTGACATTAATGGATAAAATTGATTTTGTGCAGTCTGAATAACAACTTTGTCATCAAATTCTCCTTTTTGAACGGGTTGTGACGCTCTAGTGCAAGACGACAAAAATATTCCCAAAGAGCTTAAAGTTGCGATGGAATACATATAAAATTTAGTTCTTTTTCTCATAAATTTTTCCTATCTTATAGTTAGGTTAGTTTTTAACTTTAACCTGGTTTTTCTTTTTTACTTTACTACTAATTATTTATTTGTTTATATGAAAACGCAAATATTTAAATTATTGGTTACCCAAACCAATTTATGTTTTCTTATTCACAATCTTGTAAAACAACGAGAAATCGTTCGATTTCTAAAATATGTCTAAGTTTTTAAACTAGCGAATTTAACGCTCTGCGGATTAAGGCATCACGCTTTATTCGTTTCTGTTTAAACTGAAACTAATTTGTAAACTTTTTATACAAAATTTGCAATTATAAAAAGTACATTTTAGTAAGTAAAAAAATGTGCATGCACTCTGAAAAATAAAAAGAAATTTATCATTTTTACCGTTAAATATTAAAATTTTTATTTATGTAAACAATAATTTATTCAAACATTTTTTTGAATTTAAAAAAAGAATTATACGATGTCCGAAAAAACATTTCATTTGTCTCTTGATAAGCTAAAAAACAAAGTTCAGACATATCCATATAAACACTTTTTGCAAACTTAGTTGTCAATTAAAACAAGAAATTAAAAAAGATGTTAAAGTTCAAACGGTTTGAACCTTTGGCACCGAATTCAATTTTGTGTAAAACGATTAATTAACTCAAAAAAAGAAAGGTTATTATAATTTTATAAACGGTAATCAAAAATGAATTCGGTGCCAAAAATACTCATTATTCTAAATAATTAATTTTAACAAATGACATCTAGATAACAATTTATCTGGAAGTTTTTTATTTAATTAGGAATCAAACCTTTTTCTTTAAACATCTATAACGTTTACTCTTGTTCTCATCAACCTTAATTATAGGTATAACTTCAAGCTAAAACCAGCTAAATAAAAAACTAGCTAACAAGTAATAAAATTTAATAATGTGTAGTTTTTAATTCAATATTATAAACTTTAGTGTAGATTTTATTAATAGTAAAAGACCAGATTTACAAACCATTAGCTTTGACTAATGCTGATACAACGTTGGTTTTAAATAATTTTTCAAATATTATTAAAAATTATGCAAAAAAGAAATATCTTTAAAAGTTATAAACTAGATCTTAATAACGATAAGTTAATGAGAAAAAAATGATACATGATTTCTGGAATAACAACAGTATTAATCATTTTTTTCGCTGTCATTCTTGGCATTATGCAAAGATTTGTTAATTTATCAGGGATCCAATATCCAGCTGTTAACAACGCTAGATCACTAAACCAAGCAATGCGTATTATGGCAATTGTTTATTTTGCCATCTTCTTTTTGCCATACCTATATTTTATAGCAGCGTTCTTTTCAGGGATTAACCAGATCTATCGTTCGTTTACTTTACATATGATTATCTGATTAACAATTTTTGTTGGGATCTTGTTAATGTTAACCACATGTGCTTTGTTAATTGCTGGTTATTCTAATCTAGATAGTTACAACCTAATTAGAAACTTCCAATAATAATAAGAATGGACTTTAATAACAAGATCGTTATTATTGATAAACCAAAAAATATCTCAAGTGCTTTTTGTTTGAATTTATTCAAAAAGCGCTTTAATATAAAAAAAGCTGGACATAATGGTACACTAGATCCGTTAGCATCTGGGGTTTTAGTGGTTGCAACTAATAAGAGGACCAAAGAGTTAAGTCAACTAAACCAAGACGATAAGCAATATTTAGTTAAGCTAAAGTTTAACACCCACACTGATAGTTATGATCGTCTTGGCAAAGTAATTAGAACAACTAATTATGTTCCAGAGATAAAACAATTAAATGATTATCTAACTAGCTTAGATAATCATAGTTTTTATCAACTTCCCCCAAATTTTTCAGCGCTTAAGGTTAATGGTGTTAGGGCTTATCAGTTAGCAAGAAAAGCAGTAGATTTCGAACTAGAGAAGCGACCTACAACCATATATAAGGCTAAGTTAATTTCATATTATGATGATTATGCTGAGATCTTATTAGATGTTAAAAAGGGTTTTTATGTTCGTTCTTTCGTGGTTGATCTAGCCAGTCAATTCAACACCACAGCCATGATGGTAGACTTGGTAAGAACAAGATCTGGTCAATATAGTTTAAAAGATGTTATCGATTATCAATTTAACAAGTAAGACAATCAAAGAAGTCAACAAAGGTGTTGATTTAGTCATTGGCTTTTTTGATGGGATCCATAAAGGACATGCTAAATTATTTAAACAATCAGATCGATTTAATCTTTTAACTTTTGACCATATTCCCAAAAAGCAAAGGTTGCTATATCCTAAAGTTGATGAAATTGAACAATTATCAGCTTTAAGTGGTCTTGAACAACTACTTGTTTATGATCTGTTAAATAATAATTTATCAGCTCAAGAGTTCATTGATAATTACATTAAACTAATCCAACCTAAAAGAATTATTGTTGGATCTGATTTTAAGTTTGGTAGTGATCAAGTAGATTATTCTTTGTTTGCAAAGAATGGTTATGAAGTTGTTGTTGTAAAAAAAGATCATTGTTCTACAAGTGAGATTAAGAAACTAATTATTAATTGTGATCTTGATCAAGCTAATAAATTATTGCTTACACCCTTTTATCTTAAGGGAACAGTAATTAAAAATGCCCAACGGGGAAGAACAATAGGGTTTGTTACAGCAAACATTATTTTAGATAATAAGTTAATTGAGTTAACTGAAGGATCTTATGTTTGTAAAGTCATTGTAGACAATAAAACTTATCAAGGGATCTGTTTTATTGGAAAACCTAAAACGTTTGATGAAAAACAAAGACAGTGCGAAGCTCATATCTTTGATTTTGATCAAGACATTTATGGAAAAAAAATCAAAGTTGAGCTTTATCAATTCATCAGACCAACAGTTAAGTTTAATTCAATCAATGAATTAAAAGAAGCGATTGAAAACGACAAGAAAGCTGCACTTAGTTTTTTTCATAAACAAGAAAAACCTAAGGTTGTAGTAGCACTCTCTGGTGGGGTTGATTCTGCAGTTTGTGCTTATTTGTTACAACAACAAGGTTATGATGTTGTGGCAGCTTTTATGCAAAATTGGGACAAAGATCTTAATTTCGAACTATTATCAGATCATGCTGATGATCAGATTCAAGGGTGTGATGCCAAACAAGATTATGAAGACACACAAAAACTGTGTGAACAATTAAAAATCAAACTTTATCATTTCAATTTTGTCGAACAGTATTGAAATGATGTATTTCTTAAAGTTTTAGAAGATTACAAGAAAGGTCTGACCCCAAATCCAGACGTGTTATGTAATCAGTTTGGTAAATTTGGTTGATTCATAAATGCATTAAGAAAGCAGTTTGGTGATGATATTAAGATTGCATTTGGACATTATGCAAAACTTATTACTAAAGATGACGAAGTCTTTTTAGTTCATACAAAAGATCATAATAAAGATCAAACATATTTTTTAACGATGCTTAAAAAAGAGCAATTAAAAAATATTATCTTCCCTTTAAGCGAGTTGGATAAGCCAACAGTTAGAGAAATTGCTAAACAAGCTAATTTGTATGTTGCCAATAAAAAAGATTCAACAGGAATCTGTTTTATTGGTGAACGTAATTTTAAGCAATTCTTAAGTAATTATTTAGCGATTAAAAAAGGTCCAATTATTTTAATTGACGAAAATAAAAAAATTGGTGAACATGACGGATTGTATTTTTATACAATAGGCCAATCTCGAAGACTGCATGTTGGAGGGACTAAAGAGAAGATCTTTGTCTGTGACAAAGATTATAATAACAATACGTTATATGTTTGTTATGAATCAAGTAAAGATCAATATTTAAGTTCAGTTAGTTGTGAACTAGAGAAGTTTAATTGATTAATTGATACTAAAGATCAATTATTTAATAAGAAATTATGAATCAGATTTAGACACCGCCAGAAGTTACAAGAGTGCGAAATTGTTTCATATCATGATGATAAAGTGATAGTTAAATACACCAAACAGATCGGGGTAACTCCTGGACAGTATGGTGTTATTTATGATCAAAATTTATGAGTAGTAGGCGGCGGTAAAATTACGAAGATTATTAAATAGATTAATCAATAAGTAGTTTAGATCTAGCAACTCTAGTTAAATAAGATCTAAACTTAGGATGAGCAATACTAATTAACAATTTTGCGCGTTGTTTTACTGATTTAGCTTTTAAGCTAATAATTCCATATTCGGTGATTACATAATCTAAATCATTTCTTAATGTCGTTGTAACCCCTTTAAGTTTGGTTACAATCTTAGAAATTTTGCAATCACTAGTTGTTGATTTCATTGCAATGATACTCTTACCATTTTTAGAGTAGCTAGCACCTCTAATAAAATCTGCTTGTCCACCAGAACCCGAATATTGGTTATGCTGAATTTGTTCAGCGTTAACATTACCTAATAAATCTATTTCGATAGCGGAATTAACCGAAATAAAGTTTTCGAATTTGGCAATATTTAATGGGTTATTTACATAATCAAATCGTGCAATTTTAAATTTATCGTTATGATCAAGATATTTGTACATATCTTGGTCTCCAACAGCAAATACAAACGTTGATACCCCTTGGTCAATTTCTTTATATTTGTTGTTAACCACCCCAAGTTTGATAAGTTCGACCATCCCAGTACCTAGGATTTCTGTATGAATTCCTAGGTCTTTTTTATTTACAAGTTTTTTGCACACCATGTTGGGAATTGCACCTATACCCAATTGAATCGTAGAACGATCTTGAATTAATGAAGCTACATAATCTGCTATTTTCAAGTGTTCTGGACTTGGATCAACACTTAATGCTTCAGTTAGTTGATAGTCAGATTTGACTATTGCGGCTACCTCATTAATGTGAATTTGATGCTTATCGCCCATAATATGAGGCATATTTTTATTGACTTCAATAATTACTTGTTTTGCTTTTTTAATTAAATCTAAATCATAACAAGTGGATAAGCCTAAATTAAAATAACCGTTTTCATCAATATCAGTAGTTATTAAAATAACCGTATCTATAGCAAAATTATTAAGAATCTTAGTAGATTCAGAGAAATGAAATGGATAGTATTCAACGTTATTTTGAAGTATTCCGTTTTGATATTTCTTTAAAGCATTTCTTTCATTAGCTCTGTAGAAAAAACAATGTCTTTTAACTATTTGATTAAATTTGTCTAAAAAGATTGTTTCTTCACAATCAGAGCTAGAAGCATAATAATAAAAATTTAAATTAGAGTAGCTATTAGTTTCTAATGTATCTTTTAGCCCCTGTAAAAGTAGTTTTGGCTGCAGATAATCAAACCAAATATTCGAGTTATTTTTTATTAGTGAAATGGCCTGATTGACAGAAACTAATTTATTTTTATATGCTTTAAAATAATTCATTTTTGCGCTCGTTTATATTAATTTTAAAGATCTCATTTAAATTTTAAGAAAAATTAATGACTAACTTTTAATTTGTTCATGTTTTGAAGTTATTGTTAAACTTCAGGTTTAAACAAGTTGTATTCTTGTTTAAAGGTCGTGATATCTATGGAAGTAAATGAACTAATCTTTAAAACTCAATAAATGATTAAACAATGCAGCAAAATAAAAATGTATTTTTAGCATTTGACTTTATGGAGTTAATCAATAGAATTTACATAAATTTACCGCTTATTTTAACTATTTTTAAAAATCAAACAAGTTAGTATAAACAAAAAAGATAAGCAATAATTTACCTGCCTTAAGAACTACAAAATTTGTGTTCAATTTCAGTTAACTTTTTTTTGAACACGCCACAATCAATGTTTATTCTGTAAACTTCTTGTTAATGATTATTCGATAATTTAAAATTAAGTAATTAGTTTTCTTATAAAAACTAAATTTTTACGTATGAATAAACACTTAAGTGGCTCACAAATAAGACAAATTTGGTTAGATTTCTTTAAATCAAAAAAACATGAGATCATTGAATCAAAATCATTAGTACCTATCAATGATCCTAGTTTATTGTGAATAAATGCAGGTGTAGCAACTTTAAAAAAATACTTTTCAGGTGAAGAAAACCCTATTAATCCAAGATTAGCTAATTCGCAAAGATGTATTAGAGCTAACGATATTGAAAACGTTGGAGTAACATCAAGACACCATACTGTTTTTGAAATGCTTGGAAACTTTTCAATCGGGGATTATTTCAAAAAGGAAGCAATCGAATTTGGTTATGAATTATTAACCAAATTCTATGGTTTAAATAAAGATAAGCTATACATCACAATTTATGAAGATGATAACGACGCTTTTAATTATTGAGTAGGTCAAGGGATCAATCCTCACCACATCATCAGATGTGATAGGAAAAGAAATTTCTGAGATCTAGGATCTGGTCCTTGTGGTCCAAGTACAGAAATTTATTACGATCGAGGTGAAAAATACGACCCTAATAAATTAGGTGAAAAACTTTTCTTTGAAGATATTGAAAATGATCGTTATATCGAAGTATGAAATATCGTTTTTTCTCAATTTAACAATACTGGAAATAATAATTACACAGAATTATTAAGAAAAAATATTGATACAGGTGCTAGTTTAGAACGATTTGCATGTATTTTACAAGATGTTCCAACTAATTATGACACTGATCTATATTTACCAATAATCAGAACAATTGAAAAACACACTAATCATAAATACGTTGTTGATCATTACTTTAGTAAAGATCAATCTGAACAAGATGTTTTAAGAGCCTTCCGTGTTATTGCTGACCACTTAAAGTGTGGTGTGTTTGCAATTGCTGATGGTGTGTTACCTGGTGCTAAAGATCGTGATTACATTATTAGAAAGCTACTACGTAGAGCTTTTGTATATGCTAAAAAGTTAAATGCTAAACCAGAATATCTGGTTGAAACAATTAATGTAATCATTAACACCTATAGCGATTTCTTTAAATATTTAATTCCAAATAAAGAAATTGTTATTCAAGCAATTACTAATGAAGCAAATAATTTTACTAAAACATTAGATTATGGTTTTGAGATCTTTAATGAAGCAAAAACAACTAATAATATAACTGCTGAAACGATCTTTAAACTAGTTGAAACCTATGGTTTCCCTTTAGATTTAATTAAAGAATTATCAGCTGAAGCAAAGATTAAATTAGATTTAGATGGTTTTGAGGAACTATTTAAAAAACACCAAGAAATTTCAAAAGCTAATAATGGTGAAGTTGGTCTAAAAAAACAAAATGAAAACTTGCTTAAGTTTAAGACACCATCTAAGTTTTTCTATGACAAAAACAATATAAAAACTAAAGTGGTTGCAATCTTTGATGATAAGTTTAACCCAGTAGACCAGATTGAAGTTGGTTCTGGTTGAGCGGTTTTTGAAAGTACGCCGATCTACGCTACATCTGGTGGTCAAAGATTTGACGAAGGTTATTGTCTTAAAAAAGGTAATCTTGTTGTTCACTTTGATAATGTGATTAAAGCTCCAAATAAGCAACACCTACACCACTTTAAGAAGGCAAGTTTTTGGCTTAACGAAAAAGTGGAGTTAATGCATGATGAGAACTGAAGAAAACTAGTAAGAAAAAACCACTCTTTAGAACATATCTTACACGCGACACTTAAAAATACGATAAGTGAAACAATTAAACAATCAGGTGCATTTAAATCAGCAGCTAAAGCAACTCTAGACTTTAATTACCCAACAAGATTAACAGATGAAGATCTGGATAAAATTGAAACCAAAATGCGCCAGGTAATCGCAGATAAAATTCCAGTTACCGTGCACCATGTTGACTATGAAACTAGTCAAAAAATGAATGCAATTGCTTACTTTGAAGAAGAATATAAAAAACACGAATTACTTCGAGTAATCAAGATTGGTGATTACAGTGTTGAACTGTGTGGCGGAACTCATGTTGACAACACCAAAGAGATTGAAGAATGTTTTATTACTAACCTTTATTCATTAGGTGCTGGTCGTTGAAGAATTGAAATCATGAGTTCTTATGAAACGATTTACAACTATTTAGTTGATAAACAAAACGAGATCAAACAAGAAAAAGATCATATGTTCAATGAATTAGGTAATTACGATCTAACTCATTACTTAGATTTTAGTAAGAAATTACATTCATTTAATTTACCTAATTCTATTAAAGATCTAAGAAAGACTTTAAGAGCGTTTGAACAGATTAAAGAAGAATATAAGGCCATTAAATTAGAGTTAGATAAAAAGAAAACCAAAGACCGTGCTAACCAGATTAAAAAATTGGCTTTAGACAACTTAGAACATAAAATTGTTTTATTGTTCTTTGATAAAGAAGAACATAAAGCTTTATCAATTGCTCATAGTGAATTAGTTAATGAAAAACCAGATCATCTCTTCTTTTTCATTAATAAATCTGATAATAAGATTAACTATCTAATCGGAATTAAGAATGCCACTTATAAGTTGAATGCTAAGCTATTAATTGATAAAGTTAATGCGATGTTTGGTGCTAAAGGTGGTGGTAAGCAAAACTTTGCTCAAGGTGGATTTAGCACAGATAAAGATGTTGGCAAACTAAAAGCAGATTTCGTTAATATATGTATTACGTAGCTTTGGATGTTGGCTCCAGAACCCTAGGGATCGCTACTGGTGATGGTGAGTTTAAGATCGCTTCACCATATTGTGTGATCTCATTTAACCAATATGATTTCAGGCAATGTTTAGCTGAATTAAAAGAAAAAACAGCAAGCTTTTTTTATGATTTTAAGTTTGTTATCGGAATGCCTAAAAATATTGATCAAACTAAGTCTTCAACCACAGAGATGGTTGAGAACTTTATTGAACTATTAAAAGCAAACTATAAAAATGAGGTGATCATCTATGATGAAAGCTACACTTCAATAATAGCTGATCAACTATTAATTGACAACCAAATAAAAGCTAAGAAACGTAAAGAAAAGATTGATAAGCTTGCTGCTTTTGTAATCTTGCAATCGTTTTTTGATGATGACAGATACCCTAAATAAATTTAAGCAACTTAATCTAGAACTAAAAATTCCGATTATGCGTGATGAGAATCTGGTTAATTTAGTTAATCAATTATCACGACTTAAAATTAGTCAACTACTTGAAATCGGCACGGGGATTGGGTTCAGTTCAATGTATTTAAGTGTGCACTTACCAGATCTAGTGATCGATACACTAGAAAAAGATATTCAACGTTATCAGATTGCTAAAGAGTGGTTAGTTAACTTTAGCAAGATTAACTGTCTTCTTGGAGATTGCTATGAATATATGCCGACCAAAAAATATCAAGCAATCATCCTTGATGGGCCTAAAGCTAAACAGATCGAATTATTCAATAAATATCTTAACTACTTATTACCTGATGGGGTAATGATTATTGATAATTTTTTTTTAAAAAATATAAAACCTAACAATAAACTTTATCATAAGAACTTAGCGTGGCAAGAGTTTATTCACAACTTAGATAAAAAACAATTTAATGTCGAAATTGACCAATCAGGAGACGGAGTAGTTTATGTTTTTAGTAAGCCAAGTACAATCGCTTAACCAAGCTAAAAAGTTTATTGACCAAGCGATTGATTGTATCTTAGTTGGTTATGAAAATTTTGCTTTACGGTGCACTAAAACTTTAAATCACGAAGAACTTAAAGAGTTAGTAGATTACCGTAATACTAAGAAAGCTAACACTAAAATCTTTGTTCTTTTAAACAGTTTTATTTTTGAAAACCAGTTAGATGATCTAACCCAAAAATTAGTTGAATTAGATCAACTAAAAGTTGATAAGGTCTATTTTCAAGATTATGCGATTGTTCAAATCATTCGTGAAAACAAACTAAATCTAGCAGTAGCTTATCATTCAGAAACGATGGTAACTTCTTATGGTCAATTTGATTTTTTTAGAGAAAATAAGATCAACCATTTAGTTATTGCTAGAGAACTATTTATGAATGAAATTAAGCAAATGCATGAACATAAAAAATCCCTTGAATTAGAGATGCAAATCCAAGGATATGCATTCTTCATGCATTCGCGGTGAAAGATGATCTCTAACTTTGAAGCTTATGCTAAGATATCAGACAAATTATCTTCTAAAAAGCAACTATGGATTAGAGAAGCACTAAGAAAATACCCTAATGCAATCTACGAAGATGAATTTGGTACCCACATGTTTACTGGATACATCTTATGCGCAATTAAGCAACTAAAAGAATTGCATGATTATGGTTTAGATTATGTTAGGATCGATTCGATCATGATCAAAGAAGAAGATCATGAAAAAGTTACTTTAATCTACCAAGATTTAATTAACAAATTAAATAATAAAAAAGCAGTGTCCGATCAATTAATTAATAAAAAGTATGATGAGATTGCAAAAATCAGCTCACCAATCGAGATCGCTTCAGGATTTTTTGGTGGGATGAAAGAGATTAAACACTTAATTAAAGAAGAAGGAAAAGTTAAAAGATAATGAAATATGAATTACTAGCTCCTGCTGGAGATGTACAAAAAGCGATGTTTGCCATTGATTATGGTGCAGACGCTGTATTTTTAGGTGCTAAAGCTTATTCATTAAGATCAAGTGCAAGTAACTTCTTTTTTAAAGATATCAAACAAACGGTTGATTATGCTCATGAGCGTAATCGCAAAGTTTATGTTGCAGTTAATGTCGTATGTCATAACCCTTTGGTTAAGGGTTTTGCTAAATTTATTGCTAATTTAGAAGAAACTGGGGTGGATGGTTTGATCGTAGCAGATCCATTCATCATTGATTACACAAAAAAGCACCACCCAAATTTAGATCTACACCTATCAACCCAACAAAGTGTTACGAACTCTAAATCAGCTTTATTTTGAAAAAGTAATGGCTTAAGTCGAGTTGTTTTAGCTAGAGAAGTAACGATGGATGAACTATCATTACTTATGCCTAAAGTAAAAGATAAGGTTGAGATCGAATATTTCATCCACGGGGCTGTGTGTATTGCTTTTAGTGGTCGTTGTATGATGTCAAATAACTGATCGTTACGTGATGCTAACGTTGGTGGTTGTGCACAATCTTGTCGTTGACGCTATGAACTAAAAGATGATAAACAACAACACCATTCTGATTCATTCACGATGTCGCCTAAAGATATGGCATTAATTGATGAGATCAAACAATTAATGGAATTAGGAGTAGCATCATTTAAAGTTGAAGGACGTATGAAATCAATCAATTACGTGGCAACCGTAATTCGTTCATATCGTTACGCAATGGACTATTATTTAGCTAATGGTTTTAATACAAACAAAGAAGATGAAAAAGTGATTTTAGATCAAGTTAAACAAGATCTAAAATCAGCTGAAAACCGTCCTACCAACAAAGGGTTTGCGCATAATCAACCTGGGATTGATGCGATGCTATACCACGAAGAAGAACGCAAGATTTCACAAACGTTTGCTTTCATCGTGGATGAGATCCAAGATGATGGATATATTAAGGTTACTTGTAAGAACAACTTTAAAAAAGCCCAAGAATACATTATCTATGGTCCGAACTTTAAGATTGATCAAGTGAAGATCACTTCTTTATTAAATAAGAATAAAGAAGTAGTTGAAGTGGCAAACGATCCAATGTCAACTTATTATTTAAAATTTGATCAGCATTATGATCTGATCAAAAATAGTATTGGTCATATTAAAAAAACCTTGGACTATTAACGTTCCAAGGTTTAGCGACTAGCAGCAGTTGCTGAATTTGATCATCTAGCTGCTCTTGATTTAAGACGACGAGCTTTGTTCTTAGAGATTCTGTTGTTTTTAGCTAGCTTATCAGCTAAAGAATAAACTTGTTCAACATCTTTTTTATCTTTAGAAGCCTTAGTTTTCTTCAGTTGGTTCTTTAAAGATGTTTTAAACCCTTTAGTTAATAAATTTGCCTTTTGATTCTGACGATAGCTCTTTTCGTTTGCTTTTATGTTAGCCATATCGTTTGATACCTTAAAATTATATAACTTATTAATTATAATATATAAGTAGATAAATTATATACAACAAAAATTAATGAATAGTAGTTTCCTTTTTATCGTCTTATTAGTAATTATTCCAATCGGGCTAATAAGTTACGTTATCTATAAGAGAAAAAAATCTAAAGAGCCTGGTCAGTTTTCAGGAAAAACTAAAGAAGAACGTCGTAATGAGGTGTGAAAAACCATTAAGCGTTATCTCCAAGATAACGAAATGTATGGGCGTGAAATTATGTATTCTTTTGTTGCTAAACGACCATCTCCAAACGATGATCGTAAGTTGCACAAGCAATTTAAAGAAGAAACAAAGCAATACCTATTAGAGCACAAACTATCTAAAAAAGATAAAAAACAATATTTAGATAATCGTAAAAAAGAGATGGCTCGTGAACGATATTGCATTTATTTCCAAACCAAAGATGCTAGGACTCAAGCTACATTTGATCCTGCAATTATTGAAGCAGAAGTATTAACATTACCAGCTAAAAGTAAGCGTGATGTTCCAGAAAGAAAAATCCAAATTAATGGGTTGCAAGATTTTCAAAAAGAATTTTCTTGAATTGAACCATTAAAGAATAAAGAAGATGCGCGATTGAAAAAAGCAGAAGATGAACGCTTAAGAAAATTAGAGATTAAAGAGCGCAAGAAAGCTGCTAAATTAGCTAAAAAAGAAGCAAAAGCTAAAAAGAAAATTTAAAAAATAATGAATAAGAAAAAAGTCATTTTTTTTGGAACAACAGAATTATCGCTAGCTTGTCTAAAAGAGCTGTTAGTCGATAATTTTTTTAATGTTGTTGCGATTATTTGTCCTCCAGATCGGGTTAATCTAAATAATAAAAAAAATAAACTTAATGCGGTTAAACAGTATTGCTTGGATAATAAATTAACAATCTATCAACCTGAGAAGTTATCAGAATTCTACGACCAATTAGCTCAGATGGAATTTGATCTTGGGGTGTGTATTGCTTATGGGCAATTTATTCCCAAGAAAGTAATTGATCTATTCAGCGATGGCATCTTAAATGTTCATCCGTCTAAATTGCCTTTATTAAGGGGTGGAGCACCGATTCATCACGCGATTATTAATGGCTTTGAATCAACAGCGATTTCAATTATGAAGCTAGATGAGAAAATGGATCATGGACCAGTTTATGATCAATTAGAAATAAAGATTAATCCTGAATGAAATCACGATGATTTAAATCAAGAAATTATTGCTAAATCACCGGCATTTTTAATTAAAACCATTAAAAATATTTATGAAACTAATTTACAACCTAAAGAGCAAAACCACGAGCGTTTTACTCTAGGTTTAAACATAAAAAAAGAGCAAGAACATCTTATTCTAAATCTAGATGCAAAAAGTTTTGTTAACTGGCAAAAAGGATTATGATCAACACCTGGTGGTTATTTAGATTACGATAACCAACGAGTAAAAATTGCTGCTTGTCATCTTGTAGAAAATAATCGAGAACACAACGACGATTTAGTGGGAACGATCTATCAAATCGATTCTAGTGGTATTTATGTTTATTTAAAGCAAGGCAGTATTGCTATTACCAAATACTTAATGCCTTCAAAAAAAGTTGTGGATATTAAACAAGCAATAAATGGTAAAATTCCTTTTAAATTAAATAGCAAGTTTAATTAGCACTTATGGAAAAAAAACAGATCTTCAAGAAAACTGACTTTTTAAACACTTTTAATCGCCCTAAATCGTTGTGAAAGTTTAGTAACACTGAATTACTTGCGATTATTCAAAACGAACTAGGTTTATCTAAAGACGACTACGTAGATTTAATTGATCAATTAGAAAATGAAAACACCTCAGTGATTGATTTTGATGAAATTGATTTTATTACTGATGAATTAAATCAAGAAGAATCAAAAAACATCTACCTAAATGAAGTAAGTAAGATTAAAGTTAAAGCAAAAGAATATATTAAAAGAAGAGTTCTGTTTCAAGAAATCGACTATGCTAATTTAGAAGAAGATAATCTTAAATTTGTTGATGGTGTATTTAATGAATCTCAGATTAAATACACAGATGTTTTCGATCTACAAGAAGATAAAAAAGCATTAAGAATAATCGATTTAGCATATTATCAAAAAACACCTTTAATCACAGCAATCGATTTACATGAAATTATCAAAAAACACGATTATAATGAAACAAAACTGCTAATCTTGGACGGGATTTACTTTAATGAAAAATCCCAATATTTTTTACAAGCAAATATTGATTGTTGTTTATTTGAAAGACATAAAAACGGAAAGATCAAAGCAACTGTTTATAGTTTAAAAAATTCAACAACCACTAAAAGAAAAGATATCGTTGCTTTTTATTATGATTATCGAGTTTTAGCTGAATTAGGTTATGAAGTTGTTGAATGAAATGTTGTTTTAATTAAATACACATTATCTAAAAAGAATGGGGTGGAGTTTACTACTACAAACACAGTTTGTCATAGTAAAAATAGTGCAGCTTTCCCTGAAAAACTAAAAGAACCTAATTTATTTAGCAAATCATTAATTGAGAATAAAGCTAGTTTTAAGCGTTCTGGTTATGAAAAATTAGCTTTAGATTATCCAGAACTAAAACCTAATAATACCTCATTTGGCGATCTTTTAGACATTTTCTTATTTAACGTAAAAGAAAGCGACAATAAGAAAACCTATAACTTTGTTGCTGAACATATGTCGATTGTTAAAAATGCTTTTGATAACGTTTTTGATGAAATGATGCAGATTAAAGAGACGAATATAGGTAAGATTGTTTTATCAAATGCTTACTTTAATCAGTTCGCTGATAATGTTCATGGAACGATCATTAAATATACTTTAGGTAAGAAAGTTTTTGAACCGTTTTTATTAAGCGGGAACGTCTATAAGGTTGCAAAGTTTTTTAATGAAAACGACCAATTAGACTTTCCTTTAGTTAATCAAAATAACGAACCATTTTCAATAACGAATTTTATGAATTACGTTTCAAACAACGCTGATACTCTAAAACCGGTTAACTATTTCAATACTTTAAATAAAGTATATGGAACCAAACCAATTGATTATTTTGTTTTTGATGAAGCAAAAACCGCATTTAACAAATTAAAACCAAAAAAAGTTTATTTTGACTTTGAATCAATTTGTCACCTCTTTGCTCCGATGGATGATTTGTTACCAAATATGCAAATTGTAACGCAAAATTCATATATTATTGATAATAACGATTCTAAAGAATTAGAGTGTTTTAACGATGTTATCGATCCGTGTAAACTAGATGTAAATTGGTTTGCTAAGATCATTAATGATCTTCATCAAGGTGAAGATTATAGTTATGTTGTTTATAACAAGTCGTTTGAAAAAAGCCGACTATATGAAATGGCTTATTATCTTGAAAGATATAAGCAATATCATCCTCAGCAGTTTCTTGATCAAAAAAATCTGGATGTTGATTTCTTAAAAAAAGTTAAAGAGATTGAAAACAATCTCTTTGATTTAGCCGATTTCTTTAATTTAAGTAAAAAACTACTGGTGATCAGGTCTTTAAACGGTTTTTACTCAATTAAAAAAACCTTATTATTGACTTCTTCAGAACACCGTAAGAAAGCTAAAGCTGTTGATTATGCTACGCTTAATGTTAAAAGAGGAGATATGGCACAAAACCTAACCGCTAAACGGTTCTTAGGTTTATTATCTGATCAAGAATGAGAACAAATCGCAATCGATTTAGCAATATACTGTGAAAACGATGTTCGTTCAATGATCGCAGTCGAATACTATATTAGAGACCTACTGAAAGCTAATTAAATTTATTTTTTTAAGATAATAAATAATAATAAAAGTAACTAGCTATGATTTACGACAAATTAGAGAATTTTGATAAATACTTATCAGTTAATAAGTATTTCCCTAAAATTAAAGCGTTCTTAGAGCAACACAACTACGATCTATCGCATTTAAGAGTGGGGATTCATGAGATCGATGGGATGGATCTATATCTTAATGTTCTAGATTCAGTTGTTTATTTAAACACAGAAGCTAGATATGAACTACACCATAAATATGGTGATGTTCATCTAGTATTTAACTCTGGAGAAATCTACTTTAGTCAGCACGCTGAAGATGCTAAGAATATGAAAGTGGAAATTCCTTATAATGAAACTAAGGATGTAACTTTTTATATTTCAGATACAACTAAAGATGGTGTTTCTCACAATCGCTTAGTGCCATCAAAAAACTCTTTTGTTGTGTTCTTACCTGGGGATTTACATGCTCCAAGGGTGTCTGAACAACCTTCTAATAATATCATTAAGTACATATTTAAATTTAGATGTTCATAAGAAAAATTTTTCGGTTAATTTCATTCTTCTTTATCGCTTTATTAGGTTTATTTAACCTAAATATTGGCTTGATTAAAGAGAATAAAATTGTCGACTATAAACAGAGTTTACATGACGAAAATTTAACAAATAATGCCGATTTTTTCTATGATGATCTAAATCAAACAGCGCAAACAAAAACGATTAAAATCTTTTTAACAGATGGTGATTACCAATCAGTTTTATCATCGTTAATGCTTACGCAATACTTTTTAAACGACGATGTAGTTGATGATAAAAACTCACCTGTGGTATTTTTATACCAACAACAACTAGTTAATGACGTTGATTTTAGTATTAACGTTGCTAGTAATATCACGAACTGGTTCCAAAACAACTACCCCCAAAACCAAGGGTTAGTTGAAACAAATAATAGCACGATCTTTGCTAACAATACAAACATTAGCTACACTTCAGCTAATGCTTTAACGTTTTTAGATCTGATTCGGATCTATTTTCATAATCAATATATTAATGATCCACAGTTAGTAAACAAACCTTTATTGTTTGATATCTTTATCTCACCTCAGTTACTAACAACGATCTGGGATAACCAATCACTGATGTTATATAACTTCTTACCTTATCTTAATAAGTTTCATGTGATTGCTAACACTAACTATCTAAAAACGGTGTTTTTTAGAAACTACGCACAACTAATCAACAACAATTTAATTAACTTTAACCCCCAACAGGTGTTAATTAATTACCAAGATGATTTCAAGAAGATCTTTGTCAATGCAAAAAGACATTTAGAAAGTAATACCAATAATAACAACGATTTTAATGATGGTTAAATAGACCAAATTAGTCTTGACACATTTAAAAGAACACCGTTATACCAACTAGTGTACAACCAAGAAAAGTTCCTTTTCTATGATGGTGTATCTTACCAACTAAATAATACTCAAGTTAGTGACAAGCTTAGATTAAATGTGCGGTTTTATCAGAAGATTTATGAACTCTTCTTTAATGCGAAAAGATTAATGTTAGATCCAACAAAGGTGCCTTTGTTGATCAAACAATACCTAAATATCTTTTTGGTAACTGACCAGTATAATATCTCTGATTATATATATAAGAACCGTACTGATTTTGATATCAATAAGAAAACATTTGTTTTCTTAGAACCATTAGCACCATCAAAATTAAACCTTAATGAGCTTAACTCAAGTAATACGATTACGAATACCAAATTTGATGAGTATAAGTCGATCTTAGCGACTTTTAGAAAGATCTATCCTGATGATCGCTATAATTTTATTTATCTAACTAATGTTAATTTTGATGGGTTTAAAAACCGGTTTGATTCGTTTCAACAACTCTTAGGACTAAATGATGCAAAGATCATTTATACCAAACCGATCTCAGGTTATTTCTTTTTTTATGAGCTGTGAAACGAATACCAAAGAAACATTACGAGTAATGTTGATTCATCAATCATCTTAGGTGGGGTTGATTATAATGATGATAATGTGCTTGAGGCTTATGATTTCTTAACTACGAACACCTCAACTAGAACTGAACAAAGTAATCTGATAGTTAGAAACATTAACAACTTCCCAGTACCTTTAACGTTTCTAATCAACGATTTTGAACCAGGTGTACTAAACCCACCAGCGCAATACTTCTTATTAAACTCATCATATGTTACTGTTGTCCAAGGGTTGATTAATGAAACGCTTAACACTAATCAAGCTGTTAATCTCATTCGATCTAAACGATTTTTTGATGATAATAATTACACCTCTTATGATCCGATCCAAGCTTATAATCGGATCATAAGTCAAGAAAGAAGAGAGATCTCAAATCAAGCCACCATCCCGATTATCTTAGTTGTCTTTTTTGTGCTTCTAATCGGATTGGTCGGAATTATGATGATTTTTATTATTTATAATTACAAGAAGTTGAGAAGAGCTGATCAGCTTATATTGCTAAGTTTAGAAAAGAAGAAGAGAATAACCATGCCTAGAAAACATTTGATTGCTAACCAGATTAATAAAAAACAACAATCTAACGCCAAGCTGTGACAAAAATTAGCTAAAGAGATTAAAGCAGCTGTTAAAGTTGGTGGAACTGATCCTGAGACTAATTACCGGCTGAAAGCCGCAATTGATAAAGCATTAACTTACAACTTATCAAAAGATTCAATTAATCGTAATATTTATGGGAATAGCAATAAGGAAGATGACCAATTAATCGAAGCTGAGTATGAGATTTATGGTCCTGGTGGGTTGGGAATTATCGTTAGAACCTTATCAGATAATCCCAACCGTGTTATCTCTTCATTAAACGGGTATATTTCTAAACTAAAGGGTTCTTTAGCTAAACCAAACAGTGTTAAGATTAACTTTCAAGAACAAGGAATTATCTTAACTGATTTAAATAACTATCACGATGAAGCATTATTAGAGTTATTAATCGATTATGAACTAATCGATATTAATTCTGATGAAGAAGGTTATGAGATTATTACGGTCCCTAATGCTTATTATGAAGTGAAGAAGAAATTAGAAGCAGCTGGTTTTAAGATTCACCATTCTGAACTAAAATTAATTCCGCTTTTATACGTTCAACTAACTCCCGAACAAAATGAAATGTTCGAACGGTTTAGTGCATCATGTGAAAATGATGATGACATTCAGTGAATCGTAGCCAATAATCAATAATATTATGGTATAATTTTAAAGGCATCAGCTATAAGGCCACATAGCTCAGCGGTAGAGCAACCGGCTGTTAACCGGTTGGTCACAGGTTCAAATCCTGTTGTGGCCGCCATTATGGCGCGTTGGTGAAGTGACTTAACACACACGCCTTTCACGCGTGCATTCACGGGTTTGAATCCCGTACGCGTCACCATTAATTAACAAACTTTTTAAATAACTAATAGGGTTTAAAATCCCGCTTCTTTGAATTAATGCACATAGTTCAAAGAGACAATATTTTGTTAGGATTTTGTTAGGAAATTCTTCCTAGCATTATGGAGTGTTAGCTCAGGTGGGAGAGCATATGCCTTACAAGCATAGGGTCGGGGGTTCGATCCCCTCACACTCCACCACGCCGACTTAGCTCAATCGGCAGAGCAACTGACTTGTAATCAGTAGGTTGTAGGTTCAATTCCTATAGTCGGCACCATAAAGCTTCTTTAGCTCAGACGGTAGAGCAAGTGACTCTTAATCACTGGGTCGTGGGTTCGATCCCCTCAAGGAGCACCATGTTGCACTCGTGGCGGAACTGGCAGACGCGCTAGACTTAGGATCTAGTATCATTACGATGTGGGGGTTCAAGTCCCTTCGAGTGCACCATTAATAATAATTTTAGTATCCGCACAATTACAACTTAATTGTGTCTCTAACTTTCGATTAAAACTTTCGTAATTTTTATAAAATTATTGAAAAATAAGAGCCGCTTAGGCTCATTTTTATATTTAATAAGTTTTCTTATCTTAATCAAGAAAAAAAACGAAAAAGAATTCAGTTTAACTCGTCCTTTTTCGTTTTTTTATTATCTAAGCTTATCAATTTTGATTAGATTGAACTTTTCTTAAGTAATACCTAACGATTTTAGGTTTTTATTCGACCTATCTTTAAGGATTATTAGCTTATATCACATAATTAAAGACAAAACGATTAAGATCAATATTTTTCATTAAGAATTAAGCTCCAGAATTTTGCTTATTCTCTCTGATAAAGTGATTTTGGCTTCAGTTAGTAATATATAATAAATATGATACCGATAAAAATTAATCATCATTATGGACACAACTAGAATAGTATTTATTACTTTAAGCACTCTAGCGTTAGTGATTTGCTTAGTTTTTTGAGGTTCATCATTCTACATGTTTTGAAAAAGATATAGAATTAGACGCACAACTTACGATGGCGCTTTTGGTAAAACAATAAGTGATAAAGAAATGAAATTAACATGATGGCAAAAGAATGGTGGGTATCTACTATTTATTTCTGGATTGATGATTTTATTATTTTCTGTTGCGGGATTTGTTAGTCTAACTAATCTTTAATAATAAAAGAACTACGAATGATGTTTATTATATTTAAAAACTGAAAGAAAATAAATAATGGCTTCAACTACAAATCAAGTTCATAGCCAGAAACGCTCTTCAGAACGCTGAAAGAGATTTTCTGGTCATTTTAAAGAAGTTGTTGGTAAGTTGTCTGCAGGAATTATGATTCCGATTGCTTTATTACCCATCGCTGGGTTATTGCTAGGGATCTTTGCTGCGGTTCAAAACAACGTAAGTCAAGCTACTCACCCTGGTGTGTTTGCGATGGCTGCCTTCTTTAAAAATTCTGCCGAGGCTGTTTTCGGTAACCTACCTACGCTATTTGCGATTGCAATAGCAGTAGCATTCACTAACCAATCAGGGGTAGCAGCATTATCTGCTTTTGTTGGTTGGTTGATCTTCAATGCTACACAAACAGCATTAATTTTCCCTAATGCTAACTCACAAACATTTACGATTCTATATTATAACAGCGTTCCGGCTACTGCGTTAGCTATGAACGTTGGTCTTAGATCGCTAAGTACATCTGTGTTTGGTGGAGTTATTGTCGGTGCTATTACAGCTTTATTATTCAACAAATTCCACACAATCCAATTACCTAAAGTGGTTGGGTTCTTCAACGGTAACCGTTTTGTTCCAATTATTACATTATTAACAATGTTACCGGTTGCTCTTGTTGCATTAATGATCTGACCAGCAATTGGTATTGGTCTAAACGCATTAGGTCAAAGCCTTGGGGTCCTATCAAGAAATGGTAACTTCAACTCGTTCATCTTTGGTTATGTTGAAAGAGCATTGGTTCCATTTGGTCTACACCACGCTTTCTATGCTCCTTTATGGTTCACTAGTGCTGGTGGTAGCATTGCAAACATTATTGTTAACCAAGCTGGATCAAACGCAATTGCTCCATTAATCGTTACTGACGAAAATGGACAAAGAGTGATTCGTTCAATCGTTGGTGTTGCTGCAAACAAAGATGCAGTTAAACCTGCTGGATTTACTGCTCAAAACTGAATGTACTGAGGTCAAGTTGTTACTGCATTAAACCCTAATACACAAATTAACACAGATAGCTTAAGCGGTGACCAAAGATTATGATTCACCATTAACTCACTATTTGTCAATAAATCTGTATACTTAAGTGGTTTATCTGATCCTTACACATTCACATTCAAATCATTTGCTGACTCAACTCTTAACCACCCTTCACTAATCCAATCTATTACTAGAAACGGAACTGTTATTAGTGGTGCACAACTATTAACAATGATTAAAGAGTCTTCAACAGGATCTGTTGTTTTGCAAGCAAATGACACACTAAACTTTGCGTTCCCTGGTGTGAACCCTGGTCAATACGAACAAGGTAAACATGCATTCATGATCTTTGGTTTACCAGCTGCTGGTGCTGCGATGATTATGGCTGCTCCTAAGGACCAAAGAAAATACGCGTCTTCAATCATCATTTCAGCTGCGTTCACTTCATTCTTAACAGGTATTACTGAACCAATCGAATTTACATTCTTATTCTTGGCTCCTTACCTATTCTGAGGATTCCACGCAGTATTCTGTGCGATCTCATTCTGATTAACAAGCTTACTAGGTGGTAACATCGGTCAAACATTCTCTGGTGGTATTATCGACTTGACAATCTATGGATTCATTCCTGATGCCTTAGGTGCTAAGACAAACAGCTGACTTCCATTAGTAATTGGTCTATTCTACATCCCACTGTACTACTTCACATTCTACTTCCTGATTACTAAACGTAACATTGAGACTCCTGGACGTGGTGCTGGTACAAGACTGTACACTAAAGCTGACTACCAAGCAAAAGTTGCAAGCAAAAATGCTGCTAGTACAAACGACGGATCTGCTAATTTCAAACCAATCGAAATCACTTCATACAAACTAATCAAAGCGTTTGGTGGACGTGATAACATTAGTGCAGTAAATGCATGTGCTACAAAATTAAGAGTATCTGTTAAAACTAAAGAAAAAGTAAACTTTGGTGAGATCGGTGCCCTTGGTTCATTAGGTACATATGCAGTTAGTGATACTTTAGTTCACGCTGTTTATGGTGGTGATGCTGATATCATTAAATCTTACATGCAAAAGATGATTAATAAAGATTATGACTCTTCTGCTATTGAAAAAGTAATTGGTGATCCAGCTACTAAAGAAATCGACCCATCAATGCCAAAAGCTACTCCTGAAGTTGATCACAAACTATATGATGTAGTTGATGTATACAGCCCTGTTAAAGGGACAGTAACTGATCTAGCTGATCTTCCAGACCCTTCATTTGCTGGTAAAATCATGGGTGATGGTGTAAGCATCGAACCAGAAGATGGCATGTTCTACTCTCCAGTTGATGGTAAATTAGAACTTGCTTACAACACAGGTCACGCTTACTTCTTCGATGTTAACGGTGCTAAGATCTTAATCCACATTGGAATTGATACTGTATCATTAAACTCAAACAACTCAGATTCTAACAACTTAGTTGGTTTCAAAATGTTTGCTAAATCTGGTGACAACGTTTCATTCAAGAAATCACCAGTTGTTCAAGCTAACTTAGAGATGATTAAGAAGAAAGAATTATCAACTAATTCGCCAATTCTAGCTCTAAAAGAAACATTAGCTAACTACGATCTTAAAGTGGTTGTTAAACCTGGAGACAAGGTTAATGTTGGTGACTTATTGTTCAAATTAACTAAAAAGAATAAATAGTCCATTTAACTAATCGAAATAAAGTGCATTCTTTGCACTTTATTTTTTTATTTATATATTTAAATTACATAAATAATTTTAATAGTATGAGTAATAGCGAATGCATAAAGAAAAAGGTGTGTAATGCATCTTCTTATGATTTTAAGGACAAATATCACCACTTAAAAGGGTTAATTAATAACCAAGAAGTGGGTAGTAGTAAACTAATTGAAATCAAATCACCAATCGATCATGAACTAAGCGGTTCATTTTATGGGATGACAGCAGAAGAGATCGATGATGCTTATGAAAAAGCAGATATTGCGTTTAAAAGTTGATCAAAAGCAGGTTATGAATATCGCAAAGCTAAGATCTTAAAGTTCGCCCAATTACTAGATGCACACAAAGAAGAATTTGCTAACTTACTAACTGATAATATTGCTAAAGCATACAACGAGTCACTAGCTGAAGTAACTCGCTCAATCCAATATATTCACGACACGATCAGTGTTTATGAAGAGATGATTACTCATCCATTAGTAATGGATGAAAAGATCCACCGCGTTAAGGAAAAAGTGGGTAAGTTTGTGCGTGAACCACTAGGGGTAGCATTAAATATTTCGCCATGAAATTACCCCCTAAACACTCCATTATCAAAGATGATTCCGACTTTAATTGCGGGAAATACCGTTGTTTATAAGGTGGCAACCCAAGCAGCAATTATTGGGATTAGATTAGCTCATTTATTCAAGCAAGCTGGTTTTGATCCAGGTGTAGTCCAATGTGTTGTTGGTTTAGGCCGTGAGATTGGTGATAAACTAAATACGAACAAACACATTAAAAGCATTTCATTTACAGGAAGTACTCCAGTTGGTTTAAGTTTATTAAAACAATCAGCTGTGGGTAATATCTCACTTGAATTAGGGGGGAAAGATGCAGCCTTAGTTTTAAGCGATTATGATAAGCAAAAGACAATTAAAGAGATCGTTAAGGGTGCTTATAGTTATTCTGGACAAAGATGTACTGCGATTAAAAGAGTCTTTGTTAAGAATGAAGATGCAGACGAATTTGTTCAACTATTAAAAAAAGAAGTAGAAAAACTACATCTAGGTAATCCATTTAATAATCCATCATTAGTTCCAGTAATCGATCAGCATGCTGCTAATTTTATTAAGGAATTATTTGATGATGCGGTGACTAAAAAAGCTATTGTTTTAACTGGTGGTGACTTTGAGAAAAACTGTGTTGAAGCAATCTTATTAGATCACGTAACAACTGATATGCGTGTTGCTTGAGAAGAACCATTTGGTCCAATTTTACCGATTATTCGTGTGAAAAATGAAGCAGAAATGGTTAAATTACACAACCAATCTGAGTATGGTTTACAAGCAAGTATCTTCACAAGTGATCAAACTAAATTTGACGAGTTAGCTAACCAATTAGAAGCTGGAACAATTAACTGAAACCGTTCATCTTCAAGAGGACCTGATTTCTTCCCGTTCATGGGAGTTAAAGATTCAGGTGTAGGGGTTCAAGGAATTAGGGATACGATCCTATCTGTAACCCGGTACAAAGGTTTTGTTTATAATCGCTAATTTTAATATATAATATTAGGGACTATTTTTAAAGCTATATTATAATTAAGGTTCAAGAAAATAATAATGAAAAAAGATATCCATCCAACATTAAATAAGGTTAGTTTCTTATGCTCTTCTTGTAATAATAAGTTCATTTTATTATCAGTAATTAAAGCTAAAGAAGTTCACATGGACGTTTGCAGTAAATGTCATAGCTTTTATATTGGAGAAACTACTCAACAAGTAGTAAAAGGACGCGCTGAAAAACTGTCTAGCAAGTTCAACCAAGGTAAAGCTCACATTAGTAAAAAAGCTGAAGCAAACTCTTCTAAACCTCAAGCTAAGACTACCAAGAGATCTAACGATAAAGCTAAATCACTAAAAGATTTATAAGACCTTAATTATTTAAATAACAAACAATACCAAATTTAGGATTTGGGTTGTTTGTTTTTATTTTATTAACAAATAATAACCATGGAATATAACAAACAGATGTATGAAACATTAGTAGCTATACGAGCTACTGCACAAAAGTTAAACAAAGAGTTAGAAAGTTTAACTAATGATTTCAAGCGAATTCATGCAATTAACAAAGAATTAAAACAAAAAAAGCAGTTACTAGAAGTTTTTGAACTTTATGACAAATTAGTTGTTAGCGGTCTAGAAGCTGAAAAGATCATTAATGATAATGCGATGAAAGAATTTCATGAATTGGCAATTCTTGATCTAGATGCTGCTAAAGAACAGATCCCTGATTTAGAAGAAAAACTAAAAGTTTTATTATTACCAGCCGATCCTAATGACGATAAGGAAGTTATTGTTGAAATGCGTCCAGCTGCTGGTGGTGATGAATCTTCGATCTTTGTGGGAAATATGTTTGATCTTTATAAGGAATATTGTTCTAAACATAATTGAAAGATCAATGTTATTGAAATGTTACCTACTTCTGTAGGTTACAGTTTTATTTCTTTTGAAATTAACGGTGAAGACGTTTATTCAAAGATGAAGTTTGAATCAGGCGTTCATCGAGTACAAAGAGTTCCAGCTACCGAAGCAAAAGGCCGCGTTCATACATCAACGATAACCATAGCAGTATTACCTCAACAAGATGATGTAGAAATCGAAATTAACCCAGCAGATTTAAGAATTGATACTTATCGTGCTTCAGGTGCAGGTGGTCAGCACGTTAATCGAACTGAGAGTGCTGTAAGAATTACTCATATCCCAACTGGAATTGTAGCAGCTTGTCAAGAAGGGAAATCACAGATCGCTAATCGAGAAACTGCAATGAAAATGCTTCGTTCTAAATTATGAGAAGCAGCTGAAAAAGAAAAAAACGACGCTTTATCTGCATTAAGAAAGAATCAAGTTGGTTCTGGTGACCGTGCTGAGAAGATCAGAACATACAACTATCCACAGAACCGTGTAACTGATCATAGAATCAATATGTCATTAAATAGTTTAGATCGATTTATGATGGGAGAAATCGATGAAATGATTGATGCATTACGTTCTAAAGAACAAGAAGAAAAAATGAAATTAATTATGAACGAATAGTTTTATGACTTTCCACGAACTAATTAATTACTTAACAAACAATTATTCAAAATATCAAGAGAAATACTCTTGATCATTTTTTTTATTAATAAAACGCTATTCTGAAAAAATTGAGAATAAAACAGATCTGATTACTTTGCGTAATGAAGAGATAGATTTTAATTTTGATCAGTTTATCAAAGATTGTAATCGCATCTATAAAGATGAATATCCAGTTGAATACATTATTAATCAAATCGAAATTAATGGATTAAAACTGTTTGTTGATGAAACTGTTTTAATCCCTAGAATAGATACAAATGCAGTAATTGAAAAGTTTTTAGAAGTTATTAATTCACGCAAAGATATTGTTAACGTTTTAGATATTTGTACAGGCACTGGATTAATTGCGTTAACAATTAAAAAACAATTTCCAAAATATCAAGTATTTGGGTCAGATATTTCAAAATCAGCGGTAAAAATAGCTAATTTTAATGCTGTAAATAATTTGTTAGATGCAAGGTTTTATGTAGCAGATTATCTTGAAGTTTTTGAACAAGTGAGTGAAGAGATAGATGCATTAATTATTAATCCGCCTTACCTAGATGAAGAACTAAAATCGAATTACATTAAAGAAATAAATTACGAACCATTCAATGCTTTGTTTGCTAAGAACGGCGGCACGTTTTTTTACGAAGAAATATTTAGATATCTAACTACGAATAAAACTAAGATTAAAGTGCTGTGTATGGAGTTTTCTGAGCGAATATATGAAAAGACGGTGCAGTTGTTAAAGAAGTATGGTTTGTACGACAAAACCACTTTTTTTAATGATGCTAACGATAAGTTAAGAGGGTTTATTATTGAATGAAAGTTCTAGAATTTGAAAAAGATTTTGACGAAATAGTTAAAGCCATTAATGATGATAAGCTAGTTATCTTACCAACTGATACAGTCTTTGGGGTAATCTGCAAATCTAAAAATAAAATATACGACTTCAAAAAAAGAGATCTAAATAAAAAATTAATTTACTTTTGTTCAGATGTAGAGCAAACTAATATAAACGATAAGTTGTTTCTAGATCTAGCTAATCGTTTCTGACCAGGTAAATTGACACTTATTTATAACAAGGAAAGTTATCGCATTCCAAACAGTCCTTATATTTTAAAAATCGCTAAAATATGCGGTAAAATTTACTCTTCTAGTGCTAATATAAGTGATTTAAATCCTTATAAAACTTGAGAACAGTATTATAATGATCCGTACTTTAATCAGAATAACGACGTTGTTGTGATAAAAGGTGAAACTACGTCTGAACAAGGATCAACAATTTATGACTTAGATTCAAACAAAATTCTAAGAGAAGGAGAATTGAGCCAATCTCTTAAAGAATTTTTAGCTAATCGCTCAAAATAATACACCTTTTTTTATATGAGTTCTAACAAACATTCAAAGGATTTATTTAACTAACATATAAAAATATATAAGAATATAATTAAATAGCAATTATGGACAAGAGAAAAATCATATTCGTAGCTGATCATACAGGTGTTTTCTTAAAACAAGAACTTATCAGTATGCTTAAAACTGAATACCATAATCAATATGAAGTTATTGATTTAGGTTCAGATGATGAAAAAAGTGCAGATGATTATCCTGACTTTGCTTTTATGCTTGAAGATTACTTTAAGGATGAAAACACAAGAAATATCGGTGTAGCGATCTGTGGTACTGGTGTTGGGATCTGTATAGCAGCTAACAAGATTAAAAATGTTCGTGCAGGATTAGTAACTGATGTTCAATATGCAGAACTTGCGATTCAACATGATAACTGCAACGTTTTAGTTCTTGGAGCTAGAACAACATCAATTGATGTTAATAAAGAGATCCTAAGAAAGTTCTTATCAGCACAATTTGAAGGTGGTAGACACCAAAGAAGAGTGGATAAAATTAGTAACTATGAAAAAAAACAAGATTAAAGATCCATTAAAGGCTAATTATTTTAAATTAGATCTAGTTCCAGCTGAATTTAAACCATCAAGAAAAAAATCATATATTTATTTAGGGATAGCAATAGCTGTACTTTTATTATCTTTAGTCTTTGTTGGTTTATCAGCTGCGCCTTATGTGGAAATTTTAAATAGAGGTGTAACTCAAGCTGAATTTGTTAATGCAGTTGAAACTAATGGATTCTTTACAAGAATCTATACTCCTGATAACTCTACAACCATTCAACCAGGCACAGTAGGTTTAGATATTACCCCACTAGTTAGATCAAGTAATGATCCTAATATCGTTGCCACTATTAGAATAGCAATTGGAGCTGTCTCTATCTTCTTATTTGTCCTTTTCATTATCTTAATCATTGTTTCTTACATGTATTTTTTAGGTTCAATTAAAGCTATTGATAAGCCAACTAAACCATACGTAACTGAACCAACTACCCAAACTAAAAAAGTTTAACTTTTATAAAAAACCGACATATATTGAATAAAGGACTATTCAGTATATGCATCAAAATAGAGGAATGTTTCTTGAAACATTAATCAATAATACAATTAAGCATAACGAATTAGCCCACAAAGGGCTAATTTTTAAACGTCACTTACCAATCAATGTTTATAATTTTGCTAACAGAAGAGTTACTGGGTGATTAAAAGAAAAGACACAAACCGATTATTATGGGCTTTATAAGGGTTATTTCTTTGATTTCGATGCAAAACAAAGCTCTAAAATTAATTATTCGCTTAAGAATATCAAGCAACACCAACTAGATCATTTAAGAAAGATTCACGAACAAGGAGGGATTGCTTTTATCTTATTGTTAATCGTTCCCAAAGAAGAGTTTTATATGATTCCAATTAAAAAAATTGATTCTTGGTTAAAAAACCAAGAATCAAACACCTTAAAGTATGAATGGATTCAGAAAAGCTCTTTTAAATTGGAACTATTTTATCCCGGAGTAATTGGGATCTTTGAAGCTCTTCAAGAATGGATCGACTTAATTACTCTTCGTCGTTCTAGCGGTTCTTAAAGAATCCAGTGGCTTTTCTTTTAGGTTGAAGCAATTCATCGTCTTCGCTTACGTATTTCCACTTGATTGTAGCTGTTACTTCTTTAAGTGGTTTAGCAGCTCTAAATTTTACCTTTGGTTTAGGCGGAATTCTAGTTTGTGCTCCTGTAATCGGGTTAACTGAAATTCTTTCACGACCAATAGTAACTCTAAAAGTACCAAGTTCAGGTAATCTTACTTGACCTTGAGATTTAATTTCTTTTTTTACTAAATCACTATAAACTTGGAAACAAGCCTTAACAAGTTTTGGACTTACTCCAGTACATTCAGCGATAATTTTGCAAATTTCAGATTTAGTTAGCATTTTTTATATGTATTTTTTAATAGATATATTTTAATATTTTCTTAATTAAACATTAAAAATATTAAAAAAATATTCAACAGTTTAATTATAATCTGATAATATTAATAAGATTTTTTAAAAGTCGCCAAATTTATACAATATGTCTCACAAATTGTCTGAAGAACAAAAGAAAGAAACAGAATATCAAGCAAATGTTGAAAAAGCAATAACAGCCTTTAATACATTATTTACTAAAGAAGCTAATAAATTCGATTTTATTAAATCTGTTTATGAGAACGATGGCGTTGCCAACATGGAGTACCCTCGTCAAAAATTAAATGAATTAATGGATTTAATTATTAACGAACCAACTAAGCATTATGCTAGAAATTTCTTCATCAATACTTGTTTAACAAAGATTACTGCTTATGAAGAAATTGAAGACGTTTTAAGTTTATTTAAAAAAAACAAACAGATCTTAGATAAATTTTGTTTGTATTACTTATTATTTAAACAATCATTTAATTTTGACGATTCAGAAAGATTTAAAATCACCAAAATTTTATCAAATATTGCCCGAGAACTTATTGAGGTTTTAGATTTAAATTAATCATGGCTAGAAGAGATAAGGGAATTAATTTGATTATCCTAATCGTTTTATTAATTTTAGGAATCGTTCCAGGGATTTTATACGCTTTATTTAAGTTTTTTGTTCCCCCGTTTAGTTGAGTGATCTTTGCAATCTTACTATTACTATTCGTGTTTCCTGCGATTATCTACTTACTGACATGTTCAGATGTAGTGGTGTTTAGTAGAATTTAAGTGAAGATAGCTAATTCCATAAGAATACTTTAAAAATAAAGTAAAGAATGATATACTATTAAAGCAATAACCAAAGACCATAACTGGTAAATCACTTGATTTCCTTAATTCGTTATGTAGGTTAGATAACCATATCTAATAACAATCTTTGTTATTGTTTTCACTTTACTAATTGAATTTTAAATACACAATGAAAGCAATTATTCAAAAAAAGATTGAACATGTAAATAAGATTGCTGGATTGTTAAAAGAAGCAAAATCGTTTGTCGTATTTGAATATTCAACAATGACAGCAAAAGCTATTACAGCACTTAGAAGAAAAGTAAAAACTAGTGCTAATCAGATGTTTGTTTTAAAAAACAACATCTTAAAAAGAGCAATTAAAGAAGCTGGCATTGATGGATTTGACGATGATATCAAAAACCAAATCGCAGTTGTGATTGGGTTAGAAGACGCTTTTTTACCAATCAAAGCAGTTCATGAATATGTTACAGCTAATGAAAAAGTTAAGTATGTTTGCGGATATTTAGAAAACGAGAAATTATCTGCAGCAGAACTAAGCGAAATAGCTGTTCTTCCATCAAGAGATGAACTATACAGCATGTTCTTATCAGTGCTTCAAGCTCCAGTACGCAAATTTATGTACGCGCTTAAAGCTGTAGCTGATACAAAACAACAATAATCAATTAATTTTTATTAAAAATCATAGGTAGTACTTACAATGGCAAAATTAACAAAAGAACAATTTATTGAAAGTCTAAAAGAAATGACTATCGTTGAAATCAACGATGTAATTAAAGCAATCGAAGAAGCATTCGGTGTTTCAGCTGCTGCTCCTATAGCTGCTGCTGCAGCTGCTCCAGCGGCTGCTGCTCCAACTGAAGCAACAGTTGTTTTAGTATCAGCTGGTGATAAGAAAGTTGAAGTTATTAAACTAGTAAGAGAAGTAACTGGTTTAGGTTTAATGGATGCTAAGAAAGCAGTTGACACTCCTCCTGCAACTATTAAAGAAAATATGAATATTGAAGAAGCTAAAGCATTAAAAGCTAAGTTCGAAGCTGTTGGTGCTAAAGTTGATCTTAAATAATCATAATCATCCACATTTATTAAATTTTTTATAGAATAATTAAAACATCATGGCAGTACAACAAAGAAGATCTTCGAAACACAGAAGAGATAAAAGACGTTCACATGATGCTTTAGCAGTTAACTTAATTAACGTATGTAAGCATTGTGGGAAATTCAAAAGAGCTCACAGAGCTTGCTCTTGCGGAATGTATAACGAATTAAGAATTACCAAAGCAAAATAATGAACGATAACTTATCACACAAATCTAAAGATTTAAATTTAACTTCAGTTAGTGAGGTATCTAAATACCAAAACAGCAAGATTAAAGCTGGTTTGGATTGGTTTAGTGCGACAGCAATTATCTTATTAACAGTAATTGGAGTTTGTCTAGGGATTTGTATGGCTTGTTTAGTTATTATTCACGCATCTTAATTAATAAGCAAATAGTTATTAAAAATAATAAAAGACCTATCTTAATTGATAGGTCTTTTATTTTAGTTATTTAGCCAGATTAAGGATTTTATCTGATCGTGGGTAATAAAAAATGGGCTCTTACCCATTTTTAGTTTGGTTAGAGCTTTATTGCGAATCCTTATTATTAAGTTCTTTCTTCATTAAGGTTTCGTATAAGTTTACTTCCTTATTTGGTTTAATGAACTCTTTAAGTTTAGTAATCTCTTGTTTAGAGTATTCACTAGGTCTTGCATAGTTGATTACAACGATTAGATCACCTTTTTGGTTGTAATTAGCACCATAAACCCGTGAGTCTAGTTTTAAGTTAATTCCACCATTAGCAATCGTGATGATATCACCATTTTTAGTTCCGGCTTTTAGATTAATTTCTTTGATCTCTTTTAAAGTCGGAATTAAGATTGTTCCACCAGTGATAGCCACCAATGGATCAACTAAAACGTTAACCACCACGTGGTTATCGCGTAATTCAAACACCCTAGAAGGTTCGATCTTCACTCTTAAGAAAAGATCCCCCACTAGATTCTTATAAATGTGTCCTTCCCCGCGAACGATTACAACATCTTGATAAAAGACATTTGAATCGATTGAGACTTTTCTTTCAACGACTTCATCAACCATTCTACGTGATTTACATTTCTTACATTTATTTTTGATCGTTTGACCTTCACCTTTACAAGAAGGACAGGTCTTTTTGGTTTGGAACATTCCTAGTAATGTTCTTCTTTGTTCAACAAGAAACCCTTCGCCATTACAATCACTACATGTAATTACATCACCATCAGCTGAACCTGACCCGTTACAATCCGGACAAGTAACTTGTCTGGTATACTTAACGTTTTTAATACAACCATTGGCTGCTTCTAAGAAGTTGATCTTAATCTCATGAACTAAATTAACATCAACTTCTTCAATGTATTCTTGGTTGTGAAAACCACTGCCTCCACCACCAAAGAATTGTGAAAAAACATCACCAAACCCACCTTCGAAATCAAACCCGCTAAATACAGAGTTAAACACGTCATAAGGATTGAATCCACCTTGGTGGAATCCAGACGCGTTTAAACCTTCATGACCATAAGTGTCATAAAGTTTTCTTTTCTCTTCATCGCTTAGTACCTCGTAAGCTTCATTAACTTCTTTGAACTTCTCTTCAGCATCTGAATCTTTATTGCGATCAGGGTGATATTTCATAGCCAGTTTTCTAAAGGCTTTTTTAATATCTTGCTGTGTAGCTGAACGGGATACTTCTAATATTTCGTAATAATCTCTTTTTGAAGACATATAATATTTATTTAATTATTGATTGATTAGGTTTGGTAGTTAAAGCAATAATATTAATATTTTAGCACTCTAAGAGCTAAAGTGATAAAAAAGTTAAACAAATTAATTTCAGTATAAAAAAGAAATAAGCTCTTAATTGGTTACTGTTTGTGAAAAACTAATCGGATTTAACTTTGATCTGATCAAGCAGTTTTAACAAGAAGTTTTTGGTTTTTTTTGTTTGTAAACTGGTTTTTTGAGCAAATCAATTAGATATAACCCTATTATTACACTTACTTATTATAATTAAGTTATAATTAAGGTATAATTTTTATCGAGAATTCGATAGATTAACTTTTCTATAATAAGGACAGAATGCTTAAAAATAAGGACAGAATGCTTAAAAAAATATTGAAATGGTTTTTACTAGCTTCTTTTGTAGCGGTGCCATTATCTTCTTGTACAAACAAGAATAAGAAAGAGATGGTTAGTAATTCACCTCCTAATATGGATCCAGGTAATACCTCAGGTACTAATGAAAATAATAACCCAAGAGAACCTTTACCCCCTATAAATCGATCTGAAGGGATGAAGTCAGAAGATAAAAGTGGGAAGATGGAAGCAGATCGTTCTAGTGATAGTAGTAATGAAACAAAAAGTTTACAATTAAGTCTAAAGTCTAAAGCTGTTATAGCATCTGATCTAGTAACTCAAGCAAGCGGTGGTTATAGTCTTAACTGGTCAAAGTTTATGACCAATCTTAATTCAGAAGAACAGACAAACTCAAGATTGTTAAACTTAATTGTTGACGATCGTGAAGGGCAAATCTCATTTGATTTACAAGTAGGTGGAAATCAAAAGCTAAGCTTTAAAGAAAAAGTCGATTTTGATTTTCAGTTCTTAAAAGCTTTAACTTTAAATTGGACTGATACTAAACCCACAACAACCAATAGTTCATTAACCCAACTTCAAAAGGTGACTAACGCCCAAGGATTATCTGAATTTGCTACCCCCGTTTTATCAGTAGCATCTGATGATTCAACCAATTACTTCACTTATCTAAGTGATTGGTTCGATGTTAATCTAACATATGTAAGTGTTGATAAGAAATTAGAACAAAACGATCTTACTTTTGATTATCAACTAACAATAAATCCAAATAAAAGATCGTTTTATCAGATTGAGAATAATTCTAAACAACCTCAACTTTGACACAGCGATGAAGATAGAACAGTTTTAAGCTATCCGTCAGATTTATCTAAAGCTGCAGCTGATGTAATCATCAACAAGACAAGTGAATTGTTTGATAAACCAATCGATTATTTCTATGATATAACAAATCATACAGTTAAAACTGATCAATTAGAAGTAACTGCTAGAAACAATGGGCTAATTAAGTTTTCTAACAGTAAATACAATGATCAGTTTGCAATTACTTTAGTGCAAAACTCAGCTAGTTTCAATACTGATAGGAACGAACTAACATTTACTGTCGAAATCAAACCAAAAGATAGTAACGAATTTAATAGTATGGGGGGGATTGGAAGAACTTTCACAATAACAACCTACAGATGGACCATATCGACCTTACCAACGAACTAACATTTAGTGTCTGAATCAAACTAAAAGATAGTGACGAATCTAATAGTATGGGAATTGGACAAACTTTCACAATTCCACTTGGTAGATCAAACCAACAATAATTTTTAAGGGGAATAATTAATAACTAAATATTTGTGAATACAGGATATAGCCAAATTGATAAACAAGAAAAAGCTAATAAACTCTTTGGGAAAACAGCAATTGCTAAAGCAATTTGAATTGTTTGTTTACCAGGTTTATTAGCTGCTTTCTTTGCAGGTTTGTATAGTTTTTATGATCAGATCTTAATTCAAAAATTAGTGCCAGAAGTTTGGAAACTAAATGATGTTTACAACGGTTTGCACTTTTCAAATATTAACGTTTATCAACGGGTATTTGATCAGATCTTTGTTAATGACGCAATCGTTAGAGTTCCCAATATCTATTTTTTTGATAATGGTTATTATCAAGCTTCAGTTTCTCAACCCGTACCGATTGGTTATTTTAATAGTGACTTTATTAAGATTTTTGGTGAGCAAGTAAGATCTCAACCAATCATCACCTTAGATAAGAATGTACTTGCTCAATCAATTAATAATTACCAAATCTTAGATAATATCGTTTTATTATTTAAAAACGTTTATAATTCCCAGATCGGTGCTGTTGGTGATAATACATCACAGCTATCTAATGTTTCAATTATAGCTAGACAAGCAGTAAACTCGTTTCAAAATATCCTTTTAATTGGGAATGCAGCAATCTATTTAGTACCGATTGGGGCTGGGGTTTATTACACCAAATCAATTAGTTATAAATATGAAAAAACTGGTCGAGATATCTGAGTGATGTCATTTTGAACAACATTAATCTTATGTTTAATTGCTAGTTTAATCTGTTTTATTATTGTTGGTGCTGGAGTTCAACGTAGTTTAATTGGAACGGCCAATTTAAGTCCTAGAGTAATCAGCTTACTAGATCATAATAATGCTAACGAGATTGTTAGCCGGATTAATAATGTTGATCTTGATTCGCTTAATGGCGTTAATTTTGTCAACTACCCTAAAGTGATCTTAACTTATGATGATGCGATGGCTGATATCTCAGCCCTTTGAGCTGATCAATATAGTTGGATTTATGCTAGTGGGTTCTTTTTTATTGGTTTGTTTTCATTATTATCTTTCATGATTCGCTCTGAAGGAAGAAATATCTTTGTTACGGTTGCTTCAATCATAGCAAACGTAACTAATGTTTTATTAGACTTTATCTTTATTAAATACTTTAGTCTTGGTTTGATTGGTGGAGCAACGGCTTCTGTAATTAGCTGAGTTGTTAACTTAATTTTATACGTTGGCTTTGTCATGTATTTTAATAAGAAGCAAGCTACATGATTAAGTTTTCACGATCTCTTTAAGGTTAAATTTAATATCAAGATCATTATCCCGATCATGATCTTGGGGTTATCATCGTTCATTCGGATTGTGGGTTTAACTGTAATGTTCTTGGTTTACAATTTATTGTTAATCAGGGTCTCTGGACAAGATTTTCAAAACTACCACGCAGGGTCCACCCCGTTGTTGATCTTATTTTTTGTCGCCTTATTCGGGATCTCAGATGGTGGTCGACCATTAATTGGTTATAACTATACGAACCGTCATTACAAGCGAGTACACTCAGCTTTCTGATGATCGTTGTTTGTTACTTTCACGTATGCAATTATCTCCTATATCGTCGTCTTTTTTGTTGCCAAAACTGTTTTAGTTAACTTATTTAACTTTAAAGATCCAAGCACAACACCAATGGTGCAACCAATTGATAATGCTGATATGGCGACAAGTTATATCAGAATTACAATGTTAAGAATTGTGATGTTCTCAATTACGATCTGTGGAATGATGTTGTTCCAAGGAACAAATGATGTAATTCGTTCATACATCTCTTCAGCGATTGAAGGATCATTCATCTCTTATCTAGTGTTTGGTACGGTTTATGGTCTATCAACAGTTTTACCAAAAACTGATAATCTAAATATCTGGGTTTATGTTTCAGGCTATGCGATCTCACCATTTATTACTTCTGTGGTGGTATTGATCTTATCAATCTTGTTCTTAAGAAGAAATCTAAATGTTAAGAACGAAACAATCGAACGTAAGATGAACCGATTAGATTTAATGCAATATAATTTCTTTATTAATGAAGCAAAGAAATACAATCTCTTAACACCACAACAACAACACGAGTTGGTTAAATTAAAAAAAGAAAAACAAGAATTAAATACGAACCAAAATTAAGTTCTGGGATGAGAAAAAATGTAGCACTGGACCGTGCTACATTTTTATTTTTGTTTAACCAACTAATTATTTAGTTGGTTCTTTTGCTTGTTCCTTAGTGGGTTCTTTTGGTGATTGTTTAGATGATTCCTTAGCTTTTTTATCTTTAACCTCTTTTGTTTTTGTTTCTTGTTGTTCTAGAGGTTTTAGATTAACGTTTGGATCGGTCACATCAAGTTTTTGGAACAATTTTTTTGACTTATTAATCTTATGATTCAACAGTTGTTCAAAATTATTAATGTTTTTTAATTGTGTTTGTTCTGGTGTGAAATTCATCTGTTCATAAACTTCTTTTGATTTAGTCGTTAAGATTGGTTCAAGAAGAACAAAAACAGTTCTAATCGCACAAGTACCAGCAAACAAAACGTTAGCCAATTCTTGAGTTTTGTTATTTTTATAAAGTTCTCAAGGTTTTCTTACTTCAATAACGCTTGAATATTCTTTTGAAATATTAAGCACTAATTTAATCGCAGAACGAATGTCGTTTTCTTCAACTAGTTTCTCAAATTCAGCCGGTAGTTTTTGTAGATCAGCTAAATATTTATCTTCTACTTCATTACCCGCAAGATAAGGTAAGATCGTAGATTCTTGTCTTGATTCAAGCATCGGAATTAATCTGTGAACTAAATTACCCAGATTATTAATTAGATCAGAGTTAATCGTTTCTTGGATTAAGCGTTTACCATCTTCACTTAAACTCAACTCTTTAAGTAAATAATAATCAACGGTGTAGCTTCGATGATTTATCGCGTGACAGCAACCAATGGATCAACTAGAACGTTAACCAACATGTGGTTATCACCTAGTTCAAACACCCTAGAAGGTTGCATCTTCACTCTTAAGAAAAGATTTCCCACTAGATTCTTATAAATGTGTCCTTCCCCGCGAACGATTACAACATCTTGATAAAACACATTTGAATCGATTGAGACCTTTCTTTCAACCACTTCATCAACCATTCTACGTGATTTACATTTATTACATTTATTTTTGATCGTTTGACCTTCACCTTTACAAGAAGGACAGGTCTTTTTGGTTTGGAACATTCCTAGTAATGTTCTTCTTTGTTCAACAAGAAACCCTTCGCCATTACAATCACTACATGTAATTACATCACCATCAGCTGAACCTGACCCGTTACAATCAGGACAAGTAACTTGTCTGGTGTACTTAACGTTTTTAATACAACCATTGGTTGCTTCTAAGAAGCTGATCTTAATTTCATGAACTAAATTAACATCAACTCTTCAATGTATTCTTGGTTGTGAAAACCACTGCCTCCCCCACCAAAGAATTGTGAGAAGACATCACCAAACCCACCTTCAAAATCAAACCCGCTAAATACAGAGTTAAACACGTCATAAGGATTGAATCCACCTTGGTGGAATCCAGACGCGTTTAAACCTTCATGACCATAAGTGTCATAAAGTTTTCTTTTCTCTTCATCGCTTAGTACCTCGTAAGCTTCATTAACTTCTTTGAACTTCTCTTCAGCATCTGAATCTTTATTGCGATCAGGGTGATATTTCATAGCAAGTTTTCTAAAGGTTTTTTTAATATCTTGTTGGGTAGCTGATCGGGATACTCCTAATATTTCGTAATAATCTCTTTTTGAAGACATATAATATTTATTTAATTATTGATTAATCAGGTTTGGTAGTTAAAGCAATAATATTAATATTTTGGCACTCCAAGAGTCAAAGTGACAAAAAAAGCTAAACAAATTCCATTCATTGGGTTGTGAATTAAATTTTTTTTAATGACGTTTGAACCGTCATATCTTCATGAATTAATGGTCCAAAATCAATATTACTTACTAAATGTATAAAATAAATATAATTATTTTACTTATTTATTATAATTAAGGTATATTCTTATTTATATAAAATAAGATTTAATTAATAACTATTAGAGAATTTAAATAGATTATTCTGATAGTTTATTCTATTAATTTAAGCGAATGAGAAAAAAGATATTTAAATTGCTTGCACTAAGTTCAGTTTTAGCTGTGCCATTGAGTTCTTGTATGGATAAAGAGTCTAAAAGCGGAACAAAAGACGAAGGAAGTGAGTCTAATAATAAAAAAGAAGATGATTCATCATCTGATGATAAGAAGGATTCAGGAGGAGGTGAAACAGGTGACTCTGGTGATAAATCAGGTTCAGGCGATTCAAATTTAAATGAAGATCAAAAACCACCTGCTACAGATGAATCTAATGATAATGCAGCTATTGAATTAACTTTAAAATCTACAGCTGTTGTTGCTTCAGATTTAATTAATCAACAAAACGGAACTTACAGTCTTAATTGAACAAAGTTTAATACGAATATTAGCGAACAAAAACAAGCAAGCGCAACACTATCTAATTTAACGGTTAATGATAGGGAAGGCACGATATCTTTTAATTTAGCAACAAACGACAATAGAACATTTAGTTTCAACCAAACAGTAGATTTTAGTTTTGAAAATTTAAAAAGTTTGAATTTTAACTGAACTGATGTTAAACAAACGACTAATGATGCTTCGTTAGAACAGATTAAAGCAGTTACTAATAGCGAACAATTATCTGAATTTGCAATGCCAGCATTATACACTTCTTCAAATGATCACACCAATTATTTCCCTTATTTGAGTAAATGGTTTATTGTTAATTTAACCCATCAGAGGCACTCTAAGAAATTAGAAGAAAACGAAATTACTTTTCAGTATCAACTATCTAATCATCAAAAAACCGATTTCTACAATATAAAAAATGGTAATTCGGAAAGGCAAATTTGATTTAGTAACGAAAATACATCATTTTTAGTTTATCCTTCTGATTTATCTAGAGCTGCAAACAGTTTGGTTGTAAATACTAGTAGCGAATTGTTTAATAAACCAATAGATAATTTTTACGATACAACAGACGGCGCCGTTAAAACTGACGAATTGGAACGATCAGTTAAAAACGGCGGATTCGTTAAATTTACTAATAATGATTATGGAACTAAATTTGATATATCATTAGTTAATAGCACAGCTTCATACAATGCAGATACAAGAGAATTATCATTTACTGTTCAAGTAAGATCAGTAAATGATGATTATCACAATAGTCGTTCAATACAAAAGATATTTAGGGTAACATTAGGTAAAAACGCAGATGAATAATAATTTTTAGTGCGATAATAAATAATCATTAACAAATATGAATGCAGGCTATAGCCACGTTGATAAACAAGAAAAAGCTAATAAGCTATTTGGTAAAACAGCAATTGCAAAAGCAATTTGAATTGTTTGTTTACTTGGCTTATTGGCCGCTTTTTTGCGAGTCTATACAGTTTTTTTGATCAAATTTTAATTCAAAAATTAGTTCCAGAAGTTTGAAAACTAAACGATGTTTATAATGGTCAGCACTTTTCAAATATAAGTGTTTATCAAAGGGTTTTTAATGAAATCTTTATAAATGATAGTATTGTTAAAATTCCTAATATTTATTTCTTTGATAACCATTATTACCAAGCATCTGTTTCTCAGCCTGTACCGATTGGTTATTTTAATCCGGACTTTATCAAGATTTTTGGTGAACAAATTTGATCTGAAACAATAATCACTTTAGATCGCAATTTTTTATCTAACTCAATAAATAATTATCAGATTCTTGATAATATCGTTTTATTATTCAAAAACGTTTATAACGCTCAGATGAGTGGTTTAAGCGACAACACCTCGCAGCTATCTAATGTGTCGATTATTGCTAGACAAGCAGTTAATTCTCTTCAGAACGTTTTATTAATTGGTAATGCTGCTATATACTTGGTACCAATTGGTGCTGGTGTGTATTATACAAAAGCAATTAGTTATAAATACGAAAAAACTGGTCGAGATATCTGAGTAATGTCGTTTTGATCAACATTAATTTTGTGTTTAATAGCCAGTTTGGTTTGCTTTATTATTGTTGGTGCTGAATTTCAACGACACCTAATTGGTACAACCAATCTAAGTCCTAATATTATTAGTTTATTGCGAACTAATAACACTCAACAAATTGTTAGCAATATCAACAATGTTGACAATCAATCGCTTAATGGTATTAATTTTACGATTTATCCTAAAGTGATTTTAGCTTATGATAATGCAATGGCTGATATTTCAGCGCATTGAGCAGATCAGCATAGCTGAATTTATGCAAGCGGTTTCTTCATTATTGGTTTGTTTTCGTTGTTATCATTTATGATTCGTTCTGAAACGCGAAACATCTTTGTAACAGTTGCATCAATTGTTGCTAATCTAACAAACGTTTTATTGGACTTTATTTTTATTAAATATTTCAGTCTTCGTTTAATTGGTGGTGCAGCAGCTTCAGTTATTAGTTGAGTTGTCAACTTGTTGTTATATGTTGGTTTTCTAATGTATTTCAATAAGAAACAATCAACTTGATTAAGTTTTGCTGATCTATTTAAGGTTAAATTTAATATTAAGATTATCATTCAGATCATGATCTTAGGATTATCGTCATTTATTCGAATAGTTAGTTTAACCGTAATGTTCTTGGTTTATAACTTATTATTAATCAAGGTTTCAGGACAAGATTTCCAAAATTATCATGCGGGGTCTGTACCGTTAATTATTTTATTCTTTGTTGCGCTATTTGGGATATCAGACGGCGGTAGGCCGTTGATTGGTTATAACTATACCAATCGACATTACAAACGCGTTCATTCCGCGTTTTGGTGGTCGTTGTTTGTAACGTTTAGCTATGCTATTATTTCTTACATCATCGTCTTTTTTGTTGCCAAAACTGTTTTAGTTAACTTATTTAACTTTAAAGATCCAAGCACAACACCAATGGTGCAACCAATTGATAATGCTGATATGGCGCAAGTTATATCAGAATCACAATGTTAAGAATTGTGATGTTCTCAATTACGATCTGTGGAATGATGTTGTTCCAAGGAACAAATGATGTGATTCGCTCATACATCTCTTCAGCGATTGAAGGATCATTCATCTCTTATCTAGTGTTTGGTACGGTTTATGGTCTATCAACAGTTTTACTAAAAACTGATAATCTAAATATCTGGGTTTATGTTTCAGGTTATGCTATCCCACCATTTATTACTTCTATGGTGGTATTGATCTTATCAATCTTGTTCTTAAGAAGAAATCTAAATGTTAAGAAGGAAACAATCGAACGTAAGATGAACCGATTAGATTTAATGCAATACAATTTCTTTGTTAATGAAGCAAAGAAATACAATCTCTTAACACCACAACAACAACACGAGTTGGTTAAATTAGAAAAAGAAAAACAAGAATTAAATACGAACCAAAATTAAGTTGTGGGATGAAAAAAAGGTAGCACTAGATCGTGCTACATTTTTATATTTTTGTTTAACCAACTAATTATTTAGTTGGTTCTTTTGTTTGTTCCTTAGTGGGTTGTTTTGGCGATTGTTTAGATAATTCTTTATTAGCTTTTTTATCTTTAACCTCTTTTGTTTTTGTTTCTTGTTGTTCTAGAGGTTTTAGATTAACGTTTGGATCGGTAACATCAAGTTTTTGGAACAATTTTTTTGACTTATTAATCTTATGATTGAACAGTTGTTCAAAATTATTAATGTTTTTTAATTGTGTTTGTTCTGGTGTGAAATTCATCTGTTCATAAACTTCTTTTGATTTAGTCGTTAAGATTGGTTCAAGAAGAACAAAAACAGTTCTAATCGCACAAGCACCAGCAAACAAAATGTTAGCCAATTCTTGAGTTTTGTTATTTTTATAAAGTTCTCAAGGTTTTCTTACTTCAATAACGCTTGAATATTCTTTTGAAATATTAAGCACTAATTTAATCGCAGAACGAATGTCGTTTTCTTCAACTAGTTTCTCAAATTCAGCTGGTAATTTTTGTAGATCAGCTAAATACTTATCTTCTACTTCATTACCCGCAAGATAAGGTAAGATCGTAGATTCTTGTCTTGATTCAAGCATCGGAATTAATCTGTGAACTAAATTACCCAGATTATTAATTAGATCAGAGTTAATCGTTTCTTGGATTAAGCGTTTACCAACTTTACCATCTTCACTTAAACTTAACTCTTTAAGTAAATAATAACGTAATTGATCAACACCAAATAGTTCGGCTAACTCGATTGGGTCAATTATATTATTAAGTGATTTAGACATTTTATTGCCATTTTCATCCAAGATTCATCCGTGCGAGATCATTCTTGTGGGTTGTTTGATCCCTAGCATTTTTAAGAAGATAACCCAATAGATGCGGTGGAATCTAGTAATCTCTTTAGCTATCAGATGGATTCTTTCACTACTATCGTTGTTTCAAAACTCTTGATATAACTTATCATCTTCTGAACCAAAGCCCATTGATGTTAAATAAGAAAATAAAGCATCCAACCAAACATAGATCCTGTGACTCTTATTAAGAGGGGTTTCAATCCCCCAACTAATACTAGTTCGACTAATAGATAGATCTTTAAGTCCGACATTAACAAAGTTATTTAACATCTCTTTATTACGAGATGTCGGAAACACACTTGGGACATTATCAGTTAATGATTCTTTAATAAAATCACTAAACTCAGATAACTTAATAAAATAAGAAGGTTCGTTGATCGAACTAATCTTATGACCAACATGACAATATAGTTGGTCATCAGGATCCATTGATAGATCAAGATTAGTTTTTTCTACTAGATCAGCTTTTTTTAGCACACTTGAGGTTGTGTAATTTTCTTCACAATCAACACAATACAACCCTTGCCATTCATCTAGATAGATATATTTCTTAAGATAAAACAAACCAAAGATCTTTTTTACTACCTCTTGGTGTTTTGGTTCAGTTGTTCTAACAAATCTGGTTAGTTCAATATTTAAAAGATCAAACAGTTCCTTAAATTTACTTGAGTATTGATCAACCATCTTTTGCGGAGTTAAATTTAAGGATTTAGCTTTGGTTTCAATTTTTTTACCAAACTCATCAGTCCCTGATAAGAAGAAAACATCATAACCCCTTTGCTTCTTAAAACGGGCTAGGAAATCTCCAAGAATCGTCGTGTAAGCATGCCCAATGTGAGGGTTACCTGAAGCATAATAAATTGGAGTTGAAATATAACATTTTTTGTTCTTTAACATCGTTTGCTCATCCTTATTAATTTTATTCAAATAAAATTAGATTTTTTAGTTATTCAAGATCATAACCAGTTTGTTTAAACTTAACATCTTTAGATAGTTTTCTGTTTCTTGCATTCTTAGATTTGAAATATAAGGTAATTGGGACATAACTAAGCCCAAATGCTTCGCGAATCTTATTTTCCAAATACCTTGCATACGAGAAGTGTAAATAATCAGGGTTGTTACAAAATAAGACAAAGGTGGGAATCTGCCCTTGGGCTTGGGTGGTGTAGGTGATGGACAACCGGTTCCCATTAAAGATGGGTGGTTGGTTGATCATATGTGCTTTTTGAACAACATCATTCAATAATGATGTTGAGATCTTAATCTTAAGTTGGGCTTGAATTAGTTTAATCGTTTGAAAGATCGTGTCAATCCTTAAATTAGCTTTAGCACTAATAAAGATGATTGGCGATGATGGTAAGTATTTGAATTTAGATCGAATCTGTTTTTTAAACAGTTCCATCGTCTTATCATCTTTTTTAACTAGATCTCATTTATTAACCACAATGATCGTGGGAAGATTGGCTTCATAACACAATCCACCAATCACCTCATCTTGTTCGGATAGGTCCACCGAACCATCTAACATTAGCAAGATCATCTTTGATCTTGAGATTGCTTGTTGAGTTCTTTGGACTGAAAACTTCTCAATTCTAGTTGCGATCTTACCTTTTCTTCTGATCCCAGCAGTATCAATCACTTTATATAGTTCTTTGTTGTAACTAAAAGTGGCATCGATCGCATCACGGGTTGTTCCGGGGATATCTGAAACCAACACCCGTTCTTTTTTAAGTAGTTGGTTTAACAAACTTGATTTACCAACGTTTGGTTTACCAATGATACAAAATGTGGCTACTAACTCTTGTTCCTTTTTATTACCAAACTGGTCTTTAAGTCCAATTATCTCGTCTAAGAGATCCCCAATTCCGATCGCATGTTCAGCTGAGATGATCATTGGTTTACCAAAACCTAAACTGAAATAACTACTTAAATTTAATTGATCCTTGTTTTGATTCTCAATCTTATTAAGAACAAAAATGATCTTTTTGTTCTTATGTTTTTTTAAGAGTTTAGCCGCATAATGATCATCAGCATTGATTCCTTCTTTATAAGAACAGACAAATAAAATGATATCAGCCTCATCAATTGCGAATTGAACTTGTTGTTCAATTGCGCGTTGAAAAACATCACTCTCTGTGGTTAATCCACCTGTGTCAATGATCTGAAATCGTTTGGTTAATCATTCAACATCCCCAAAAATTCGGTCACGGGTGATCCCGGGTGTATCATCAACGATTGCGATTCTATTTTTAATCAAACGGTTAAAAAGTGTTGATTTGCCCACGTTTGGTTTCCCAACAATAGCAACCTTAAGCATAATTAACTCCTAACCGTTGTTTGTATAAACTAATGATTTTATCAACAACTTGTTCGATCGATAATTGATCAGAATCAATTACGATTGCATCTTTAACGATCATAAGTGGTGCTAATTTACGATTAGTATCATTATCATCACGTTGTTGGATCTCATTAGTAAATTGTTCTAAAGTAGCTTTGTTTAGTTCTAGATTTAATTGTTTGATTCTTCTGATTGCTCGTTGTTGAGCAGAAGCTGTTAAAAACACCTTTAAGATCGCATTAGGTAAAACTACACTAGTAATATCTCGACCATCCATTACTACTGGTTTTTTATTTGCATAATCTTGTTGCAAACTTAGAGCATACGCTCTAATCTTAGGATCTTGAGCGATCTCACTAGCACCTTTTGAGATTGTGGGATCATTAAGTAATTGTGAGATATTTTCTTTGTTGATTACAACCTGATCACCATTAAAAGCACATTCATACTTGTTAAAGTTGCTAATCAATTGATCAATTGATCAATTATTTTCTTTAATTAAATAATAAAAAGCTCGAAAGATCTTGCCAGTTGATAAATAATCAAAACCAAGACGTTGAGCTACTAGTTTTGCTACGGTTGATTTACCACTCCCAGCTGGTCCATCAATTGCGATCTGTTGGCTATTAATTTGTTTGGTCATGATTATGCAACTTTAAATATCCCTATGATGATAAATAAAAAAAATATACTGATACCGATCAAACCGATTAAAAAACCCAATAAGATCTTAAAGTGTTTGGCTTTTTTTCGGTTAGTGCCGATCTTAATTTTTTCAACAGGTTTGAAAAAATCAGGATCATTAATCTTTTCTTTGGCTAACTCGATGATCTTTTTAAGTTTGTCAAGATCAGTGTGAGAGTTAGTTACAAAGTTACTAGATAAAGCTTTAATATTTTCGAAGTTTTCTTCAATCTTGTTAATATCAGCTAACCCTGGGTCGTTAAGGATCCAACTTTTTTTTTGATTATTAGTAGTTAGATCGCTTGAGTAGTTGTTTAAAAACCGTGCTTGGTCAATAATGTTGATTAGGTCATTCGAATCAAATGAACTAAGAAGATCTTTTAGTTCATTAATATGTTTTAAATTCGTATCAGAATAATTTACTTTTAGATCTAATAGTCTTGGTTTATTAGTTTGATAATCAATCAGAATATTTGAGCTAATTTTATCTAGTTCTTGCTTGTATTTAACGATCGATTCATCTTCTTTATTAAAAATCTTATTTAATTGAGCTTGCTTCTTTTTAGTTTCGCGAATGATCTTATTTTGGGATAATCTGCTCATAATAAAAAAGTGTGTATTTTGCTACACGATACCTTATTTTAAAATAAAATAATTAGAGAATATTAAATATCAAAAAGAAAGGCTAAAACGTTGAAATTACTTGTATTAACTATTAAAGAATTCCAAGATATTGAATTAGTAAGCTTTGCTTCAATCTTAACTGCAAGTGGTAAGTTTAGTAAAATAGATTATTATTCACCAGAAGAAAAAGATAGTGTTGTGGGACAATTTAATGTAGCACACATTAAAACGATCAAATCATTTAATGTTAATGATTATGATGCGATCTACGTTCCAGGTGGGATGGGAGCAATCCACTTAAGAACTAACCAAAAAGGTCTTGCGGCTGTTCATGAATTTGTTAAAGCTAATAAGTGAGTGATTGCGATCTGTGACTCACCAAACGCGTTAAGTGAAAACAAGATTTTAAACCCAGAAGATAAGTACATTTCTTGAAGCGATGGGACAATGAATCATCCTAACCGAATCAAGGATTTCAACGTTCAATTAAATCGTTCTAATAAATTAATTACGGGAAGATGTTCACTAACTACTTTAGAATTAGCATTCTATACATTAGAAGTATTGTTCTCTAAAGAATTTAGTGAAGAGTTAAGAGCAAAACTAACAGGTGTTGCTTAATTAAGTGAATTAATAAGAATTTTTTTGGTATAATTTATAAGGTACTTGGTGCCTTAGTCAAGTGGTAAGGCTTGGAGCTGCAACCTCCACATCGTCAGTTCGATTCTGACAGGCACCTCCACGTGTGTCCGGGGTGGGAATTAAATCTTTTGGTTCGACTCCAAAAACATACACCAACCTAATAAATTATATCGATCGCGGGAAGTAGCTTAGCTTGGTAGAGCACTTGGTTTGGGACCAAGGGGTCGCAGGTTCAAATCCTGTCTTCCCGACCAGTTATGGCTGGATACCTCAGTTGGTTAGAGGGCTCGGTTCATACCCGAGTTGTCGTGAGTTCGAGTCTCACTCCAGCCACCATGTTGGATCTATAGCTCAATGGTTAGAGCCCCCGACTCATAATCGGTTGGTTACAGGTTCAAGTCCTGTTAGATCCACCAATAATAATTTAGAATTTTTTAGTATAGTACTTAATGTTTAAAATTTAATAAATAGCAAGTATTATTGCTAAATAAGTACTATCTAATATTTGAGGATGCTTACCCAAGTGGCTGAAGGGTTCGGTCTTGAAAACCGAGAGTGGCTTAACGGTCAGCGGGGGTTCGAATCCCTCAGCATCCGCCATTAATAATTTAATAAGACTAATGATTTTACACATTGTTATTATATGATAATAATGTGTAACACATCGCGGGATAGAGCAGTTCGGTAGCTCGTCAGGCTCATAATCTGAAGGTCGTTGGTTCAAATCCAGCTCCCGCAACCATGGTTCCTTGGTGTAGTGATAACATACCTCCCTGTCACGGAGGGGTTGCGGGTTTGATTCCCGTAGGAACCGCCACGGTCTTGTAGCTCAGTCGGTAGAGCAATGGTCTGAAGAACCATGTGTCGGCAGTTCGATTCTGCCCGAGACCACCATTATTATTTTCAATTCCCATTAGGTTGTTAATAGATTTTTAACAACCCTTACTTCTATAAAGTTTAAAAATTACGCAACTAATGCGTAATTTTTCTATACTTATAAATCATTCGCGTTGTCGGCATAGCTCAACTGGATAGAGAATCAGTTTGCGGAACTGAAGGTTACAGGTTCAAGTCCTGTTGTCGACGCCATTAGTTTTTTTGTAGTACATAACCCTTACGATACTCCGTAAGGGTTATCTTTAATCTTGTTTAATTCTTATGAATTTAAAACAAAAACTGAATCGCTAAAAGTTTAGCTCTAAGAATAGATTATTTAGCTTGTTATAATGCGTATTCTACTAATTGACAACGCTTATTTGAAAAAACTTGTTATTTATGCAAAATTGTTGTTAATAACTTTTTTAAAAAAATATAGCAATAATGATCAACTTGATCCTAATATATGTTAGATTAAAACTAAACAAACTTATTTAAAAATTAAAAGTATAGAAGATAAATAATTTGTTTGGGTTATGAGTCTTTTAGTTTATTCATAATTCTGAATAATTCTGAGAGTTTAGATAGCCGTTGAATTCATTGAATGAAGCGATCAGAGATGATAATTATTCAATTTTTCAAGGAGTAAAAAAGTGAGAATCAAAAATTTAATCAGTTTTATTTCATTAGGAATAATAACTACTGCTGTTCCGTTTTCTGCTATTTTAAATAACAATAAAAGTAAAGTGGATCATTCTAAGGATCTACCTAGCAATCAAAATTCTGTTTTAGTAAATAATAATGTAGAAATTGCTAAACAAGCTAAGGATGTTTCAGAAGAGTCTTTTGTTGAATCTAATAATTCGCTTTACGACTTTGAAAATAATGATTATTACGATGGTTTTATTACTTTTAATGGTAATGTGTCTATCTATGATAAAAACAGTATTCTAGAGCTTATTAAAAAACAACCTCAGGTTTTAGATGCTAAAAAAAGCTTAGCATTAGATAATTATTATTTAGTGAATTTCTTTTTTAGAAAAGGTTCTAACGACAAGGAGCGATTCGATAGCTTCTTAAAAAAATATGACCTTATAGGTGATTTTTATATTATAGACGAAAATAAAAATGATAAAAATGATCTAGAAAATAACGCTATATTTAACAGAAATCATACTATCAACAACTCATCAGAAAAATACGAAAATAAATATAATAGAAATTTTTCTTCTAACGGATATACCGACGATGAAAGAAACAAAGCGATTGCTTTTACTAGAAATCAAATAACATATGGTAGAGAAAAAAGAATAGGTGTGGCTGTATTAGAAGTTGGAGAGTCGTATGATATGAGAAAAGCATTAATTGATGCTAATGACTCTTATTACTTTAATCCAAAAGTTACTAACGTATGAAATCGTTTTGATCCTTATGTTTTTGCAATATTTCCAATTTGACCATTACACGGACAACACGCCACTGAAGTTGGTTCTGTAATTTCAGGTACTAATGGTGTTAATCCTTATCACGATTTATATGGTGTAAAGGTAAACACTGAAGATTTTCATGCAATTAATGGTCTAGGAGCTGCTCGTTCAGGATTGGAAAATGAAATAGCATATATTAAAGGTCTAAACAATGTAAAAGTTGTAAATAATTCATGAGCTAAAAAAGTTTCATGAAATAATAACCCAAATTTGTTTAAATACAATTACTATTCAAGATATCTAGACCTATTAACCGCAAATGAAAATGAAATGATATATGTATTTGCAGCTGGTAATGAAGGAAACAATAAAAACGAAAAATTCAGACATTTATATGCATATCAACTTTCATATAACAGCATAATTGTAGGTTCTAATACAAATTATGGTTACAGAAGCAGTTTTACAACGCTTGGCTCAGATACTCATTCACCATTTATTTTAGCTAACGGTAGTGAATATCCTTTCTATAAAGGTACAGGGTACGGAACTAGCTTTGCTTCTCCTTTCGTTTCAGGAGTTTTGGCCAACACTTTACACCAATATAGAGAAAAATACAAATTAGGAATTAACTCTATAATTGCTAAAGCAGTTCTTGGTGTATCTTCTTCAGATGTTTCAGGTTATCCAAACACAAATCAAGCAGGATTACATCGTGATTATGGTGTTGGTTTATTAGACTATAAGAAAATAAACTCTGCATTTAACAATCTTAATTATATTAGATGAAATCACTCGAGCCAGGTTATTCTTAATAATCGATGAACTCATAAAAACGGTGGAGATGGTTCTTTAATAGTAAAAAGTGTTCCTCTCAAAAAAGGTGATAAATTACGAATCGGATTATCTTGATTATTTAAACCATCTAATTCAATTTCTTATAATAATAACAATAAAGAAAACGCTGATTTAACAACCACTATAGACTTTACCGATCAGGATTTTAATTTGTATCTGAAAAAAGATGGAAAAGTTATCTACTTTTCAAAAACAAAAAATAATTTTGAATTTATAAAATATGGGGTTGTTGAAGATGGTAATTATGAAATTGTTGTATCTAAATACACTCAAATTTTACCGAATTATTCTGACACACAATTAGCTTTATCTTGAACGGTGGAATAAAAATAATCACAATAACTTAATATGAAAAAATACTTAAAAATTATCAATGTAACTAGAAGGCAATTGTCTCTATTCATAGCTTATTTACTAACAACCATATTTGCTAGTATTGGAATTTTGACTTTGATGAACCAATCGGTCTTAAATAATGGATATTGATACATAATTTATGATCAAACAAAATTTAATATTTCATTAATTTTGCCGTTAGTTTTCTTTATCCTATTTTTTGCAATTACTCTGGTTATTTTATTAACTGGTAAGGAACGTTACTGGTTTGAAGAAAAGTTATTAAACAAACCTAAAAGAGTAAAAGCAATTTTCTCACTTGCTGAAACTATTCAATTAATTCTGTGAGCGTTTTTCCTTATAATTTTAATCACTTATTTTTATCCGATTAATCAATCTACCGATCAAATTTATCAAACCAAAATATCGACAGCTGATTTTAATAACGACCAAATTCATTCAGGGTTATTATCATTTGTAAAGATCAACAATAACTTCTTTGCTGATCTTAAAGTATCAATTATTAACTATGCTGTTATCGTTCCTTATTTTTATAACAAGAGTGCGTTAATTTTTTGAAACGTTGTTTATTTAGTTTCATACTTAAGTTTGTTTTTAGTTTATCTAAAGCTAAGTGTGTTTAAACAAAAACAAAGAGTGTTAGCATTGATTCCTTTTATAGGGTTATTTTCTTATCTAAGATCAAATCTAAGATCAACCAATAAATTAATTCAACAACCATTATTTAATCAAGAAGAAGCCAACCTAAAATGATACCAAAAGATCTTACAATCGAATGAGACTGTATTTCAGATTAAATTAACTTCAACCATAACTTACTTATCATTAGTTTATTTATTTTCTATCTTAGGTTTTGCTATTTTTGCAATATCAACTGCGTTTATTGATGCAAACGGTTATCAACTTAGATCAACAAACGATAATAACGCTTATGTAATTGATTTAAGTTCTACAGCTTCTGCGAATGAAGAATCATGAGTAAGAATTATTGGAACTAGTTTATTACTAATACCAATAGTAACACTAATTGGATTTACTATTGGGATTTTATTAGATAAAAGCCCATATCTTCTAAGCCAAAAAGTTAGAAGAAATAAATTGATTTTATCATTAACTTTAATAATTATTGAGATCACTCAATTACTATCTTTGATAGTATTACTTTATTTCTTTATTTTTATTCCTAATATCTTATTTGTTTCTAGTGTTAGTTCTGCTGTTGTTCAAGTTGAAGCTAGAGGGATAATGCTTTCAAAACTAGATCTATTTATGATCGGCATTTCGTTTATGCTTGTCTTGTATCTAAGTTGATTCTTAATCTATGTTAAAGCAGGAATCTTTTCAAAAGAGTCAAGAATCTTAGCACTTATTCCTTTTTCTTCTTTATTTTTCATAAAAAAGAAAGTTGTTGAAAGTCAAGAAAAGATCAATGGCACTTACAAATCCAATATTGCTTAATCAGAACGATTAAATAAATAATCAACATGAAATTTGAGCTTATCATCATTTCATGTTGATTTTTTTGTTCAGTTAACGATTCTAAATGCGTAATTTTTATATGATGATACAATTATATGCGATGTCGGCATAGCTCAACTGGATAGAGCATCAGTTTGCGGAACTGAAGGTTACAGGTTCAAGTCCTGTTGTCGACGCCATTAGTTTCTTTGTAGTATGTAACCCTTACGAGATTTCGTAAGGGTTTTTTCTTGTTTGTTTTATGAAAAACGCTAAGTGGAGCTATTAAAAACACTTAAGATCTGATTCACGTTGTTCTTAAATTTACTAAACGACTTTATCATTTTTACCAAAGAAGATTATCTGACTAAGATCTTTGCGCCATAACTATTAAAATATCAATAAAAAATTATTGACGATGTAAAAGTTTTGAGTTATAAATAACCATTAAGAAGATGCTTTATTTAAAAGCAAATTTTACCTTTATAAATAAAGGGGTTCTTAATAAGTATGATTGAAAATTAAGTAGTTGAAGTGCTTAACTAATTGTTAATCGATTATTCAATTATTAGAAATTTTGAATTTAGTTAAATTTATTTAATTTTTTAGAGGAGAATTAATGATGGATCAAAAACGATATTTCAAAATCATTAATGTTTCTAGAAGACAGTTAGCACTCTTTCTAGTTTATCTAGCAACGATTCTTTTTGCAACAGCTGGAATCGTTAGTGTGATGTCTTATGCACTTGTATCTCCTGGAGGAAATAACTTCACGGTTTATAGTGAAAAGCTATTTAAGACCTCGCTAGTTTTACCGCTAATTTTCTTTATTTCATTTGCAATCAGTGGTTTGGTTATTCTACTAACTGGTAAAGAAGGATATAGATTTAGTGATCAACTACTTAGACAAAGATTTAAATTTAGAATCTTATTAACTTTGATCGAAATTATTCAAGTAGTTGCGTGAGCATTTTTCTTGGTAATTCTAATCGGTTACTTTTATCCGATTAATAAATCTCTTAGTCAAGTTTACCAAGACCAACTAGCTAGTCTAAACTTTGGTAATGGCAGCATCAAAACTGGTCTATTACCATACATTCATATTAATAATAATTTCTTTGCTGACCTTAAGTTATCAATTTTAAACTACGCAGCAACAGTTCCTTTCTTCTTTAATAAGGATATGTTTAGTTTTGCAAATATTATTTACTTTGCTTTATACATTGCTTTATTCATTCCTTATTTAAAACTGAGTTTATTTAAAAAAGAGGTAACGAAGCTAATTTTGTGTAATTGGATTTTTTCGAACTTTTAGTTTTTCTTAAGTAAGTTCGGAAATACATCCATTAACTCTTCATATATTCTATATCAATTTCTCACTCTATTACTTTTCTGATTTAGTTTTTTATATCTTGGATTGTAACCAAAATGTACATATAGGTCTAATAACAGCTGGTTTATGTTATTAAAAGACTTTTTAGCAGCTAGGAAACTCCCAATTACTGAATTATAGTTTTCAACTATGTTGCTGGTATAAACTAATGTCCGTAAAGCTTTAGAAAAGCTAAAGAGTTTTTCTATGTTGTCCATCGCTCTTTCCACAACTTCAACTGCGCGCTTGTTAGAACCGCCTCACTTATTTTTTAAATATTCAAAGTTGTGTTTTGCACTTTCTCAATTGTCTGCTCCATATATGTTTTTTAAGTCTCTTAAAAAATCGGACTTCATAGAATGAGATACATATTTTGCAGCATTTCTAATCATATGAACCGTGCAAGTAATATGCATTGCTTTTGGATAAACGTTTTCAATCGCTTCTTTCAAACCCTTTAAACCATCTGAAACAATAATATATGTTTCAGACAAGCCGCGTTCTTTCAAATTATCAAGAATGTTAATTCATTCTGTAGCAGATTCGGTGTTGCTTACGTATAGCGCTATAAGCTCTTTTTGACCATCCGCATTGATTCCTACCACGACATAAAGCGTTTTATTTACGTACTTTGACCGTCCGCTTTCTTCAGTTTTGATCTTAAAGACTTTACCGTCAATCATTATGATTGGGTAGTTGTTTTCTAGCGGTCTTTCGTGCCAATCGCGCATCTCATCTTGAACAGTTTGGATACAATTTGAAATTACGCTAGGACTTACTTTGAATCCATATATTGACGTTATTTGATCAGCGATTTCATTGTTTGACAAACGAGTAGAAGCTAAAGAAAGAACATCTAAGATAAACTTATCATGGATAATTCTTTGATATTTCGGGATAATTTGAGAGTCTTGATTTTCACCACGAATTCTTTTCATTTTTATGGGAATTTCTTCTTGCCCTCACTTAACATTTCTAGTGTATGAGCCGTTTTGATACACATTCTCATCATTATCAGCATTTTCTCTCAATAATTCTAGTTTGCCAACATGTTCACCATCAACCAGAGCCTGTAAAACAGGCTTAGCAATATAATCAGTGATGTTTAATAGTTGTTTTCCACTACTAGGACCAAATTGTTTTACAAATTCAACAATTAATTTTTGAATCTGTTTCATTTGTTCGTCTTTTGAATTCATTTTTATTACCGTTTATAAAATTATATTAACCTTTCTTTTTTTGAGTTAATTAATTGTTTTACACAAAATTGAATTCGGTGCCAAAAAAGAAGAAAGAATTTTATCATTAGTTCCTTTTAGTGGTCTATTAATTAGTTTGAGATTATTTTATTCAGAAAATGGTGATGAGACGTTATTAAAGCATAACGATGCAGGATTAAGATGATACCAAAAGATCTTATTGTCTAATAGAACAGTATTTCAGATTAAATTAACTTCAACAGTTGTTTATTTATCATTCTTCTTTTTAATTGCTGTTTTAGCATTTGTGGCTACAGCAATAACCCTTATTATAAGAACTAACGAAAACGGATACACGCTGATCTTATCTGAGAGATTTATTAATGCTTATTCAATTAATTTTTTAGCAATTCCTAGCTCAGAAGAATATTTACTAAGATATTTTAGATTATCATCTTTCATCATAATGATGATCATTTTCATCGTATTCAGTATGGGAATCATTCTAGATGATAATCCTTATGTCTTTCCTAAAACAATTAGAAAAAGTAAGATCGGATTATCATTAAGTTTAATAGGTATTGAAATAGCACAATGATCGTTCCTAATCTTATTTTGAGGATTTTTCGTTGCAAACGCTGAACTACAACTTGTAGACCTAAGAGATGGGTATCGCATTCTGCCAGCGATATTCCCATATCCAATAAGAACTAATCCAGATTACACTTATTTATTGTATTCAAGTTCTGATCTGTTCTCAACTACAAATTTATTCTTTTTAGCTTTATATTTTAGTTGATTCTTAATTTATGCAAAAGCTGGTATGTTTTCTAAGAAAACGCGTTTATTAATGTACATTCCTTTTGCTTCGTTGTTTTTTGTTAAACATCACGCACTTAATACAGAAACAGAAACAAAAAATTCTTATAGATGTCAGATGCTTTAATTAAATAAAAATCTTTTTAAACAATAACACAAGGTTTAATCAATAGTCTTGTGTTTTTTTTTATTTAAGAAAGCTTAAGATGATCTAAGAAAGAATTGCTTAGCTTTCATTGCTCTAATGGTGAATGATCTTTTTGCAGAAATTTACTTCTAATATTGTTTGAACAACATTAGAAAAAATGAACAAGAGATTTGAACTTTTATCCAAATCTTTTGTTCATGTTTATGCTTTTTATAAGCTGCGTTTTAGAGTCTACGACTTAAGGTAGATATATAAATATATAGTAATTAGTTTCTTGTATAGATACCAGCTAGGAATGTTGAAAAACTATCATCGATAGTTAAATCATGATTACTAGGTTGGCTGTTATCAATAGAAGCTGATTTTAATGCTAAAGATTGTCTAACGCTGCTTGCAGTGCTAGGGGTAGCTGGAGTTGGTGAGGCGCTTGTAGAACCCATGTAAAAATGAGGAGTAATTTTACCAGTACCGTCATTGCTGAACGCAATGTTAATTATTTTAGTTGTACCGTCTGTACGATTTAATCATCCACTTGTTTCAGTCGGGTATGTTTTAATAATAAAGTCAACAATATCACGGTATTGGACAGCTGATTGATCGTTTCTAGCGAATCCAGTCCCGCTTGTAGCTCTAGAAAAAGGGTTTAATTGATTTGAAGGTGCTCTTTGGTTATCAAACAGATCTCAATACAATAAGAAAAGAATACCTGTATCATAATTAGGGTTAGTTCTGTCTTGCTGTCATCTTTCAACGGCTCTAGCATAAGGACCGTTTCAATTTGCTCCAGTACTTAAATCACCACCATTAATAAAGTAGTTTTGTTCTGGATCAGTGTTTGTTAATACAGTAAGTACGTAATTTCCGTTATTAACTAAATTAGTACCATAAATAGCAGTTTGGATCGGAGATGTTAATTCATCTGTAATTGTTGAATATGCTTTTTTACTGCTAACATCAGCAGCTGTAATAACTTTAAATAACCCTGAATTAGTAATTACTGTACAACTTGTTAAAGCAAAACTAATACCAAAGCCTAGCGATGCTAGACCGGTTAGTTTTGAAACAATTTTGTTTTTATTCATATATATTTATTTAGTACACAGTTTATATTATATAAAAAGATAATAATAATGTCTTTCGTATGATTTATTCAAAACGATTAATTTTAGTTGTAGGTCCTACCGGAACTAAAAAATCATATTTAGCAAACATGTTGGCCAAGAAATTAAATGTGCCAATAATTTCTGCTGATGCTTATCAGGTTTACAAGGAGTTAAACGCTGGAGTGAATAAACCATCAGAAAAAACATTATCAGAGATTAAATATCATTTCATATCCAATATTTCGATTTTTGATGAATGATCAATTGCACACTTTAACAAAAGAGCCAAAGAAATTTTAGAACAAGCTCCTGATTGAACAATTGTGTGTGGAGGTAGTCATCTTTATGTTAATAGTTTGATAAACGATTATCAGTTAGAAAAACAAGAGCTAGATACTGACTTGTTTGATGCACTAGATAAATTAGATAATCAAGAGATCTTTAATCAATTATGTGAATACGATTTTCAAGAAGCAATTAAGATTGGTAAAAACAATCGAAAAAGATTATTACGAGCGTTATATTTGTTTAAAAAATACGGTAAAAAAGCGAAAAATGATAGTAAAAAATTTGATTACGTAGTAGTTAAATGTATGTCAGATAAAGAAAAACTTTTTCCTTATTTAAGTAAGCGTTTAGACGAAATGATTCACGACTTAAATTGAACTAAAGAAATTGAGTATCTGGATAAGATAATTACTGATAAGAAACTAGATAAAGAACTGATTGCAATGAAGGCGCTAGGCTATAAAGAAATTTATGATGCCTGAAAAAATAACCAACCCATTGATAAAGAGATAATTAACAAGAAATTCAAAAGACTAGTAAAACATCAATTAACTTGAACTAGGAATAAATTTAACGATGGTATGAAGCAGTTTACTTTTAATTTCTTTGAAGACGATGCAAACAGAACTTGTGATGAAATAATTGAATACATAAAAAGCAACCATGACTAAACATTTATATATCCACCTTCCCCTTTGTCAAAAGATCTGTACCTTTTGTGATTTTAAACGAGAACTAATTGATCGACACAATCCCAAAAAAGTTGTTCAAGATTTAATTGATGAAATCGAAAGAAAACAATTTAGTGATGAACAATTTTCGAGTATTTATTTAGGAGGTGGAACACCTAATGTTTTTGATGATGAACTTTTGGATTATTTTTTATCAAAAATTAAAAAATATGCGGCAAAAAAGTGTGAATTTACTATTGAATGCAATCCAGATTTAGTAACTAAATCACAAGCGCAAATACTAAAGAAAAATTTAGTAAATCGTGCATCAGTTGGTATTCAAATCGTTAATAATAAAATTCTCAAATACCTTAATAGAACTCATGATATAAATCACTGCTATGAAGCAATGCAAAACTTATATGATGCTGGCATTACTAACATTAATATAGATCTAATGTATGCGTTGCCTCATATGAAAAAAGAAGACGTTCTAGAAAATATCAAATTTATTAAAAAAACAAAACCTAACCACATTTCTTTTTATGGCTTAGATCTAAAACCAGGAGCTTATCTAACCAAAACGCCTTATAAGATTGATTTAGATCAAGAAGCTATGCAACTAAGAGTGATGAAAGCTGAATTAAATAAGATTAATTATAAGCGTTATGAAGTTGCTAATTGATGTAGATTAAAGAAATATCAATCTGTTCACAATAAAGCATATTGATTAACTAAAGATTATGCAGCAATAGGTTGGGGTGCTCATGGTTTTGAAAACAAAGTGGAATACTATTATGACGGATCAATTCAGAACTGACAAATCAAAAAAAATCGATTAACTGACGATCAATTTTATCAACGTGTTTTAATCATGGGTTTAAGATTAAAAGACGGTGTTGATATCACTAAAGAACCATACAAAACTGCTTATGAAAAATACCAAAATAAATTGAAGTTTATAACGGTTAAAAATAACCATTTAAGAGCTGATAATATCGACCTTTTAAACAATTCAATCATCGACATCTTGGAATAAAATATTAGTAATAATACTAATAAAAAGAAAGAGACTTTTTGGCTGTTTATTTTCTATATAATTTTTATACTTACTAACTTTGTGAGATATTTAAAGGTCATATGATATGTTATTTCTAAAAAAATTTCATGCCCAAGGGTTCAAATCTTATGCTGATAACATTAGTTTCACATTTGATGAACATGTAACAGGAATTGTCGGTCCTAATGGGTCTGGTAAATCTAATGTTGTTGACGCCTTAAAGTGAGTGCTTGGGGAGCGTTCAATGAAGAACTTAAGAGGGAAAACGAGTGATGACGTTATCTTTTTTGGTTCCCAAGAAAAACCAGCATCTAAGTTTGCTGAAGTCAGCTTAACATTTGATAACTCTCAAGGTTATTTACATGATAAGCGCAAAGAGATTACAGTTACTAGAAGGGTGTATCGTGGTAGCGGGGTATCTGAATACTTAATTAATAACGAACCATCATCACTTAAAGAAATTAACGATATTTTTCTTGATTCAGGTCTAACTAAAGGTTCGTTATGTATTATTTCACAAAACACCGTTTCTAGTTTTATTGAAGCTAAACCAGAAGACCGAAGACAGATCTTTGAAGATGCTGCAGGGATTGGGCGTTATGCTAAGAAAAAACAAGACGCAATCAGACAAATTGCACGAACCAACGATAATTTAAAAGAAATAACAACAATCGTTAACGAATTAAATCGTGATCTGAAAAAATTAAATCAACAAGCAGAAAAAGCCATACTATATGCTGAAACAAAAGAAAAACTAAAAGATCTTGAAATAACACTATCAGTTAACGAATATTTAATCTCACAAAAAGAGATTGAAGCACTATCAGAACAGATTGCAGAAATAGATGAACGCTTACTAAAAAACGATCCCCAATTACAGATCAATCAAGAAAAGTTAGAAGCATTTAAAAAACGCTACAACAGTGCAGACCAAAATGTACAAAAAATACAAGATGAATTACAAAAAATTTATGACGAAATCGTCCTATTAGAAAAACGTAATGTCTTTAATGATTTACAACTAAAATCAGATTTAGATTCTAATGATAAAAATAAGAAGATTAATGCGTTAGAACAACTACTAAAATCATCAGAAGAGCAATTAAAAAAATACTTTGAATTAATCTCGACTTGAGAAGAAGAATTAAAAGAAAAAGATGTCGATAAAACTGATCTAGCTAACGAATTAGAAAATCTAAAAAAATCATTAGCCACTTTTCAAGTTAAGCGCTACGAAGCTAACTTGCAAGTTCAGTTTTATCAAAATCAAAAGATTAACCAGTTTGCCCAAGATGCTGGTGTGCGTACAGTATTAAATAATAAGGATGCCATTGGTGGTGTGCATGGGATTGTACAAGACTTCATTAAGGTTGAACCTGAATATGAGTTGGCAATCTCAACTGCTTTAAATAAAGCTGCTAAAAACATTATTGTAGATTCAAATCAAGATGCTATTAATGCTGTTAATTTCTTAAAAGCAAATAAAGCTGGAAGAGCAACATTTTTACCACTAGCTAACCTAAAAGATCGTGATGTTAAACCAGAACATTTAGAAGTGTTAGAGCAAGTGGAAGGTTATCTAGGGATTGCTGCTAACTTAGTTAACTACCACGATCAATATGATCCAGCAATCCGCGCTTTATTAGGTCAGATTATTATTGCTAGTGATCTTGAAGCTGCTACCAAAATCTCTAAATTTACATACCAACTTTATCGGGTGATCTCACTTGGTGGGGATATTGTTAATGCTGGTGGGGCGATTACTGGTGGCGCTGAATCAAAACAAACACATAGTTTATTTAATCTTGATGAAAAGATTGATACGCTTAAAAACGAACTTTTAGTTGCCGAAAAAAATATTAATGAACTAAATAAAAAACTTGAATTCTTAACAGCTGATTACACTAAGAAAGATAAAGAATTTAACGAACAAAAGATCGCAATCCAACGTTACCAAGACTTAATTGTGATCGAACAAAAAAAGCTTGACGATTACAAGATTCAATACGAACAATTAACTGATAAAACCTTTGATGGTGAAGATGTTAAATGAGATGATAAAAAGATCAAAGATAAACTGTTTAGTTTAGAAACTAAGAAAGCTACTTTAGTTCAAGATCTTAAGATCAATCAAGAAGCTAAAGATATGTATCAAAAACAAGTTAACCAACTTGAAAAAGACGTTACGCTCTTTTATAAAGAGATCGATGAAGATAAGAACGATAAATTAAAACGTCGTGAACAACTAACTAAACATGAAAACACGATCTATTTAGCCAAATCAAAGATTAATGAATCTTATAATATGGCAATTGAGTTTGCAATTGAAAACTACAATAAGCCATTACCGATCTCTTTATCTCAAGCAAGAAGTGAAGTGGTAAAACTTCAAAGCACCCTAAATAATTTAGGGGCAATTAATATGGAAGCAATCCAAGAGCTTGATATTAAAAAAGAGCGTTATGAAAAGCTTTATAGCCAACAACAAGAATTAATTAATGCTCGTGAACGGATTAATCAAGCAATAATTAGATTAGATGAAAAAGCAATCTTTGAATTTGATCAATTAATTAATAACCTTAATAAGGAGTTACCTAAGACATTCTATTACCTATTTGGTGGTGGTAATTGTGAGATTAGATATTCTAATCCTGAAGAAAAACTAACCAGTGGGATTGAAGTGTTTGCTTCACCTCCTGGTAAGAATATTGGAAACTTAAATTTACTATCAGGTGGTGAAAAAGCTTTAGTTGCTTTATCAGTTTTATTTAGTATTCTTAAAGTGTCTTCATTCCCACTGGTTGTTTTAGATGAAGCTGAGAGTGCTTTAGATTTAGCTAACGTAGAACGATTTGCTAATATCATTAAGAATTCATCTGATCAGACCCAATTCTTAATCATCACCCACCGTGAAGGAACGATGGTTAAATGTGATAAGTTAATTGGGGCAACGATGCAAACTAAGGGTGTGACTAAGATGTTATCAGTATCTTTACACCAAGCTAAAGATATGGCTGAAGAGATTGAGAGTCAATAATGAGCTTTATTAAAAGATTATTTAGTAAGTTTAAGAAAAAGCCTGACACTGTTGAAGAGATCAAAAAGAAGAATCAAGAGAATTCTTTATTTGAAACAACCCAAGAAAAGTTTGATGATGGTTTGAAAAAGAGCTCGAACTCTTTTTCAGATATCATCAACCAACTATCCACTAAATACGTTAGTTTAAACGAAGCATTTTATGAAGATCTGTTTGATGCATTTGTCCAATTAGATATTGGCTATAATGCGACTAAAAAAATCGTTGATGCGATCGTAGAAGAGATCAAATACCAAAAGGTAGTTGATCCAACTTTAATCAAACAGATCATTATTGATAAACTGTTTGTTTATTACATTCAAGATAGTGAAGTTAATATTGATCTGAACTATCAAGATCATCGTCAAAATGTCTTTTTAGTTGTTGGGGTGAATGGGGTTGGTAAAACCACATCGATTGCTAAATTAGCTAACTATTATAAAAAGCTTAATAAGAAGGTTTTGTTAATAGCAGCTGACACATTTAGAGCAGGAGCAATCCAACAACTAAATATCTGAGCTGAACGACTGGAAGTTGATATCTATAAAGATGAATCCAAGAAAGACCCAGCAGCAGTAATCTATGAAGGGTTAAACTTTGCTAAACAACGTGATTATGATCTAGTGATCTGTGACACTTCAGGACGGTTACAAAATAAAGTTAACCTAATGAACGAACTAAAAAAGATTAACAATGTGATTGAAAAGTTCATTGGTCGTAATGTTGATGAAACATTATTAGTATTAGATGCTACTACTGGTCAATCAGGTCTGATCCAAGCTAAGGTCTTTCATGAAGTTAGTAAGATTACAGGGATCATCTTAAGTAAGATGGATTCATCTTCTAAAGGGGGGATTATTCTTGGGATTAAAGATCTGTTTAATATCCCTGTCAAACTAATTGGTTTGGGAGAACAATTAGATGATCTAGTTAGTTTTGATCTACAAAAATACCTAATCTCGTTAACTGCCAACCTAAATCTTGATTATGAAAAAACAAGTAATTAGTTTTGAACAGTGAAATCTGTTAAATGAACTGTTCTCTTATTATCACAAGTTGTTGTCAGATAAGATTAAACTTTATTTGGAAGAGTTTTTAATTAACAACTTGTCATATAACGAGATTGCTACTAACTATCAGATCTCAAAATATGCTGTTTATGATCAGATCCAAAAAGGGATCGAACAACTAAAAAACTATGAACAGTTATTATTGTTAAACCAACTATCAAAACAAAGACTTAAACTGTACGAACAGATTAGTGATCCTAACTTAAAACAAGCATTACTAATTCTTGAACAAAAATAACTTATTTAAAAATATTAAAATTAATAAATTAAATAGCAACATTAAGGTAAACAAACAAAGATATGTCATCAAAATTAAAATTAATTAAACCAATCGATTACTCAAAAGAAATAAAGATTACCCAATTTTTCATTGATCCAGCAATGATGGAACAACAACGCCAAAGAATTAAGGCGGCGCTTCCTAAAGAAATGAACGATGAAACGATGATGCAATATGAGTTATTGCAACTAAGTATTAAGGATAATGTGTTTTCAGCTATCATGAACTATTTAGCTGAACATTTTGAGTTTGAAATCGACCAAGCTGAAGTAAAAAAACTAATCGAACAACTAAAAGCAAGTGGGCTTGGTGCACAAAGAGAAGAGTTGTTAGCAAACATGGCTGATAAGATCATTAAAAAAGGCTTAATGTTTGATTACTTATCTGAACAATGAAAAGTTAAAGTGTCAGATAACGAAGTTAAAAACATGTTGGATATCTATTATGAAAAAACTAACCAATCAATCCATGATGTTTTAAACGACCGACAAAAATTTGAATCAGTACGTTCATCAATCTTTGAAGAAAAGATGGTACTAAAAACAATTAGTATGTTCTTGATTCGGTTTAATATGCAAAATCCCAACTACGTGGAAGAATCAGAAACAGATAAATCATCAGAATCAAAGAGTGTTAATTAATGCTTAATACTGTTTTATTGGAAGGTTTAATTGATAGCTATAAGTGATCTAAGAATAAAACAGGTTTTTATGTAACAATCACACAAAAACGGAAATTTGGTAACCAAACCTTTACTGATTATTATGTTATTTATGCTAATGATCAACTTGGTTTGGAATTAGAAAAGTACGTACTTGAACACGAATATCTTGCAGTTAAAGGTTCTTTAACTACTTACCAAGATAAGAAAAGTAAAGTTTGAAAAACACAAATCTTAGCTGAGAAAATTTTAGTCAGAAAATAACAATATCAATATATGCTTAACTATTTTAATACTGCTTTATTAATGGTCCAAATGATCTTGAAAAAACAAGATCCTTCAATCAAGTTTGGTCAGATGTCAGTTAACGATCAAGGGTTTTATCTTGATTATTTATCACAAACACTAAATATTAACCCTGAAGATTTTAATAAGCTAATTAAATCATTAGCTAAACTGTGTTCATCAGCTCAACCAATCTCACTTAAAACAGTTGATCTAAAGATAGCTAATCAACTATTAAGTGATCAACCATACTTATTAGAACTAATTAATGAAGCTAAAGAAAAAACAGTTAACTTAGCAACTGTAGATAACCATCATTATTATCTACCAATGGCTCAACTAGTTGATAATACTAAACTAGTTAAAGCTTTTAACTTTCAATCAGTTGGTGGTGCATATTTTAAGGGTGATAAAGATAATCTAGTGATGGTGCGACTAAACGGGTTTGGGTTTGAGAATGATAAGGTGATGCAAGACTATTTGGAGATCATTGAAGAACAAAAACAACGTGATCACCGTCGTATCAATAAGATCTTAGAACTATTTACTTTTAACCAATTAGCTGGACCTGGGATGCCGATCTGATTACCTAATGGTCAGATCGTACGCCAACTAATTGGGGATTATGTGCACAGTGTGCAAAAGAAGTTTGGCTTTATGGCGGTCAACACCCCAATTTTAGGTAATGTTGATCTTTATAAAAAATCAGGACATTACAATCACTATGCTAAAGATATGTTCCCTGAGTTAGCTTTACTTGATGGGGACAAGATGATGTTAAGACCAATGACATGTCCACATCACTGTTTAGTTTACCTTAATAAACCACGTAATTATTACGATCTACCAATGCGTTTATCTGAAGACGCATTGTTACACCGTTATGAAGCTAGTGGGGGTTTAACTGGGCTTGAACGGGTTAGAGCCATGACCTTATTGGACAATCATATCTTTTGTCGATTAGATCAGATTAAAACTGAGATCTTAAATGCTTATCAAGTAATTAAGGAAGTGATTGGCACTTTTAATCTCAAGTTTCACCGAATTGACTTATCATTACATGATCCTAATGATAAACAATCGTTTATTGATAATGAACAGATGTGAGCTAGATCTGAAAACCAATTAGAAGATGCGTTAAAAGATCTTGGGTTAGAATACACCAAACAAGTTGGTGAAGCAGCCTTTTATGGTCCTAAGATCGACTTCCAAGTAAAAACCGCTTTAAATAAGATTATTACGGTTTCAACGATCCAATTAGATTTCTCATTACCAAGTGAAGAAAAATTCGACATTAAATATAAAACTAAGGATAACACCTATGAACAAGGGGTGATTATCCACTTAGGGATCATTGGTACGTATGAACGATTTGTGGCAACCTTATTAGAACAAACTAAGGGCGCTCTTGATCTATGGTTAGCGCCCAAACAAGCAGTAATTATCCCAGTGAATAACTCAGTTCACTTAGAAGGTTGTAACCAGTTACTAGAAAAACTACTAGCTAGAGATCTAAGAGTAACTGTTGATAGTCGTGATGAACGACTAAATAAAAAGATCCGTGATCACCAAGTTAACAAGATCCCTGTTCAAATCATTATCGGGGACAATGAATTAAAAAACCCTGATCTGATCACGTATCGCTTATATGGTCAAGAAGATTCTAACCAACTAGAGCTAACTAAGTTCATTGAGTTATTTAAAAAACCTTAATTAGTTATTCAATGGGTAAAAATAAACTATTGATTATTGATGTTGACCAACACCTTGTTTATGATCAAGGTTATGATATCGATCAATTAACCAAAACGATCCAAGAATTAAAAGCACATTTTGAGATCTTAATTAGCTCATCTAGTTGGTTTGAAAACATAATTAACTTTAATAACCTAATTAAATTAGGTTTAAATGATATTAGTTATCTAGCAGCTAATGGGGCTTGCTTAAGAAAAAAGAGTGATCGTAAGTTTTATTATGAATCGTTCTTTAAGAAGAACGATTATGACTTAATTAACCATTTAGCTTTAATTAAGCAATCTGGGATATTACTTAAGGGCGCATCCAGTATTGATAGTTATGACAACTTACTAGCCACCTACTTTTTAAACTACAACACGATCAAACAAGCACGGATGCGCTGGAAAGATCAGATCTATTGGAACAACGACTATAAGAGTTTTAATCAAGCAATCCAAAAGATGTTAATTAACCAGATCTATCTCTTTAATATCAAAGAATGGATTAACTCTTCATATTTTAACCAAACGATCCTAAATCATGATCGGTTTAACTTTATCCAACTAAATGAAACTGATGGACTGTTTATTAATAAAGAAGTAAACAAGTTTGTCACGATTAAAAAACACTTTCCCAACACCTTTTTAATCTACTTGTCCTTACATAATCAAATTGATCCTAAAGCTAACGAACGATTTGATTATCTTGTTGTTCCAGATAATGTAAATGAAGCCGTTTTACAAAGCGCCCATTTTGTCTTTAAACCAAACGAACTAAATCTTTTAATTGACAACTTAAAATCGATTATTTAGCAATTTTTTTATTATTTAATAATAAGTAAAACTCTTTAACCTTAATCCTTAAAAATAATTTAATATAAAGATATATATTGAATTTAAAACTTGTGTTTAAATAAATGAGTGACAAATGATAATGAATCCAAAGATACATAACAAAATCCTGAAGAATTTAGCAAAGTTAAAAAAGAAAGTATTCACTAAATATGCGGCTTATGATTTTAACTTTGCTTATGATAAGAACGGTAACGTCTATCTTGTTGGGGTAGATAATGTTACCAACCAAACGTTTAATCTGATTAAACCAGTCTTTAAATTCTTAAAAAAACCATTACCAGCTGAGCTGTATGGGATGGATCAACAACCCTTTTATTTTGTTAATAACCATCATTATATTGATGCGCTTAATAGTGATACGGGTGAACAAGAACTATTAAGATATAATGTGATCGACCAATCATTAGTTAACGCTCAAACTAATGATCTTGTTGATCCGGCTTTTTATACTGATCTAGAAGGTTATGAACTAGATCTAAGTCAGTATACTGGTTCATTATTAGATTTAAGTAATGAAGTGATTTCAGTTGAACAACAACCTGTTGAACAAGAAGTAAATCTTACACCAGAACAAGTTGAAGAAGCTGAACAAGTAGAACAACAACCAGTTGATCAACAACAAGTTCAACAGGTTGATCCTAATCTTAATGAACAACCAGTAGAAGGAGATAATCAAAACTTCACTCAACAGTATTATGATCAACAGCTAGGTTATGCTGATCAAAATGTTGATTATGGTTATGATCCACAACAGTACACTCAAGAACAAGATTATGTTGATAACACCCAACAATATGACCAAGTACAAGATTATGTTGATCCTAACCAACAATACTATGATGATCAACAGCAATACGACCAACAGGGTTATGATCAAGGATACGATCAACAATATGACCAACAAGGATACGACCAACAGGGTTATGATCAAGGGTATGACCAACAATATGATCAACAATATTATGATGATCAACAACAATATGATGAACAACCAGATCAACAGGTAAAAGCTGTTGTTGAACAAGTTGTTGATGAAGTTGTAGAAGAACAACAACCAGTTGAAGTAGCTAAACCAGCGCCTACTAAACCAGTTGGACCAAAACCACAACCTGGTAAGAAAGCTACTAAGTATGTGATTAAAAAACCAGAACCTAAACCAAAAGTGGTTAAGGAAGAACCAATTGAACCAGCTGTAGAAAAAGAAGAAGTTGTAACTGTTGTAGAACAAGTAGTTGATCAACCTGTTCAAGTAGCTGAAGTTCAACCAGAACCAGTTGTTGTAGCTGATGATGAGATCAAACTAGCTAGTGAACAACCTGTTAAAAAGAAGATCAACTTAGATGATTTACAACAGATCCCAGTTGTAATCAAATTACCTAAGTTTGAAACTCCTAAACTACCTGAACCTAAAGCTGACTCTGAACAAAAAGAAGAAATAGCTGTTAAGGTTGTTGAGCAACCAGTTGAAAATCCTCAAGTTCAAGAAACTAAACACCACCACGCACTACCTAAGGTTAAGATTGAAAAACGTCAAGAAGTTGAATTAGTTCCATCTAAACTAGATGATCACTATGATCTAATTGAAGAAGAAGATGACTTCTTCGTAGATAAATTTAAATTTGAAGATATTAAATTAAGTGATCTACTAGTTGAACAAAAACCAATTGAAGTTAATCAACCTGTTCAACAACCAGTTGTACTAGAACAATCAACACCTTCAGTTCAAGCTCAACCACAATCTGTTGAACCAAAATTAGAGATTACTAAACTAGAAGAACTGGTTGAGATCAAAACAGATAATACAGAATCATTAAATAAATTAGAAACGTTGATTGATGAAAATAAAAAGATCATTGATCAATTCAAACAACTTAAAGAAGAAGCTAAAAAATCTAACAGTAATATCAACCTAGAAAAAGTTGCTAAACAACTAGTTGATTATTTAACTAATAAGTTAAATGAAAAAACAGCTGCTTTAAATAAACCTGAACCTAGTACAGTTGAACTAAATAAGGTAGAGCAAGCTAAACAAAAAGCAGTTGAAAAATTAGTTCATGAACAAGTTGTTTTTCAACCTAGAGAAAAAGTAGTTCAACAACCTAAAGAAGTAGTAGCTAAACCATACTTTGAAGAATCAGATGATCTATTAACATCTGTAAGCAACAAACCAAAACAACCAACATCTGAACTGTTAGACTTCTTAGTTCAACAAGTTGTTGATGGTGAAGAAGACGATCTACCGCCACCGACTAATTTTGATAAATGACCAAACCAAAACGTTCGTCAAAAATTAGATGAGATTAACCAAGTTGAAGCTCAAAGGTTTAATCAAACTCAGTTTGTTCCACCACAAAGTTTAAATCAAGTTGAAACTCCTAACCAAAGATTGTTCTTAGAACCTGAGATCCAAGTTCAACCACAAGCTTTATACACAGCTTCAAGAGAACACGAACAAGTTCAACCTAAAGCTCAACACCAACAACCAACTACTAGAATTGAACGTGAAGAAGTGGTTAATAAATTTCAACGTGAACCACTTGTATCACCTAATAGACTGGCTTATCATTCAAACAAAGAGTTTGATGATCTTTATCAAAACCACTACGAACAAAGAACCGCTAGAATCAACCCACAAGATTCTTATTATGATCAAGGTTATGAACAACCTGATCCATATCAAGAACAACAACCATACCCACAAGAACAATATCTAGATCCTAGATACCAACAACAAGTTGATCCTAGATATCAAAAAGAAACTTATCAAGAATATAACCGTCCATTTCCACCTAATCAAGAGTATGATTACTACCCACCAGCTTATGAATCTAGAAGGGATTATCAACCTTACCAACCAAGAAGAGTAAACTACGAAGTTCGTAAACCTCTAGCTTATGAGTTTAGTAAGCAACCAGCACCACGAAGATACCAACAGCTTCCTAACCGCTATAACGAGTCTGATCAGTCTAGACAACTAGCTTATCCAGTTCATAAAGGCACTTTAAGAACTGAAGCTGACTTCTTAAGATTTAGAGAAGGTTATGGGTATGATTATGATCGTCCATCGACCCAGTATTATCGTTCTAACTATGACACTTATGTGAGAGAAGTAAGAAGACCAATTAGACAACTAGGTATGATTGAACCGGTTGCTGAATTTAGAAGTAGAACTTTAGCACCTAGAAGAGTCGCTAGACCAACTTATGGACTAAGAAGGGTATCAAGAATCCCTTCATTAGCACCTAGAGGTTATAACCAACAACCAAGAGTGCGAAGAGTACCAGTATCAAGAGGCTACTGATAATGGACAGATCAAAAAATCATGCCTTAGATTTTTTTATCAAGCATACGAACTATTCACCTAACCAGGTTAGTAGAATTGAACCAATTCACAACGGGTTTACCAACCTGTCTTATTTAATTGAAACTAGTGACCAACAAAAGTACCAAGTCAGGTTTGCTTTAAACAGCGAACTAGTTAACCGAGTTAATGAGTATCAAGTAATCACCTTATTAAAAAACGACTTATTCATCTATTTTGACCAAGCAACAGGTGATTGCATTAAAAAATGAATCGTTGGTCACGAAGTTGATTATTTTGACCAAACCAGGTTAGAAAAATTGGCTAAAGCAATTAAAAAAATTCACCAAGTTCAAGTTGGTAATTGTTCAATCTTACCAATTGATTATTATAAGGGGATTGAAAATGCCAAATTAGCAACGAGGCATAAACGACTTTATCTATCCCTAATTAATAAATATCGTGATCTACCAAAACACCTAACCCATTCAGATCTGAATGCTCATAATATTTTGGTAGATGAATATAATCAGATCCACCTGATTGATTTTGAATGATCAAGGATCAATAATGCTTACTTTGATCTAGCTAATATGGCTAGAGAATCATTAAGTTTAGAACAAGCATATTATCTAGTTGATTGCTATGGTGGGCTTGATCTTAAGATCTTTAATGAGTTCTTAATCATTAGCTGTTTATTTGCTTTAATCTGAACTTATAATATGCAACAAACAGATAAGATCATAGCCTACCGTAAGGATGTTGAAAAGCGCTTAGCTTATTATTTAGAATCTTTTGTAGTGAACTTATAAAGATTCCGATTTTAAAATCGTATAATATATATAATGTGTAAATATACAAAATTGATAAATAACAATTATGTTTAGTCTTAAAAAGTTAAAGTCCAAACTTGTTGGAGTTAGCTTTGTGTTCTCGGGTGTTATTGCGCTTGGAACTGGAGTTGGTCTAACCAGTGAACACAAATACGAACATTCACCCACACTTGTTTTACATGAAGGTGAAACTAACTCCGTTGGTCCAAGAAAGATTACCTCCGAACCCTGATTTTATCCAGTAGTGGGTGCAGGTGCTGGGTTGATTGTTGTTTCTTTACTCTTGGGTTTAGGGATTGGGATTCCGATCGCTAAGAAAAAAGAAAGAATGATGATCCAAGAACGTGAAGAACACCAAAAGATGGTTGAATCCCTTGGAATAATTGAAGAACAAAATAAAACAGAAGCGATTGAGCCAACTGCAGCAGTGCCAACTGAAGAAGTTAATACTCAAGAACCAACTCAACCAGCTGGTGTTAATGTAGCTAATAACCCTCAGATGGGGATCAATCAACCTCAGATTAATCCGCAATTTGGTCCTAATCCCCAACAAAGAATTAACCCACAGTGCTTTGGTGGCCCAATGCAACCTAACCAAATGGGAATGCGACCAGGGTTTAACCAAATGCCCCCACAAATGGGAGGAATGCCACCTAACCAAATGGGAATGCGACCAGGGTTTAACCAAATGCCCCCACAAATGGGAGGAATGCCACCAAGACCAAACTTCCCTAACCAAATGCCTAATATGAACCAACCTAGACCAGGTTTCAGACCACAACCTGGTGGTGGGGTGCCGATGGGAAATAAAGCTGGAGGTGGGTTTAATCACCCAGGTACACCAATGGGTCCAAACCGCATGAACTTCCCTAATCAAGGAATGAATCAGCCCCCACACATGGCAGGACCAAGAGCTGGTTTTCCACCACAAAATGGACCTAGATAAGACTTTAGAAAACTAAAACTTAATCTTTATCAACTAAAAAAAAATATTTAAACCAAAAATATTATTATTAAATCTTTTAAACTTTTTATATATTTATATAATAATAATTAAATCTTTAAATAACCTAATGTTTGTTAACATAGTAGAAGAATTTAAATCGTGAAAAAACTTATTTTTAAATTATCAGTCGGAATAACTCCTCTTGCCTTAATCGGTTTAGGTAGTTTTGGATTAGCAGTTTCTGGAGCTAAGCCAAATAACCTTAAACCTGTTAACCAAGTTGGGGAAATGAATTCACAAGGCCAATCTAATCTTTTAGAGAAAGCTCGTAGATGAAGAAACTCTAACTTCACATCACTTTCAATTGACGGTACCAACCCAGGTGCATTAGTTTTAACTGGATCAAAATCAATTAGCCGGATTGATTTGTATGGTAACGTGATTTGAACGTTTGATCCAGGTAACACAAACGATCTAACTGGTAAGGTTGGATTTTATGATGCTAACAATAGATTGACTGCATTTTCTGGAGACGTTCCTTTTAATGTAAGTGATCTAAGCTCTAAAACAGTTGTAGAAGCTACTCAAGATCAAGAAGATCCTAATGTTTTCTACTTATTATTAATTCCAGATGCAGCGGTTCAACAAGAACAAAAGACTAAAGATCAAGTGTTTGAAAACTACTTTATGTCTGATGCAACTGCTACTGGTGATACTAGCGCTGAAGGTTCTGCAACTCCTGCTGGTGGTGGTTCAAGTAGTAGTGCTGCTGGAGGAGGTGCTGTTGCTCCTGCTGCTGCGAGTTCGACTGCTAGACTTGTTGAAGAAGGGAATAGTGCTGGTATGGGAACGATGACTCCTACTGCTTCTACTTCTGAAACAGTTATAGATTATAATAGCGATCAAAATAAAATTCCTAAACCTAAAACACTATTAGACAGTAGCGAAAGTTCTGAAAGTATCAATGGTGGAAGAACATATGCGAACATTAACACTCAGAATAATTTACAAGGTGTTATTGTAAAAGTTAACGAAAATTTATTTAATTCGGAAAATCCCTTTGCAGTAGAAAATATGGCGTTCATTAAGCCGAAGGATATGGTTGATAATTATCCTTCTACTTGAACACAAGGTTCTGCTAACGGTAAAATGACTAACGTTCTTCAATTCTACAAACATGATAATCCTAATGCTGTTAACAATAGATTCTATAGAGCAAAATACTATCCTAAACGTTTAGAAACTCAAACAACTACTCCTCTAATTGATAGTTCTTTCTCTCCATATGAGCATCCAGAATGATATGAAGATAATCAATTTGTAATGCCGTGAATGCAGTACATAACAAATTTAGGTGGTTTATATGCTAAAGATGGAATGGTGTACCTATTTGGTGGTAACGGTACATGAGTTAACAACGAAAGTGCATTAAGTATTGGTGTTTTCAGAACTAAATTTGAAAACAGAACTGCTGAAGCTCCAGGAAACACTAAAACTGTTGGTTATCCATACGGTATTTTATTATCAGCGATTTCTTTTGATGCTACTAGAAATGGATTAGCGCTTGCTCCTGCAAGTCTTGGTCAAGATGTTGGTTATCACTTTGTTCCTCGTCTTGCAGTGGGTGGTGTAAGTTCACCTAGAGGAGCTAACGGTAATATTTTCTTAGGTTCAGCTATTACTTGAGGAACAAACGGTGGTAATTTCTTAGATACTAAATGACACAGTCCTGCTGTCATTGAAGATGCACCTACTACTTTTGTGACTGTTAATAGTAGTGGTGCGCTTCAGAATAGTGGAAATCCACAACCAACTTCTACTCCGATGCCTAATAGTAACGGTAATGAAAGCATCCCTTATAGATGAACGAATTCTTATGATTACAACTCTGTAAGATTTGCAGCTCTAATTAGTAAGCCAGCTGGTGGAAACACAAAACAAGTTGAATCATTATTTACAACCGCTTTAAAATTAGATACATTAAATTCTTTACCAAATAAATTTACTCAAGAAAATAATATCTTCTTTAGTTATGCTATGTTAGATGGTCGTCAATGAAGTTTAGGTACACGAAAAGACAGCGCATGATTAACAACTAATACTATTAATAACTTCACTTATAATACTCAACAACAATTAGCGTCTACAGTAGCAGGAGAAAACGCTAATCCAAGAAATATCTTAAACGCTTTAACAACTGCAAAAGGGTTTGATCGAAGAGATATTGGTAATGTAGTATATACTTATTCTAATAATACTAATAAGTTTACTTATTACTATCAAGTTGGTGGCGCGATTACAACTTGACCAGAAGTTCAAGTAAATTACAAAACTTCGGCTAATATTACTTACTACAATTTAACTAGAACTGATTTTGGAAGTACTACTCCTGCAACTCAAGATGCAAATACCGTATCATCTAAATTAAACGGCGCTTACTTATCATCAACTGGCGATCAACAAGGATGATACAACGGTTCAATCTATGTTAAAAAAGCGAGCTTTACACCAAGTAGCCAAGGTTATACTTGACAAGATTTCAAAGGTTTAACAACTACAGCAAGTAACGCAGTTATTTCTAACTGAACAAAAGCTGGATACAGTATTAGACCAGATGATGATACAGTATTCAACGTTTCTAAGATTCCTTTTGAAAAAGAAATCACCGCTGCTGTTAATGTAAGATCATTAGATAGTTACTATGTACAATTAAATGGTGAAACTTCAGTTAATACTGTAGCTAGAGTAAGTCCTGATTCTAGCGCTTTAGCCCTAAACCCTAACAGAATTACTAACCCATTGATGAATAGAGATAACGTAATCGGTCAAGGTGCGTTCATTAGTAGAAATGATATTCCATCATCATTCTTTGAAAACAAAATTAATGATATTGTAACTACAGAAGCTGATGGTAAAGAAGTATTAGATAGTAAATACATTAATTCGATCTATAGATATACTCCACCTCAAAACAATCCTGATATTAGATTAAGATTATTAGTAATTGATCGTTCTAGAGCAACCAATGACTTCATTAAGTTATTACCTCAAGTATTAGTTGATGGCGAATACGTTGCTGTTCCACAAGCTAATAGTGTGTTTGTGTCTGACCAAGAATTTACTGGTTTTGATGCGCTTCCAGGTTATGTATTACCAGTAGCGATCTCGATTCCGATCATCATAATTGCCTTGGCATTAGCTTTAGGTCTAGGTATTGGTATTCCAATGTCTCAAAACCGTAAGATGTTGAAACAAGGATTTGCGATTTCAAACAAAAAAGTTGATATTCTGACAACAGCCGTTGGTAGTGTGTTCAAACAAATTATTAATCGAACATCTGTGACAAATATTAAGAAGACTCCACAAATGCTTCAAGCCAACAAGAAAGATGGAGCATCTTCACCAAGCAAGCCATCAGCTCCAGCTGCTAAGAAACCAGCAGGACCAACTAAACCATCTGCTCCAGGGGCAAAACCAACAGCACCAGCTAAACCAAAAGCTCCAGCACCAACTAAGAAAATTGAATAATTAAGGTAATATATTAAAGATATGAATATTTCTAAAAAACTTAAAAGTTATACATTGATAGGTGGATTAGCTGTATTTGGAGCTCTTGGTTCTGCAAGCTTTGGCTTTAAGCAATCAGATAAGAGTAACGATAACACGCAATTAGTTAATCAAGCAAGAACGCTAGATGCTAATTCTGTTAGACTTGCAGGTCTTGGACAAAATGGTTCGTTGTTCAATACAGTTCTTAGAGATGTTGATGATAACTTTATAACAGCAGCTAATGGAACAATTATCAAATTAGATAGTTTTACTAAACCATTATATGGTTTAGATCTAAGTGATGATTTTGCTGGATACAAAGTAAAACAAATAGTTTCAGATTACACAACTAGCAGAAATAGATTTGATCAAAGACAAACAAGAGCATATTATGCTCTGTTGGTTAATGATGAAGCTAACGTTCATTTAAAAAGAATTAATACTAACTCAAATAGAATTGGTAATAGAAACAACAATTCTAAGTTTGTAATTGGTGGTGTTGATAATCCAGCTCACGTAATTAGATTTACTGATGATGGGACTAAATTTAATTTTACAAAGCAAACTCAAGGTGAAATTGTTAATGACTTCATTTTAGATGCGCCAATCTTACCTAAAGATTTACACCCAGATTGATATAACTTATACATTCAAAGAAAGATCTTACCAAATGACGTAAACACTGCAGTTGTTCCTTGACCAGTAGGTAGAGTTAGTGGAACAAATGCTGATGATGGGATGTTTGATTTTGGGAATGGTCAAATAACTAATACAGATCCTATTGCTCAAACTAAAACCACTACTGATAATCAAAATCCTTCAACTTTTAATTCAGGAGCAATGCCTGGTGCAAACAATAGATACGATTCTCAATTGAATGTCAAGCATAGAATTAAAACATCTTTCCAATTAGATGAAAAATTTGTTTATCCAGAATGAACTGGTTCTGAAGAGAATAAAAATATTACAAGATTAGCTACTGGAAGTTTGCCAAGCAACGAAAGATATTGAATTCTTGACATACCAGGGACTCCACAAGTTACTTTAAAAGAAGATTCAGTTAACGTATTTTCAAGACTATACTTAAACTCAGTTAATTCTTTATCATTCATTGGTGATAGTATTTATATTTTTGGTACTTCTGAATTACCATCATTATGATACTATTCATTCCCAACTAGATTATCTGATCTAACCGCTTTGAATCAAGTTAAAACAGATGATATTGAAGCTTCAAGCACTGATAACGGTACAACAACAAACGGAACAACGACAACAACTGATACATCTAGTGGTTCAACAGGTGCTGGAACAGGAAATACTACTAACACTTCTCAAACAGTTTCTAATCCTACTTTAAATACTTATCGTAGTTTTGGAATTGATAGTAAACCAACTTCTGCAAACAAAATAGATGAAACTAATTGAGCAGATCCTAATGTTATTGAAGCAAGAATATATGCTGAATACAGATTAGGTATTCAAAATGAAATTCCAATAACTAATGCAGGAAACTTTATCCGAAACACAATTGGTGGTGTTGGTTTTACTTCAACAGGTTCAAGAGTAGTTTTAAGAGCTTCTTATAACGGTGATCAACGTCCAACTGGAAACTTCCAACCTTTCTTATACGTATTTGGTTATTTAGGATACCAACAAACTAGAACAGGAACTTTCTGATACGGAACATATAAACTATTAAACAACAGCCCTTACGACGTATTAGATGCTGCAAGAGTAGGTACTGAAACCAATCAATTTAGAAGAACTTCATTAACATACCCTGTTATGGGTGGATATCTAACTGAAGAAGGTGCTAGAAGTTTCTCTAATACTCCATATATAAGAGCACAAGGTGACACACCAGAAAGCCGAAGCATCTTCCAATCTGGCTATTCTGATAATACTTATGAGTACATTCAATCAGTTTTAGGATTTGATGGAATTAGAAATAACTTAAATGTTGGGGTTAAAGCATCAAGCTTCTTAAACTCAAATAGACCAAATCCAAACGGTCTAGAAATGATTGCTGCAACAACATACTTAAGATCACAAATTGGATTAGCTAGAACATCTGGATTACCAAACCAACAACCATTCGGAACAACTCACCAAGTTATTTCAGTATCACCTGGTGATCAGTTCTCATCAATTAAGAATATTAGAACAATCTTCCCTGGTAACCAGTTATGATACTTCTTATTCACAAATGAAAATAATAAATCTAGTGTTTATACATTAAGATTAGCTGACTCAAGTAACCCTGATGCGTCAAGCTCATTCAGTCCAACAAGTTTAATTGACGTTAATGAAATTGGTGTAATCTTACCTTTATTAGACAATTCATTCTATACAGTAAATGCTGCTGGTAATGTTGCATTGTTCTCATCAAACCCTGGTTCTCCTGGATCATATACTGCTGTAAATACATTTAATCAGAACTTATCTGATATTGCTTTTGAAGGTTCTGGTGCTAAATATACATCTGATTTCTGAGGAACAATCCAATTCAAACCCGATGAGTACTTAATTCAAAATGGGTTCACTAGTCAAGTGGCTAGAAACTTCGTTACAAACCAAAGCTTCTTAAACAGTTTAGTTGACTTCACTCCTGCTAATGCTGGTACTAACTACCGTGTAGTGGTTGATCCTGATGGTAATTTAACAAACCAAAACCTACCTCTAAAAGTTCAGATCCAATACTTAGATGGTAAGTATTATGATGCTAAATTAAAGAACAATAATTTAGTAACATTCTCTTATAACAACTTTGCTGCTTTACCTTCATGAGTAGTGCCTACAGCAATTGGTAGTACATTAGGTATTCTTGCAATTATGATCATCTTAGGATTAGCTATCGGTATTCCTTTAAGAGCTCAAAGAAAATTACAAGACAAAGGGTTCAAAACAACATTCAAAAAAGTTGATACCTTGACTGCTGCTGTTGGTTCAGTTTACAAGAAGATTATTACCCAAACTGCTAACGTTAAGAAAAAACCTGCTGCTTTAGGTGCTGGTAAATCTGGTGATAAGAAACCTGCTGCTGCTGCTAAACCTGGTGCTCCAGCTAAACCATCTGCACCAAAAGCTAGCTCACCAGCTAAACCAACTGCGCCTAAATCTGGTGCGCCTACAAAACCAACTGCTCCTAAGCCAGCTGCTCCAAAACCAACCGCTCCCAAAGAATAAAAATAAAACTTCTTAGTTTTAAAAAATAACCTCCCTTCTCTACGATAAGGTAATCATTACCTCTATCAAAAAAGGGTGGTTGTTTTATGTATAATAATTACATACTAAATTTAGTTAGATTAACCAAGTAAATAATCAATTTAGTTATCATCAAAAAGATAATGTTAAAAGCTCACATCAAAAGATCGCTTATTCTTTTTATTATCTTACTAATAGCTGCGATTAGTTTAATTTTTATCGGTTTGTTTGGTTTTAAAAAACCAAACATTAATCAAGTTAAACTAAACAACCAATCAAGTAGTTTAATTACCAACCAACCCTCTGACCAGATCATTAGAAAATATTCTTTAGATTCGATTAGATGAAATGCTAATGCTAATTTTTCATCATCACCGACAAAAGATGGTGGATTGTTGGTAATTACGACTGATGGGAGATTGGAACGAATTGATAGCTTTGGTTATTTAAAATGGGAGTTAAATTTAAGAAATATTAATGCGTTAGCTACTGTTGATGAAGAGCAAAACTTAGTTTATAGTGACAATCGGATTGTCACTAAACCATTAGATGCTGTTTTTATTAATAATGTGTCTAAAAAAGTGGTAGCTGAAGCGATTCAATCACAAGAAGATCCAACGATTTATTACCTTTTAGCAGTTAGTGATCAGATCTTAACTAACGATCTTAAGGACCAGTTACTTAGTTTTCAACAATTAGCAACTGATCTGACTTCACAAGGTGTGGTTTTAAAAGTTAAAGAGAATCCCACTCAGATTAGTGATCCTGTGGGGATCATTGATTATGCAATGATCTCACCAACTGACTTAACACAAAACTATCCCGCTAGTTGGAAAACTAACACCTTATCATTATATGGTGATAATGGTAGTTTTCGTAAAGCTGATCATCCTTCATGGTTTAATAATGATTCTAATTTTATCTCATTACCATGATTACAATATATTACTAATTTAGCTAATCTTTATGAATATAAAGATAACGTTTTTCTTTTTGGTGGGAATGGTAATTGGGTTAATGACGATCAGAGTGTTCGTCAGCAAGCAACCAAATACCTTTCTATTGGGGTGTTTAGAATCAGGTTTTATAAAGATCTTAGTACTAGACCAACTGTCACAGGTTATCCTTATGCTTACTTATTAAGTTCATTAACTTCAAACGATCCTGATACCCAAAAATTATTATTAGGACAAAACACCAACTACACCCTTGTTCCAAGGATAGCAGTTGGTGGGGTAAAACAAGGCTTAGGTGAGAATAAGAATAGTGTGTTCTTATTTGGTAGTATCACCACTGGCTTAAATAATACGGATAATCCTAATCAAGTAGTTTTAGATTCAGCTAACTATACAAACGAACAGTTAGCTAAGCTTAACACCTTAAGTTCGGTCCCACTTAGTGCTAAGAATGCCCTAAAAAACTCAGTTGGTCCAAGAGCGCTAATTGGTTTATTCTTTAATTTAGATGATCTAATTAGTTTACCTGATCAGATTGATCAAGCTAATATTAGTAGTACGTATTATCTTAATCAAAACTCATATCCGTTTCGCTTAATTGCACCTTGAACAACAACTTTAGCCCAACCTAATATTGATGCTTTAAACGTTGCCAGTGAGAACAAATCAATTACGGGAACATTATATAACCTAACGATTCGTCACGGTTTTAAAGAAAACGATTTAGGGGGCTTAATCCAGCTTGATGATTCAAGCTATGGGGTTGCTGTTGGCCCATACATCTTAAGAATCTATCTCCCTTCATTAAACCGTTCAATCGCTAATAAACCTAACTGGTTGTATCGTTTATCTAATATTGATTTTATTAACTATGATATTAATAGTCCCTTAAACTTTAATCCGATCTTTGAGTTTAAAGATTTTCGAGGGATTGGGGTTATACATAGCAATAAGTCTTATCTGTTTAGTTTATTTGCTCCCAGTTCATTAATTACCACTACCCCTAAGTTGTACTATTCAGCGTTTGGTGATCAGATTAATCGTAATGTCAACTTTAATGTGCTCACGATCCCTAGAACTAATGGGATCTTGCAGTTTAATAACCGTGATGGGTTAGCATTACAAAATAACGACTTTTCTTTTCACCTTTATTCGGTTAATAATGATGATCTACAAGATAATGGGATTATCAATCCCGTTGTTCAACGAGTTAAGTTTTTAGGTAGTGGTAATTTTAACCAACCTAATCGGCTTGATCTGATTGGTACAAGTCTAAATGATCTATTTGAGTTACAGAACAATGAAACGATCTTAAAACCAGATCGGATTAAAGCGATCTATAACTATTTCCCAGTTAATAATAATCAAGATTATCAATTAAAACTCAAAGTAATTAATCTTGATTATGATCAAGGAACCTTTAGGTTGGTTCCATACGTGTTTAGTAAAGTTACTAACGATTATCAGATCATCCCTGATCATAATGATGGATTAACAACTAATAATAGTTTTTTAAGTTTTAAAAGATCAATTGGGATCGATGATATCTATCTTTATGTTGGGATCGGTGTGCCAGTTCTAATCTTATTAGTTAGTACTGGATTAATGGCATTAGTGGGGATGGCACTAGTTAGAGAAAGAAAACGTTTAATCAGGTCGTTTAGAATGAACAATTTAAAAGTTGATCATTTAGTTTTATCAATCGGTTCAGTCTTTAAATCATTAATTCATTCTTCTAAACGGTTTAAGAGATTATTATCTAATGATAAGAATGAAAAAGAACAAAAACAGATGATGCAAAAGATTTTGAATAAAACAGCCTCAATTAATGATAAGCAAAGCACTAATTATTCTAATCAATCATTTAATCAAGATGATCGTTCACGGGTTAATTTCTCTAACTTAAGAGAATATAAAGCTAAAACCAAAATGATTAGTGAAAATAAATACTAATTAGCAATGATTAAAAAACAACTAAGACAAGTTCAGATCAATTCTCTAGTTAAGATTGTTATCAGTCTTATCTTATCGTTGTTTTTATTTTTAGGTTTCACTCAAACCTTTAATCATTCTTCTAGATCAGATAAATTAGTTAACCAAGCACAGTTAGTTGCTGATAATAATCAGGATTATCAGCAACTAAAAACCGAACAAAATCATTATGTAACTAATAGTAATAACGATTATTTTGTTCTCACCAAAACTGGTGTTGTTAAACTTGATGTTTTTGGCAATGTTTATTATAACTACAGTTTTGCGACCAACTTCATTAATTATCAAACCGTTGATTTTGTTGCTGATAGTTTAAGAGCTGATTATTATTACTTATTGATCAAAAACCCGATTGTTAGTATTAATGGGAACGACTTAAACTCATTAAGTGTCAGTTCACCCGCTTATGTGTTGCAACTAAAAGATGAGAATAAAACTTTAAATGTGCTTAAGACGTTCCAATTAAGTTCTTATCGGTTCTCAAGAAATATTGCGACCTTATACAATCGGATTGCGTTTGAATCAACTTCAAGTAGTTCAAACCTATCAGGGCTATTAGATAAACCAACTAATAGCACGTTATTAAATAATATTTCAGCATATTATGATCATGCGATTAGTAAATTAGTGTTTATTAATAATCGCTTAGGGGTGTTCGGTAGTAATGATCAATTATCCTTATGGTTTTATCTATTTAATATTAATCAAACCAACGACTTTAGTACGAATAACGACTTAAATTTGGTCACAATCTTTCCCCAATTATATGGGACAACCAACCTTAATTGAGCGTTAAATAATATTAGTAATGTTAATCAAGCAACTACAGCACAGTTTGTGATTAACAACATTCGTTTATACACCCCAGCTTACTTCGTAATTGGGGCAAATGTTGTGAAGCAAAATTTAGTTAATCCTAACGGATTATTAAACGCCCAACAAACTGCGATCTATTCATTACATTTAGGGTTAGTGCCAGCACCTATTAGTGCGATTACTAATAACAATCAATTCGGTTATAAGATTAGTGCTAACTACTACAATAGTGATAATCTTAATTATTCCAACCTATTTGTTAGTGGGGTGATCAGTCAAACTAAAGTTGCCCAGATCACTAATAATGTTAATCTTTTTAATGAGTTCTTTAGTGCTTCTCACACAACAAGACTTAATCTATCTAAGATTAATTCTAAGACCCGAACCGCTTATCACTATTCAGTTCAAGAAGATCGTTTTAGTCAAACAAACAATAGTTATCCCAACCTAGTTGGGATCTTAATCATTAAAGATGAGATGTTGGGGTTTTTATACTCAGCTGATAGTTATAATCTGCTCTCACAGATTAACTATTATCTGATTAGTGATGATATCAGTATGGCTGGGTTTGATCTATTAACAACTATCGCACTAAAAGATGGGAAATGATACCTAAGTTTCTTTGATCCAAGACAATCAATTAGTTGGACTAATCAGATTAGTCCAACAATTAGTCAACTTAATAATGGGACATTAGCAATTAACTATACTAAACTGTATCAAGTTAACCAACAAGGATCGATCTTCTTAACCCTAATTTTGGGTGAGCAAGCTTTTTATACTTTAGTAACTCAAAATAATAGAGTAGATCTCAACCTAGTCTTTTATGATCAGAAAACCCAAAGTTTTTCTGATGCCACCTTCTTTAATAACGGTGTGCCTAGTTTTGATAATATCCCAAACTCAGATGGGTCAAAATTATGGGGGATGATTAGTTTTAAACCATCTTCATATTTAGTTAATCAAGATCTAAACACAACTAGTGCAATGAGATTAAGCAATAATAATTTATTGCTTAATAACTTATATGATTACACTCCTGGTGAGATCGATTGAAAACCTAGAGTAGAAGCTATTGCACTAAACGATTCAACCTTAAGATTATCAATCCAATTTCCTTATTTTGATGGGAACTATTACAGTCCCAACCAAAAGTTGGTAAACTTAGCATTCCCAACAATTATCTATGATAATCTTAATGCTTATCCCGTTTATGTTGTGCCAACGATCGTTGTCTCAGCGATCGTGGTGTTTATCTTAGTTGTGGCATTTATCTTCTTGATTGTGTTGCAGATCTTAAAAACCAAAAAGGTTTCATTAGATCTATTTCAGAATGCTAACCGTAAGGTTGATAAACTTAATGATTCAGTTAACATTATCTATGAAAAGATTGAGACCAAATTATACAGCCCTCAATCTGAACCTAAGAAAATAGTTAACAATCAAACCAGACAGATTAATCCACCGTTTAATAACCAAACCGTGCAAATTAATCCCACTAATACGTTTAATCCTAATCAACAACCAAGAAGATATTATCCCCAACACCCTAATCAAACAAGAACTTATCCTTACCAACAAACGACTTTTATTCCCCCACACCAAAGACCCGGATTTAATCAACCAAGAAAAGTTCATCCAAGACCTCAAGCAAATAGTGAACCAACAACTCAATTTGGTTTTTATGATCGAACTAAACAACCCAATCAATAGATTTAATTGAACTAAATAGTAATTTAGTTCTTTTTTTTATAATTATAAAAACCACCGTGTGGTTTTATTCTTAAATTAATGAGTAATAAGCAGATAACCGCTGTAAGGGGAACGACTGATTGGTTTGATCAAGCGATGATTTTATTTAATGCGATTAGTTATAAAATCATCGCTTTATCAGATCTTTATACTTTTCAAAGGATCAAAACTCCGGTTTTTGAACATGCTGAGTTATTTAGTCGTAATCTAGAACACTCTGATATTGTTAAAAAAGAATTGTACCAATTGATTGATCGTTCTGAACGTAAACTAGCCCTAAGACCAGAAGGGACTGCTAGTATTATTCGTGCAGTTAATGAACATAAATTGTTAGATCAAAACCCTTGACCGTTAAAACTTTATTATCTCGAACCAATGTTTCGTTATGAGCGTCCGCAAAAAGGACGGATGCGTGAGTTTTATCAGTACGGGATTGAGTTGGTTGGAGAATTAGATCAACTTGATTATTTGCAAACAATCTTGTTTGCCAAAAAGATCTTAGATACTTTTAACTTTGATTGTGTGTTAAACATTAATTGGTTGGGTAATTTTGCTTCACGCAAGTGTTGAGTTGAACAATTAAATCAGTATTTTAAGCAATACCAAGATCAATTAAGTGAACTGTCAGTTTCACGCTTAGATTCTTATGGGGTGTTAAGAATCTTAGATGATAAAAATGAGAGTAAAAAGGATTTTGTTAGATCAGCACCCACAATTGATCAGTTTATCTCTTTAGAAGAACAAACCCAGTTTAAGCAATTGTTAGAACAATTAGATCAATTGGGGATTAAATACAAATATAATAGTTCTTTAGTAAGGGGATTGGATTATTATTCTGAACTAGTTTTTGAGTTTATTTTAGCTAACAACGACCAAGCTCAAAGCACGTTAATTGGTGGTGGTTGCTATCAAAACTTAATAGCTGAACTAACAAATAAACCACTCAAAGCAATTGGTTTTGCTTTAAGTATTGAACGGTTTATCAGTTATCTAGATGATAAAACCAAAGATTCATTAATCAACCAAGATCAAAAACCAAGATACTTATTAATTAATTTAGTACCCAATAAAGAATTAGCTACACTTAATTTATCCCAAGAACTAATTAATCATAACTATCAAGTTTATTACCAGCACAAGCTTAATAAAGTTGATAAGGCAATTAAGTATGCTTTAAGAGCTAAATTCACCCACCTAATCATTATGGGTAATGATGAATGGAGTAAGCAAACAATGACGATCAAAGATTTAAGTAGTCAAACTCAACAAACAATTAAGTACAAGGAATTTATTAAATAACGATCTGATATGTTAAAACCTTTAGACTTTACTAATCGTAAACCAATTATTGAACTAAAACAAGATCAGTTAATCAACCAAGATGTTGAAATCGTTGGTTGAGTTAAAAACGTTCGCAAGTTAGGTAATTTTAACTTTATTGAAGTGGCTGATAAATCAGCTTTGATCCAAGTGTTTGATCAAAAGAATCAGTATGCCAACCTATCAAGAGAAGATCTTGTTTTTATTAAAGGTAAGTTGCAACTAAAAAAAGTAGCTAACCCCAATCTTGAACTAGGTGATCGTGAACTGTTAATTGATCAATTAACATTGATCTCAAAATCAAAAACGCCACCGTTTTTAATTGAAGATAATACTGATGCACTTGAAGAAGTGCGATTAAAATATCGTTATCTCGATCTAAGAAGACCGGTGTTACAAAAAAATATGAAGCTGCGTTCAGATTTTTTTCTGATCGTAAGAAACTTCTTAACCAGTCAAGGTTTTATTGAGATTGAAACCCCAATCTTATCTAAAACCACCCCAGAAGGAGCAAGAGACTACGTAGTACCTTCACGATTAGGCCCCAATATGTTTTATGCACTTCCCCAATCAGCCCAGATCTATAAACAATTATTAATGATCAGTGGGTTTGAACGGTATTTCCAAATCTCACGGTGTTTTAGGGATGAAGACTTAAGAAAAGACCGTCAACCTGAACACGTTCAGATTGATATGGAAGTTTCGTTTATGTCTAAAGAACAGTTCTTTAAACTGGTCGAAGCAATGTTTATCCATATCTTTGATCGGTTAATGAACGTTAAGATTGAACCCAACTTCATGCGCATGAGTTATGATGAAGCAATGAACCGGTTTGGCACAGACAAACCCGATCTTCGGTTTGGTTGTGAACTAGTTGATGTTGGTGCTGCTTTTGTTGATCATGAGTTTAGCGTGTTCAAACAGTTTGCACTGAAAAACCGACTAAAAGCAATCGTTTTAGATGAAATCTTAATTTCATATAAAGAACATAAAGTGTTGGAAAAATACGCTAAAGATAACTATGCTAAAGGATTAAGTTGGTTTAGTTATGATCAAAACCAAATTATTGATGGGTCAATCAAACGATTTATTAGTAGTGATGATCTAAAAAACTTAGGTTTATTAAATAAAAAAGGCACGATCTTTTTTGTTGGTGATGATGATCTTAATGTGATTAATAAATCATTAGGTGCAGTAAGAAGTCAATTAAATGAACTATACCAATTAGCCAACGAAGATGAGTACAAATTCTTATGGATCGTTGATTGACCATTATATGAATGGGATGATAAGACAAACTCTTATCAATCAGCACACAACTTGTTTACAGCTCCAGAAGCTAAGTATCTATCAACCTTTAATGAAGATAAAGCTAATGCTAAAGCAGCTTCATACGATCTAGTCTTAAATGGTTTTGAACTAGGTAGTGGTGCGATTCGGATTACTGATCCATCACTGCAAAAAGCAGTGATGAGTTCATTAGGTTTATCTGAAGCTGAGATGAATGATAAGTTTGGTTTCTTATTAGATGCTTATCAATACGGTGCGCCCCAACACTGTGGGATTGGACTTGGTTCTGATCGATTATTAATGATCTTAACCAAATCCAAATCGATCAGGGATGTGATTGCTTTTCCTAAAAACAATCAAGGATTTGATCTGATGAACAATTCACCTTCTGAAGCAATTAACCAACAATTCTTAGATGAATTGTATTTAGCCATCAAAGAAAAATAAGAGATCATAAATAATGGATTTTCAATCAGTTAATAACCGCTTAGAAGATTTTAAACAGATCTTAATTAAGAATAATTATTCTGAAGCAAGTATCAAGAAGTTTCTTTCTGCTTTTGAGTTTGCTAAATTCTGACACGCAGATCAAAAGCGTAAAAGTGGAGAACCTTACATCATCCATCCCCTTGAAACCTCAATTAAGTTAGCTGAATGAAAAATGGATGATGATACGATCATTGCTGGGTTATTACATGATTTATTAGAAGATACTAGTGTTGATAAACGTTTGATCTCATCAACGTTTAATAATAACGTACTTGATCTAGTTAAAGCTGTTACTAAGATCTCATCTGAAGCCAAGAAAAACCGTGAGGGCTTATTATTACATAAGAACGAACTAGATTATACGATTAGAGTTTTTAGTTCGATCTCAAAAGATCTAAGACCGATCATCATTAAGATTGCTGATCGGTTTCATAACCTATCAACGATCCAATATCTTAAAAGCGATCGCCAAAAGATTATTGCCCAAGAAACATTTGATATCTACGCCCAAATCGCGGGTAGATTGGGAATGTATTGGATTAAAACCCAATTACTAGACATAACTTTCAAGATCATCAACCCCACCGCGTTTGATGATACGCAATCATTAATTAATGCGCATAAACTGATTAATTCATTAAAATGAATTAATTTCGAACAACAGATTAAAAAGATCTTAGATGGCAACCATCTCAATTATGAACTAACCTCAAGAATTAAGAGCGTTTATTCAACCTACCAAAAGCTTAACTATCGACATAATAGTCAAAATATTAAAAATATCCATGATATTTATGCGCTAAGAATTATCGTCGAAAACGAATTTGATGTTTATCAAGTTCTAGGGTTAGTTCATCTAAACTTTAAATATATCCCTAGATTATTTAAAGATTATATCTGTGCGCCTAAAAATAATCTGTACCAATCAATCCACACAACTGTGTTGGTTGATGGGACTCTAATCGAAGTTCAGATTCGCACCAAAAGTATGGACCGGAATTCGAACTTAGGTTTAGCTTCGCATTGGGCTTACAAACTTAATATTGATATCAGTGAAACTGATGAATATAAAACTGAAGTGCTTAACCGGTTTCAAGTTGATATTTTTAATGAAAAGCGTGCGCGTGATCTTACCTTAATTAAAGATCTAACCAAGGGATCTTTAATTGATGTGTTGGTATCAAATAATAATAAGAACTATTCATTATCTTCTTCAGTTACCGCATTAGAGTTAGCTTACCGGGTTGATCCTAAACAGTTTATCTTCTTAGATAAGATTATGTGCTCAAATGATAATATCTTATTTGATAAGTTATTAGAAGATGGGGATGTCGTTAGTTTTGAATACAGTAATGAGATCAAGATTAATGAAAGCTGGTTAAAGCGGATTAAAAACCCCGCGATTAAAAAAGAATTAATCGCGATTATTGAACAACTCAACCAGTATGAAGATTCTGAAAAAGAGTTCTTAGAGAAATTAAGAAAACATCTCAAGAAGAATGTCATTTCACAAAACGACATTCTAGAACGCGTTAAGATATTAGGCTTTAAACGGTTAAGTGATTATGTTAAATACGTCAATAAGACGAACTTTACTGATAATGAACAATATGATTTTTTTTCAAAAAACTATAACTGAAAAAAGATCTTAAAAAAACTGAAGGTTCACAAACCCAAGTGGTTATTTCTTAACTCTTATTTTAAAGAGATCCCAGGGATCAATTTTGCTAGTATCAAGATTAGTACTTGTTGTTCGATCTTACCTTATATTCCCTCAGCGGGACTGATTCAAAAGAATATTCTTAATGTTCATTCACCAAATTGCAAGAACATTAATAAATTAAATAATGAAAAGATTATAGCACTACATTGAAGCGAAGAAAAGTTAGCTGCTAGACCAAGATTGTTTAGAAGTTATGTCAAACTTCAAGGCGCTTGAAGTGGAAATGTGGTTAATGATATCTTGTTGATCATTATTAACAATAATGCCAAACTATTCTCACTTAATGTCACTAAAGATAAGAAGAACAACACGTTTATGGCAGATCTTGGGATCTATGTCCAAGATATGCGTCATCTAAATTTCATCATGGATGAAATTACCCTAAAAGATATGTCGTTTAATTGAAACTTATTATAATTAACCAATGACTAGTAAAAAGACTAAATATATCTTTGTTTCTGGAGGAGTTTATTCTTCAGTGGGCAAGGGGTTGATCGTTGCTTCGATTGCAAGTATTTTCAAACACCAGAACTTTAAGATCAATATCTTAAAGCTTGATCCCTATCTTAATGTCGATTCGGGAACAATGTCACCATATGAACATGGTGAGGTGTTTGTTACTTCAGATGGAACAGAGACTGATTTAGATCTTGGTTATTACGAACGTTTCTTAGTTCAAGATCTAAATGAACGTTCATCAATCACATCAGGTAAAGTTTATTTTAGTGTGATTAATAAAGAACGCAAGGGTGAGTATTTGGGTAAAACAGTCCAATTAATCCCCCATGTTACTAACGAAATTAAAAGACGGATTGCTCTAGCAGCCACTGATGAGAACAATCAACCTTACGATTTAGTTTTTTGTGAGATCGGTGGGACGATTGGTGATTTAGAATCATTGCCTTTTATTGAAGCAATCAAGCAGATCATTCGCGAAAATGATAAGCACGACACAGCTTTCATCCATGTCGTGCCCATCATTAGTTTATTTAACGGCGAACAGAAAACCAAACCATTACAACACTCTTTAAAAGAGTTAAACAACCTTGGGATTAACCCTGATTTTTTAGTAATTAGATCTAAAGAAAGTTTAGATTTAAAAACCAAGCATAAGATTGCTAGTGCAACCTATCTAGATAAAGATCATATCTTTAACTCTGTTGATTTAAATAATACTTACTTCTTACCAGATTATTTAAATCAACAAAAGATCCATGAAAAGATTGCTAACAAATTACAGATCACGATCGATCCTAAGATCAAATTATCAGCTTGAGATGATCTAGCTAAGAAGATTAATAATCAAAATAACTTAGTAAGAAAGATCGCGATTATTGGGAAATATACCCAATTTAAAGATGCATATCTGTCTTTAATTGAATCGCTTAATTTAGCTGGTTATCATAACCACGTTAAGTTAGAGATCGATTGGATCGAATCATCATTATATGATGATGCATCTTTAGAAGAAGTTAATCATAAACTCAAAGATGTTCACGGGATCATTGTCCCTGGTGGGTTTGGTTCTAGGGGTGTTGAAGGTAAGATTAAGTTTATTCAGGTTGCTAGAACTAAAAAGATTCCATTCCTTGGGATCTGTTTGGGGATGCAATTAGCTTGTGTTGAGTATGCTAGAAATGTGTTGGGGATGACTGATGCTAACTCAAGTGAGTTTAATTCACAAACTACTTATCCGATCTTTAAGATAATGAACCCAGATGATCTTAATTATGGTGGGAGTTTGAGATTGGGTGATTATTTAGTTAGTTTAAAAGATCAAACTTTAACTAAAGCTATTTATCAGCAAGATAGTATTAAAAGAAGGCATCGTCATCGTTATGAGTTTAATAACGATTATCTAAACCAGTTTAATGACGGTGAATTCATTGTTTCAGGGATCTATCTTCAAGAAAACTTAGTCGAAACAATCGAACTAAAAAACCATCCGTTTTTTATTGGTTGTCAGTATCACCCAGAGTTTTCATCAAAGATTACAGCGGCTGAAACGTTGTTTGATTCACTAGTTAAAAAAATCAAAATGTTATAATTTATTAGTTATGAAAGTAAGTTTTGACTATCTCTTAAAAAGCTTTATTATCTCTGTTCTCTTGGTCTTGTCGATCGTTGGGATCACCTTTGGTAGTATAAAAACTGCCGAACTAACCCCAAAGGGTCGTTTTTATAATGGTGATATTAATACCACGATCTATTTTTCACCATATGAGTTGAAAACTGACGAAAATCAAAATAATGGGGTTCAACTTAACCAAACGTTTGATTTTAGTCAGCCAAGAAATGCTGAACAAACAGAATTAATTCCCCAACAAGCTTGAACTAATTTAGCTAATAGTTATAGTCAAAAACTGTTTGCATTAGGGTTTTCTGAAATCAATGTTGCTTTCAACGATAATATCCCCTTACCAGCAAACAACCAAGTTGATCGTTCTTGATTAAATAGTAATAATACCTTACCAGCGTTGGTGATTTCAGTGAATAAAACACTAGAAAAAACTCCAAATGAACGCGAAAGAATCTTTGATGAACGACTAAAAAGAACGATCCAAACTACACTTAATAATCAGTACAACTTAACCCTTGAAACTACTGATGGTTATGTTTTATTAGACAATAATGAGATCATCAAAGATTCGATCAGAGTGATCCAACCAAGTGCAAGTAGTACTAACTCTGGATTAAGTTTTGAAGTTAAGTTAAAAAACAACCAAAAGTTTTCTTCAAATTCAGATAACAGTAATCAAGTTTTAGATTACTTTGTTAATCTGATTCCCAAAAGTTCAGATTATTTCACTTCAAACGGGCAAGGTAGTGTTGAAGATATTAGAAACCGATTGTTCGTTTCAAATAACACAACCGATGTTTTGGGAAATCGAAACCTAGTCTTATGAAATGATAAGTTAGGTGCGCTGAATTATGTTCGTAATATCTTTAATGTTGTGCAAAACTCAAACCAGTGGTTTGCACTAAATAATACTGAACAAGCATTATGAAACTTCTTACATGCTACTGGGGGATATGAGCCTAGTGCTAATGTTAAAAATTTAGTTGCGCCATTCAAGTCAGCTCAAGATATCCAACTAAACGACCTTTATTATATTTATGCTGAACCTAAAGCATATGTGGCTGCAGCTGCTGATGCTAAAGATAAACCAGAAGAGATCACAACCCCACAAGGTTCAAGAAACCCAAGAAGTTCAACGCCAACTGATTTTAGTGGGTTGTTTTCACCGTTCATCTTATATGAACTAAGAACCACTAAAGTTGATGGTTCAGAATCACAACTACTAAATAGTTTATTCCCAACTAATATCACGATTAATAATAATGGTGATGCAGTCTTGAGTTTAACTCAAAGACTAAATAGTTCGGCTACTTATATGAACTTTGATTATAACCAAGCTAATAGTTTGGCCACTCTAATCAGAGAAAGTAGTCCTAATAATACCTTTTATGTTGTTGATAACAGTTCAACAATTAATCAACCATTAGTTAATAAAACATTTATTAATCTAAGCCAATACCAATCAGGGTTCTTAGCGGTTGGGATCATCCTTTTATTCTTATCATTAATCATGATTGTTGGCTTTAAGGTTCAAGGGTTCTTTGGGATCTTTGGTTTGATCTTATCAGCTGTGATCACCTTCTTGATCTATTCAAGATTTAACGCGTTTGTTGATCTATTTAGTTTCATTGGTTTAATTGGGGTGATCATCTTTAACTTCTTGGTGCAGTTATTTATCAATCTCAATTTCAAGCGCAACGTTAGTAATAAGATCTCCTTGCTTGAGTCGTGAAGATTAACCCACAACAAGACCTTTTTAAAAGCAGTCGATCTTTATCTGATCTTATTAGTTATCGGGTTATTCATGTCGTTTATCTCTAAATATGAGTCGCAATCAATTGGGATCTTATTGATCATCTCAAGTCTGATCGGGTTCTTTATTAACTACGGGTTAAGCGTCTTATTAGTCAAGATCTTTAATTCGATTAATAATTTCTCACCAAAATTCTACTTGTACAAACACACTTATAAAAACCTAGAATCAATCTCAGGGAACTTATCAAAAGATGCGATGGCATTTAATGATTTAGTAATCACGATTGATGAACAAGTTGATAAGACCTTTAGTAAGAACTACAAGTATCAGATTATGGACAAACGTTCGTTAGTTGCTTTATTACTTTTTGTTGGTCTGATCATCTTGGGTGGTTTTGCTTTATCTAACTTTATTAACCGTTCATTCTTTATTAATAGCGATAGTTTATATGATTCACTAAACACGATTTTGATCGCTTTAGGATCAACAACCCTAATTGGTTTAGCTTACTTCTTATTAAGATATCAATGAATCGTGATTATTGGTTATCTCTTTTATGGATTAGTTAATTTTGGAATTATCTTAGGTGTGTTATTCTTATCTAGAAATATCGTAAGTAGTGAGTTTGGTTATCTATTCTTATTAATTAGCTTATTTAGTTATATCTATTCGTTAGCCAACTTTGTCTTTGTCACAACTAATTTATATAGTTATTTTAATCTCCAAGAGATCTACCAACCACAATCTGTGAAAAAGATCGTTAATAATACAGCAGTAGCAACAATTGATCTATACTTATATTCAACGATCATCTCAACGGCTGTTTATTTCATCTTCTACGGTTTAAACTATGGTGGTGGGGGACTTAATTTAAATGATGAGTTTAACCAACAATTAGTTTACTTTGGTGTATTTAGTTTATTTAATGTTTCATTAATTAATATTAATGCGATCTTCTTACTTAACCCTTTAATTGGGTTATTGATGATTAAAAAATCAAATACGAACTCAATTTATTGATCAAAAATTTCATTAAAAACCAAACAAGAAGAAAAGAATCTTGATCTGATCGATGAACAACTAGTTGAAGGAATCAACTTGCACAAACGTGCAATTAGAATCGTTTATCAAGAACTTAAAGCCGATAATTAAGATATGAAAACAGAACTTATTGCCCAATTAAAAAAAACAATTATCACCGTTAAGGATTTCCCCAAACCCGGAATCTTGTTTTATGATATCACCCCGATCTTATTAGATCCCAAACTATTTGATCAGGTGATTAGTGTGATGGCTGAAGTGGCTAAGAAATCAAATGCTGATATGATTGCTTCACCAGAATCACGTGGTTTCTTATTTGGTGTGCCATTAGCCAACAAACTTAAATTACCGTTTGTTTTAGTAAGAAAACAAAACAAACTTCCCCGAGCAACTTTTAGTGCTTCTTATGATCTTGAGTATGGTAAGAATAACGTTATTGAGATCCACCAGGATGCGATTAAACCTAATTCAAAGGTGATGATCGTTGATGATTTATTAGCAACTGCTGGAACAGTTGATGCAATCTCAAGACTGGTGAAACAAGCTAAATCTGAAGTGGTTTCATACAGTTTTTTAATCCGTTTAAAAGATCTTGGTGGGATCGATAAATTAGATCAAACTAAACCAATTGATTACATCTTAGAATACTAGATTAACTTATCATGCTAAGCTGATCTAAAACTATTGGAATAAATAATCTGATATAATGAAAAAATAGTTATTAAAGACAAAATATGTTAAATCGACAGTTCATTCCCAACTCCTTCTTACAACAAGAAGTTAGCTTTGTTAAGAAAGCGTTTTTAAAATCCCACCTGTATGCTGGGATCGCTTTCTTATTATCTTTTTTTGCTGCACTAATCATTACCACGATCGCCCAACGAACCGGATTAACTAACTCACTTGGTTTTTTAATCGCTTCAAGTGTGAGCTTAACAGTTGGGTTTTTAATCGTGATTATCTCATCGTTCTGACTGAACGTTTATCGTTCGATGAGGACATTAGTTAGTATCTATCTCTTTTCTTGAGTCTTTCTTACCTTTGGTTTAAGCGGGGTCTTATTATCAGTTGACAATTATAATATCAGAGAGCTAGAAGGAATTGATCTAACCCAAATTAATACCGCGTTATTAATCGTTGGTTTAGTTTATATTGTTACTTCATTATTAGGTTATAAGATGAGTAATAAAGTTGGATTTAGATTAGCTAAATTCTTATTTGTTCTATTTATTGTTAGTACGATCATTATCTTAGTGGTAAATATCGTATTCATCTTTGGGATTAATGAAGGTGTGTTTAGTCTTTATTTCTTATTAATCACAATCTTTAGTTTAGTCTTCTCAGTGCTATCACTAATCTTGTCATCATTTATGACAAGAAAAGTGGCTGAATCAATCCAATTAAGTGATAATGAACAGTTAATTAATAATTTCATTGCTTACACTTCATTCATCTTATTCTTTAGATTATTCATCTTATTCATTGATATCTTAAGAATTATGAGCTATCGCAGATAGAAAATTATCGTTCATTAATTAATCCGAGATAATATAATTTATAAGAATATTGATTAACTTATGAGTAATCACAAACCACCGATTCTAAAAAGATTTTTAGTGAGTTTAGCTTTCTTTGTATTCTTTTTAGTATTACTATTTGGCTTCATTTACTTATTCTTTAGCTTATTGTGATACGACAAAGAATTTAACCCAGTTAAGTTGTATGAAAATTTCTTTTCTAACCAAGCACTAACCTGATTTAAGCGTGATGGGACTTATGAATGGGGTAGGGCTAGTTATCGCGAATTTGCAACGATGTTACCTGACCCAGAAAGCCCGTTTGGTAAGATTAAAAACTTCATCCCGGTTTTATATAATGCTGATAGCTTTCTAGGGACTGATAATAACCAATTAAAAGCTGGCTTTTTTGGTTATTTCATTCCGTTAGGCATTAGTTTTGTAAGCTCATTATTTGTTAGCTTAATCATCTATGCGATCGTAAGAGCGATTGTGCGTTCAATTGTTAAAAGAAATCAAAGAGCACAAAAATTAAAAGCAAAAAAAGCAGTTCAAGCTCAACGACAAGAAGTTAATCCTAATACTTAATTACGAATATAATAGTTTATGGCAAAAACAAAAAAACACTTATTAACCCAAGAAGGGTTAAAGAAATTGCAAGCAGAACTAAGACTTTTAGTTGATGTTAAACGTGCAGATGTAATTAAATTAATTCAAGAAGCACGTGAGCAAGGTGACTTATCTGAAAATGCTGATTATGATTCAGCTAAAGCAACTCAAAGTGAGATCGAAAGTCGGATTACTGAGATTCAAGATATCTTAAATCACTATGAGATCATCAAAGAAGTTGATACGAAAAACAAACGAGTAATCGTTGGTGCTAAAGTAACGATCCACGATCATTCAGATGAATGTAATTATACGTATGAGATTGTTGGTCCCATTGAAAGTGATCCAGCTGAAAATAAGATCTCACACGAATCACCTGTAGCTAAAGCGATCATGGATAAAAAAGAAGGTGAATCGGCTGAAGTGATCGGGATTGAACACCCTTATAAAGTAACGATTAAAAAGATCGTGCTTTAGATTCATTTATTAAGATAAAAAACCAACAGATCCATAAAGTTCTAATCATAGATTTCACAATTTTTATGTTATAATTTTATGGGTAATAATGGGTAGGTAGCGAAGTGGCTAAACGCTTCTGACTGTAAATCAGACACCTTTTGGTTTCGGCGGTTCGAATCCGTCCCTGCCCACCATATTGGAATGTAGCCAAGCGGAAAGGCAATAGACTTTGACTCTATCATGCGATGGTTCGATCCCATCCATTCCAGCCATTTATGACTCACTAGCTCAGCGGTAGAGCATTTGACTTTTAATCAAAGGGTCCCGGGTTCGATCCCCGGGTGGGTCACCATTTTTTATCGCCCAAGTGACGGAATGGTAGACGTACAGGACTTAAAATCCTGGGGTAGCGATACCGTGCCGGTTCAAGTCCGGCTTTGGGCACCATTAAGCGGGTGTAGTTCAATGGTAGAACTGCAGCCTTCCAAGCTGTTAATGTGGGTTCGATTCCCATCACCCGCTCCATTATTGAATCATTTTATGATTATCTTTTAAAACGATTCAATAATTCATATTCCTAAAATTCAAGAGCCAGCACTAAGATTATGTGCTGTCTTTTCTTTATATTAGATAAATTTCAGTTTATTTATTCTTGATTTTTGGTTAAAAAAGCTTGAATAAATAAACTCAAATTTTGAGTAAGTTTATTATTTTAATCGCGTAGGTTGTTAGATGTTTTAACCTAATGTTTTGATTATTTTAGGTCTAGATTGTTTCAGTCAAAAATCTGTCAAACCTACTTAAGGTTTGACATTTTAGTTAACTTAATTAATCTATGATTAATTACTTGTTAAAAATAGTGCGTGTAGATTTTCCCGCTTTTTTCGTTTTTTTAATACAATGCTTTTATGACTAAAAAAACATTTAATGATCGGACGTTTGCCTTACTAACAATTAATTACGTTGTTGGCTTTGGTTTTATTGCCACAATCGTTGATATTGTTAATATTGGCTACTGAGCGATTCTGATCTTATTTTTAACTTCATTTATTGCGACAGCAACTGCGTTTGCTTTTTCAAGATTGATCAGCGCATTTCCAAATGAAACAGGTGGATCAATCTCTTATGCTAAAAAAACTAATTACAAGTTTTTAACCTGTTTTACAGGTTTTAACCAATATGTTCAAGTGCCATTGTTTGCAGCGACTGGACCTTTATTCTTAGTTAGAATTGCAGAAGTACTAACTGCTAATGAAACAACACTTTGGATCGTTCGGGGAGTTTCAATTGTTTTTTATATCAGTTTAGTTTTACTTGTTGTTTTACGAGTAAGAGTATCAAAATGATTTATCTTTGCCACAGCAATTATTAAATGAATCTCTCTAGGGATCGGGATCATTGGTTTGGTTATCTTAGTAGCTAGAAATGCTTCTAATCTTGTTGAGAACTTTAAGAATGTTAAAGATGTTAATGCTTATTTAATTTTCTCAACGATCATCACGTTTATGTTTGCTTTTGGTGGGGTGGAAACAACACCTAATATTGCTAACAACGTACAATTTAATAAGTTCTCTAAAGCTTTAATTATTGCGATCGTAACGATCATTGGTTTTTATACGATAGCTTATATCTTATTCTTAAATTTAAACCTAAATTTAATTAGTGATGGGTTTATTCAAGTTTATAAAACAGTACTAGGAACAACTGGTTTAGTAATCTTTTCAATCTACTTACTATTTTATAATATCTCAAGTACGATGACTAGTACTTTAGCTAATCCAAAAGTATTAGTATCAGCAGCTCAGATCGGGTTTTTACCAAGCTTTTTAACTAGAACTAACCGCTTTAACCAACACCGTAATGCGATTATTACTAATGCGGTGTTAATTATCGTGTCGATGTTTATCTTTACGTTGTTGCCGATGTTCTTAAAGCTCAATACCAATTTCTTTAGAAACGTAATTAATATGGGTACGATTGCTTTCTTATTACAATACGTCCTATCATTCATTACGATCTTTGTTTTGGTTAAACAAAAAAAGATAACCAACATTAGATGGTGAGAACTATTATTCTATGGTCTGGCTGTATTATTTATTCTAGTGCCATCATTAATCTACTTATTCCCATTCTTAGTGGGTCAAAGTTGAACAGTTGAAAACACAATTACAATCGTTACTTATGCCATCTTCTTTCTTGTCTTCTTAATTTACTTCTTTATTGCTAAGCACAAAAACAAGATTAATTTAGAGGCAAAAATCGAAGAACCACAAGAAGATGAGAAGGTTGTAATTAACCAATAAAACCAACAATTAAATGAAAATAAAGGTACGGTTTAGTACCTTTATTTTTTCTTAAAGTTAAGCTTGTAATATGACCGTTGTAGTGGGGTTGGTGCTAGTTAATTTTGTGATAAAATTATACCATCCTAAAAAGGGAAAATAATATGCAAGAGAATGTAAAAGATTTATTAACTCTACAAGCTTCATTGTTTGTATTGGAAACTAAAGTAAGAAACTTTCACTGAAATATCAAAGGTGATGATTTCTTTCCAGTTCACGAAGAGTTAGGTAAACTTTACGAAGAAGCTGCTGATAAAGTCGATTTAGTTGCAGAAAAGATCGTAATGCTAGAAAATACTGCTTATGGCAGTTACAAAGAAGCTTTGAAAAACTCTCTACTTAAAGAAGAAAGCGCTAAGCCAATTTCATCTAAAGAACTGTTTAAGGTGTTACAAAAAGATCTTAAAACGATCTTAGAATTTATTGGTAAGATGCAAAAGATCTCTTATCGTGTTCAACCAATCTTAGATGAAATTATCTTGTTCTTAGATATGTGGTTGTGAAAAGTGACCAAATCATTAGCATAAAAAAAATCAAAATCTTGTTAGGGAATAACAAGATTTTTTTATCTGTTTGTGAGAATAGTTTTGATTATAGCGACGGGTTAGTGCGCTTAAGATTAATTAGGCTTTTTTTGATATTTAAGGGGTTTGAGCATTTTGTTTTCGAAGTAGATCTTGGATTTTGAATTAGCAAAAAATATTGCTCAAACCCTTTGTTTTTCAAAGAAAAAAAGAAAAAGAAAAATAAAAGAAGAAGTTCTTAGGAGTTCTGAGGTTTGGGGTTGGTTTGATCGGCGAAAATAAACGCGATTTATTCCTTAATTGAACTTTATATATTCTTTCTTAATGAATTTGGGTACGTGCAAATTCATTAATTTAACTTTAAGTGAGAAGAAAAAATATTTTAAAGTTTGTTAGTTTATTAGGTATTAGTTCGTTTGTGATGTTGGCAGCAGCTAGTTGTACTTCAACACCAACACCAACACCAAACCCAAATCCTGGTGATGAAGCTGCTGCTAGAGAGTTAACAGCTGCAAGAGCGTCTTTAACAAGTTTATTAAATAGCAAAAACACCAACGTTGAAATGTATGCAGATTATGCAAAAATTCAAAACGCTTTAAAGTCTGCATATACAACAGCTGAACAAACTTCTCAAAATTCATCAGCAACTCTAGAACAAGTTAAATCTGCTACATCAAACTTACAAACAGCAATTGATAAAGCAGCTACTGATAAAAAGAATTTTGATCAATCACATAACGAGCTATTAATGGCTTACAGAAATTTAAAAACTACTGTAAGCCAAAAATCAGCTACTGTAAGTTCATTAGGATTAAGTAATCCTCAATATAGTGCAATCTTAAAAAAAGTTAATGCTTCATATCAAGCAGCTGAAAAAATTCTTAGTGCTAGTCTAGATCCAATTAGTGGTTCTGCTCCTACTCCTAAATCAATTGCACAAGCTAGCAACAGTATTTCAACAGAAACTAATCCAGAAACACTTAAACCATTCAAGACTAATGCAGATATGTTCAATAGCTATCAATTTTATAAATTAGATAGCACAAAATTAACTGATGTTCAGAGCAAAAACACGATGCCTAGCAACTATAGTTTTGTAGGTTATAGTGTTGGTTTAGATAATGCTAATTGAAGCTTTGCTCAAAGAACGGTTTGAACAAATGGTAGTGACACAGGTTCAACTACAAGACTTCCTAATCAATCTGCTGATTCAGTTCAAGCCACTCAACCAGAAGGAGCATCAAACCCAGAAGCTACTGCTACAAAACCTTTAACAGATGTATCATGAATCTATAGTTTAACTGGAACAAATGCTAAATACACATTAAAATTCACTTATTATGGACCAGAAACTGGTTATCTATATTTCCCTTATAAGTTAATTAAACAAGCAGATAGTAATAATCTTGGCTTACAATACAAATTAAATACTGCAGCTCAACCAACACCTATTACTTTTGGTACTCAAGCAAATGCAAGTGGTCCTGCTGCAACAGTTGATAGTATTAATATAGCCAAGGTTATGATTCCTGGTTTAGCTTTTGGTGAGAACACTATTGAATTAAGTGTTCCAGCTACTAAAGTAGCTCCAATGATTGGTAATATGTATTTCACTTCTAATGCAAATAGTGAAAGAACTATTTATAATCAGATTTTTGGAAATACAGAAAGTAATGAATCAAACTCAACAGTTGTTAGTGTTAATCTATTAAAAGGTTATGGTTTGGCAGCTGATTGATCAACATATATTGCTGAATACAGTGGTGCAGGTTTAACATTAAATAATGAAAATAAAGCAGATGAAAAGTATTATTTAATTGGTTTTGTTGGTGGAACAAGTGAACGTAGAATTTATTCTATTACAGAAAACGTTCAGAAATTGCCATCATCAGTAACGAATCAAAATAGTCGTACCTACACCTTTTATGTAAATGCTCCAAAAGCAGGTGCTTATTATATTAAAGGAGTGTTCACTTCAGGGATTAGTAGAGATCTTAAATTCAGTACCGGAGATATGTCTTCTAATAATAATGTAACTGTAAAACAATTGTCTACAGGTAATTATTCTACTATTACATTAAGAACCTTTGATACCTCTGCAACAAAAGGACCTACCCAAGTTACAACTGATTCTACTGGTAGAAAGACATTAACTCTAGTAGAAGGATTAAATAAAATAGTAGTTAGTGGAGCTACTGAAAATATGGGTAATGCTCCAAATTTTGGATATTTAGAATTTATTCTTAATGAAACCCAACCTGAAACTACTAATGTTTCAAATCCATCTTAGTAATAGAAAATATATGTAATCAAGTTCAGTTAGTTAGGTATTTTATATAAGTTATTTTGCTTGTCATTTAACATCAAAATCAATTCGAATTTTGATGTTTTTTTATATTGGGAATTTTTTTAAAAAACATTTCTCTGAATTTGTTATAAAAATTATTAAAACTTTTTATTTTCGAAGAAGAAGAAGTTCTTAGGAGTTCTGGGGTTTGGGAATCCTGTGATCTGCGAAAATTAAGCGGATTTATTACTTACTGAACTTTATATATTCTTAATTGGTGAATTTTTTAATTTTTTAAAAATTTATCAGATCGACTTTAAGTGAAAAGAAAAAACATTTTAAAGTTTGTTAGTTTATTAGGTATTGGTTCGTTTGTAATGTTGGCAGCTGCAAGCTGTACTTCAGCAACTACACCAACTCGAAACCCTGAACCAAAACCAGATCCAATGCCAAACCCTCCTAGTGGTGGTATGAATGGTGGAAATACTAATCCAGGGAATGGCGGAGGAACGGACAATGCTGCACAACAATTAGCAGCTGCTAAAACAGAAGCTAAAGCTGTTATCGATGCTTCGGCGGAATTATCAGATTCAGTTAAAGAAGCATTAAAAAGACAAGTTGATGCAACTACAACAGGACCTGCAGCCAGAGATTTAAAAACTAAAGCAGAAACTCTTGTTTCAACTGTAAAAGCATTAAGCGAATCGGTTACTGCTGCTAAAGCAGTTAAAGAAGATGCACAATACAATAGTTTTGACCCAACTCTTAAAACTACTTTAGAAGAAAAATACAAAACAGCAGTTGGTTTTCTAACAGAAGATTCAAAACTTAAAAATCTAGATGCTTCAAGTAATTTAGACACAACAAAAGCTTCATTAGAATCTTCAAAAACAGATCTTGATGCAGCAGTTGCAGCAGTTAAACCAGAGCTTACTTTTGCTAAAACTAAAGCTAGCGCTGTTAAAACAGCTTCAGAATTAAGACCTCTTGTAAATGAAGCGTTTCTTGCTGAGCTTCAAAAACAAGCAAATGATTTACCTAAAAATGATCAAAGTAAAGCTGATAAATTAGATTCAGAATTAAAATCATTAAAAGCTTCTCTAACATCACTTCAAGATCTAGTTTCTAAAGGCCTTGCAATGCAAGTGGATTATCCACAAAAATACTACGATGCTGACAATAAAGAAGCATTCGATGCAGCTTTACTAAAAGCTTCATCAGTATTTCCAGCATTCCAATGAACAGCTGAATCAATTATGGTTCCTGCTCCAACAGATGGTGCTTTACCAAACCCTAGAGCTTGAACCAAAGCTAGAGAAAAATCAGAATTTGTACTACAAAACTTCGTAATGGCTCCAGCTCAAGCAGCTGCACCAACACCAACAGAACCTGCAGCAGCTGAATCAGCTTCAGTTAGAGTTGCAAATGGTGAAGCTGCTTCACCAGATGGCGCAGCATCAAGAGAAGCACAAAGAACTCCTGCACCAGCTCCAATGGCTGATTTAGCATCAACAGTTTCTTATCTAAAATCATTAAATGACAGCTTAAAAGCTGAAACCGATAAGTTAAATGGTGATACTACAACTAATAAGACAGCATACTACAAACTAGTTGAGGGTCGTACACTATATTGAGACGGGTTTATGCCTAAAATTGTGCTAGATAATTTTGATTCAAGTTGAACAAATGCAAATAATTCAGACAACCAAAATAAAATTAAAGCTTGATTTGGTCACGCAGCAAACTGAGAAGGTTTATCTGATCAACTAACTAAAAAGCTTGGAGCAGAAAGATTTAAAAACGTAAAGCTTACTTTCAAAGAAGCTAGCTTTAGTAGTGATAATATTAAAACTCCAACTGTAACATTTACAGTTGCAGCAAAAGAAGGCTACACTTTAGCTGAAGGACAAGACGCTTCAGCTCAAGAGATAAGTCTTGTGGTTAGAGTTTTATATAACCGTGATGATGAAAGCACAATCCAGCTTCCTACACAAGGAGCTTCATCTTCAGCAGCGCCAAATAATACAATGAAACCAAATGATGATGAGGTTATAAAAAAGGTTAATGTATATCTTAACTACACCGGGCCAAATATTGAGTTAGATGCAGATCTACCAACAGTAGGCGGAAAAGAAAATACTTCAATTAATGGTACTTCAAATGTTGAAGGAACCTTTAATGATAAATTCAAAGAACTATTAGTCGATAATAATCGAATACCAAGAGAATTTCTTAGCACAGTTATAAACTATGTTAATAAATTTGACCATAAATTTAGAGCTCAACTTGTAACAGATAAAAACGGAGTTGCTATAGCTAGCGTTCAAAACGACAAACAACTTAGAATAGGAAATTTAAACGATTTACTATACAATGAAAAAGTATTCTTACAGCAAATCCAAGGAGATACAAAAGCAGTATATTTTGCAGTTAACGGTGTAGGTGATAACAAGTGATTAAATACGTTCCTAATTAGAATTCCATTAACAAAATTTGTTAAGCCTTTAACTACATTTACTGCAACCCCAGCTTCTGCACCAGCTCAAACAGGTTTAGGAACAGGAACAACACAATAAGCTCAAAGCTCACCAATAACTGGCACAACCAAAACAGATGGTAATTCAACTATTAAAACAACAGATTATGGAACAAAAGATGATTAAAGTCAAAGCTCTAATACTGTAATAAAGAAGGAAGTAGAGATTCAAGTGAAAATGGAGAAACTCACTCAACAACCTCTAGAAAGCAATCAAACGACTAGTGAACAAGTTGAGCCTAGTTCTGCAACTGCAAAAATAATATATAAGCGCTAAGTTAGTTACATAAAATTATTAGTCCAGAATCGTTAAAGCGGTTCTGGTGTTTTTTTTGTTCTGTTTAAGTAAGCAATTTAGTTGTTGTATTCACTATATAAAATGGCTAAAAATCTTTAAACATCGAAGAAGAAGAAGAAGAAGAAGAAGAAGTTCTTAGAAGTTTTAAGGCCGTATTTATGGGCGACAATTATGCCGATTTATTACTTACTGAACTTTATATATTCTTTCTTGATGAATATCTTTTTATCTAAGTTCATCAATTTAACTTTAAGTGAAAAGAAAAAACATTTTAAAGTTTGTTAGTTTATTAGGTATCGGTTCATTTGTGATGTTGGCTGCAGCTAGTTGTACTTCAGCTACTACACCAACACCTAACCCTGAACCAAAACCAAATCCTCCTAGTGGTGGCATGAATGGTGGAAATACTAATCCAGGTGGCGGACAAGGTATGATGGATTCTGCAGCTCAAGAATTAACTGCTGCTAGAACTGCTTTAACTAGTTTGTTAGCTAGCAAGAACGCAAATGTTGAGATGTATTCTGATTATGCTAAAATCAAAAACGACTTAACAGCTGCATACACAACTGCTAAATCTACATCAGATAATACAAGCGCCGCTTTAGAACAAGTTAAAAGTGCTACATCAACTTTACAAACGGCTATTGATAAAGCTGCTAGTGATAAAAATGATTTTAATAACCAAAATGCTGATTTAGTTAGTGCATATACATCGTTAAAAGATGCTGTTAAATCAGAAACTACTAATTTAGTAAGGTTTGTCTGATGCAAATTATACAGCCATAAAAGATAACCTTACTACTTATTATGGTAAAGCTAAGAATATTTTAACAGCTACGCTATATCCTGCATCAGGGGAGATTCCTAAAGTTGATGCTGTAAAAGTAGTAAACAATTTTATTACAAATGCAAATAATAATATTGAACAATGAAAAAATAATGCAAACATATTATCTGATAGTTTTTTAAAGAAAACCTTAGATAAACAACAATTAACAAGTAATGCGGAATTACAACAACCTGCAAATTACAGTTTTGTAGGATACAGCAAAGATATAACTGGTCATAAATATAATTTTGCTAAAAGAATTGTTTGAAAACCAAAAATGGGTAGTGGCAGTACTTATGAGCCATTAGAAAATCAAGGCGATTTAACAGAAGTATCATGAATTTATAGTTTAGCTGGAAATGAAACTAAATATAGTTTTACTTTTGCTAATTATGGCACAACTACAGGATACTTATATTTTCCATACAAGTCAGTTAAATCAAGTGATAATGTTGCATTACAATATAAGTTAAATGGTGCTAGTCCGATATCTATCGATTTTAATAACTCAGCAATAATTCCATCTCTAGAAAGTGCTGGTGATGCTGATGGTTCTGAGATGGCTACAACAGCTGATGATAGTAGTCCTGAATCTCAAGTAAAAGCAGAGAAAGCTTCTTCTACAAGTGATGTTTCTACAAGTGCAGTTAACTCAGCGCCAAGCGTTGATCAGATCAAAGTAGCTAAAATTATGTTATCTGAATTAAAATTTGGTCAAAACACCATTGAATTCAGCGTGCCAACAGGTCAAGATAAAGTAGCTCCAATGATAGGTAATATGTATATTAGTTCAACTGATAAAAATGATAATTTAGTATACAATGATGTTTTTAGCAATACTTTAGATAAACAAGATGAACCAACTTCTGTCACTGTTAACTTATTAAAGGGTTATAGTCTAGCAGCTGACCACTCAACATATTTTTATCAATTTTCAAGTTCTAACCGAATGAATGAAAGCAACCCGACTTATTTAGTTGGATATATTGGTGGTCGTGGGAATCGTAATAATCTAAATTCTTCTGTTACTGCTGATAATAAAGTTGCTAGTCCTTCTGTTCAAACATCTAGTAGAACTCTAACGATCTATGTAAATGCTCCTAAAGATGGTCAATATTATATTGAAGGTTCATATCTTACATCAAATAATAGAAACTTAAAATTCACAACAACTGCTACTGCAAATAATTCAATAACATATACTGTTAAAGGAAAAAATAATTGAAATACGCTAGGTACTTTTAATACAGCGAATAATGACGACATTGAAACAAGTGGTTCTTCTAGTAGTGGTCAGACAAACGAATCAAAGACAATAAAATTAAATAAAGGTTTAAACAAGGTTGTTATAACTTCAGTAATGATGAAGGGTGAAAATCCGGGTGCTCCATATATTGGTAACCTAACATTCACTTTAATGAGTCCTGCAATGATGGATGCTAAGAAATAACTGTTGAAAAATTATAAATAAGCGCTAAGTTAGTTATATAAAATTATTAGTACCAGAACCGATAAAACGGTTCTGGTTTTTTTATTAATCAAAAAGATGCAATTGTATATTTGGTTTTAATATAAATATCAACAAAACCTTTTGTTTTCCGAAGAAGAAGAAGAAGAAGAAGAAGAAGAAGAAGAAGAAGTTCTTAGGAGTTCTGTGGTCTGGGGTTGGTTTGATCAGCGAAAATAAACCCGATTTATTACTTAATTGAACTTTATATATTCCTTACTTGATGAGTATGTATTTTTCATACAAATTCATCGATTCAACTTTAAGTGAAAAGAAAAAACATTTTAAAGTTTGTTAGTTTATTAGGTATTGGTTCATTTGTGATGTTGGCAGCTGCAAGCTGTACTTCAGCAACTACACCAACACCTAACCCAACTCCAAACCCTGAACCAAAACCAGATCCGATGCCAAACCCTCCTAGTGGTGGTATGAATGGCGGAGATACTAATCCAGGTGGTGGACAAGGTATGATGGATTCTGCAGCACAAGAATTAGCAAACGCTAAAGCTGCTTTAACCACTTTAACAAATAGCGAAAGTGAAAAAGTTGGATTATACGTTGATTATGCAAAAATTAGTGCAAAACTTTCAGCAGCTTATACTACTGCTAAAAAGGTACTTAATAATTCTGCTTCCACTACTCAGAATATTAATGCTGCTAGAACAACATTAGAAGCGGAAATTGCTGCAGCAGCTAAAGCAAAAACTGATTTTGATGCACAGCACGCGTCACTAGTAGAAGCATATAACAATCTAAAAGAAACGTTAAAAGAAGAAAAAACTAATTTAGATTCTATTGCAAACGAAAATTATGCAGCAATCAGAACTAATCTTAATAGTTTATATGAAAAAGCCAATACTATTGTTACAGCTACTTTAGAGCCTACTACTGGAAATATTCCTGAAGTTATGAGTGTAACACAAGCTAATCAAGATATTACTAATGCAACTTCAAGACTAGTAGCTTGAAAACAAAATGCTGATAATTTAGCTAACAGTTTTATCAAACAGTCTTTAGTTAAAAATAATTTGACTGGAGTTGATAAAGCAAATAATCAGGAGCAACCAGGAAATTACAGTTTTGTTGGTTTTAGTGTTGATGTTAATGGTGCGCAAAATAATAATCGCCCTAATTGAAGCTTTGCTGAAAGAAAAGTTTGGGCCTCTCAAAATACTCCTTTAGCAACTACACCAACTGAAGATGCAACAAAACAAGCTGCACCCTTAACAGATGTTTCATGAATCTATAGTTTAAATGGTGCTGAAGCTAAATACACATTAAGCTTTCGTTACTTTGGAGCTGAAAAAACAGCTTACTTATATTTCCCTTATAAATTAGTTAAAACTGGTGATAATGTTGGTTTACAATATAAGTTAAATGGTGGTGATACTAAACAAATTAACTTTGTACAAACTCCAGCTTCTGGTCCAAGTGATGGTGCTGCTAATGAAGAAGAAACTATGACTAGTCCTGCTGAAATGCAGTCAGCACCAACTGTTGACGATATTAAGATTGCTAAAGTCGCTTTATCTAATCTAAACTTCAATTCAAACACAATTGAATTTAGTGTTCCTACAGGTAAAGTAGCTCCTATGATTGGAAATATGTATTTAACTTCATCTAATTCGGAAGTTAATAAAAACAAAATTTATGATGATATATTCGGCAACACCTTTAATAATGAAAATAATCCAACAGCGATTACTGTTGACCTATTAAAAGGTTATAGTCTTGCTGCTAGTTGAAGAACATATATTCGTCAATTTACTGATTTAACAGGTAATGGCGTACAAACCTCTGACCCTGTTTATTTAATTGGTTTGATTGGTGGTAATGCAAATAGATCAACTGGCGTCCTATCAAATCTAAGAACTTCTCCTGATGTAAATGGTGATAGAAGAACATTTACAATCTATGTAAATGCGCCTATGAATGGTGAGTATTCTATAAGTGGTTCATACCTTACTAATAATGATAGAAATTTAGTATTATCTACATCTAATACTGAAAGCTCTTCAAATCATACTGTTACAGTTACTGTTAAAGGTAAAAATAACTGAACTACCTTAGGTACTTTTGATACATTTGAGATGAGCACCACTAATGGTAATTCTGTTAAAGATATGAAGAAAACTTTGACCTTAAAAAAAGGTCTAAATAAAATTACTCTTGCAGGTGGAACATTACAGAGTAATAACGCCCCTTATATAGGTGATTTAAGTTTTACATTAAGAAATTCTGTTTCTAATACTGATAGTAGTACAAATGCCGTTGAAATGCCTAAATAAATTCTTCACATGAAGATAAACCCGCTAAGTTAGTTACATAAAATTATTAGCACTAGAATTGCTAGAACGGTTCTGGTGTTTTTTTATCTTTAAAAAAGTTGATAAGTAATAACTGTATGTGGTTTCAACTATAAAAACTTATAAAATCCTTTGTTTTTCGAAGAAGAAGAAGAAGAAGAAGAAGAAGAAGAAGAAGAAGAAGAAGAAGTTCTTAGGAGTTCTGGGGTTTGGGAATCCTGTGATCAGCGAAAATTAAGCCGATTTATTACTTATTGAACTTTATATATTCTTACTTGGTGAATTTTTAATCTTTTAAGAATTCATGAGATCAACTTTAAGTGAAAAGAAAAAACATTTTAAAGTTTGTTAGTTTATTAGGTATTGGTTCGTTTGTAATGTTGGCAGCTGCAAGCTGTACTACACCGGTCAACCCAACACCTAACCCAACACCAACTCCAAATCCTGAACCAAATCCAACTCCAAATCCTGAACCAAAGCCAAATCCTCCTAGTGGTGGCATGAATGGCAGAGATACTAATCCAGGGAATGGCGGAGGAACGGACAATGCTGCTCAACAATTAGCAGCTGCTAAAACAGCTTTAACCACTTTATTGAATACCAAAAGTGAAAAAGTTGGTTTGTACTCTGACTATGCAAAAATCAAAGACCAATTAGTAAAAGCTTACACTGCAGCTAAAGAAATTTCAGATAAATCTGATGCAACTTTACAAGAAGTAAATAATGCTAAAACAACATTAGAAACTGCAATTAATGTAGCAGCTACTAGTAAACAAACTTTTGACTCACAACATGCTTCATTAGTAACAGCATACAAAGAGCTTAAGACAGCTATAAGTAATGAAGAAACAACTCTAGCTGCTTATACGCAAGAACAGTTTTCCGGAATCAAAATGCACTTAACTGCATTATATAATGCAGGCAAAGCACTTACTAATAAAACCTTAGAAACGGTTGAAGGGGTTGTGCTTGATACTCAAGCAGTAGTTAATGCTAATACAAAACTTAGAGAAGCAACTAAAGAAGATGTATTAACACAACAAAAGCAAAATGCTACTATGCTAGCTGATAGTTTTGTTAAACAAGTAATTAATAAAACAGATATTGTCAGTACAACTAATATGGCTCCTCAACCAGGAAACTATAGTTTTGTAGGTTATACTGTCGATGTACCTGGTGGAACTGGTAACCAAAATAATACTCCTAATTGAAACTTCGCTAAAAGAATAGTATGAACTAATACAAATAATAAGAACCGCCCTCTTGCTAATCAATCTGAAAATTCAGTTCCTTTAACAGATGTATCATGAATCTATAGTTTAACAGGAGCAGGTGCTAAGTATACTTTAACATTCAATTATTATGGTTCTAAAACTGGTTATCTTTACTTTCCTTATAAGTTAGTTAAAGCTAGTGATGAAGTAGAACTTCAATATAAATTAAACGATGCTGATCCCAAAGCGATAGAATTCAAGAAGAGTTCAGCAACTCAAGCACCTGCGGGTGAATCAGAAACTTTAAGTTCACCAGATCAAAGACAACCAGCAGGATCTACTCCATCGAATCCAGAGAGAAGAGCAGCAGAAAGTTCTGCTGATTCTAATCCAAGAAACCAAGAAAATTCTCAGTCTAATCAAAGCGCACCTGAAACTAGTGCAATGAACGAAACTCCAACAGTTAGTGATATTAATGTAGCTAAAGTTACCTTAACAGATTTAAAATTTGGTAAAAACAAAATCGAATTTAGTATTCCAACAGGCGTTTCTAATAAAGTTGCTCCAATGATTGGAAATATGTATCTAACTTCTTCTAATACTGAAGCTAATAGAGATAAAATCTACGATGATCTATTTGGAAACACATCAGTTCAACAAGAGAATCAAACAGCTGTAACAGTTGATCTATTAAAAGGTTATAGTTTAGCAACTAGTTTTCGAGAATACATCCGTCAGTTTACAAACTTAAAAACTAGTGGTGATATGATGGGAACTTCTCCTACTGTTTATCTAGTTGGATTAATTGGTGGTAGTCAAAGACGTACAGATGATTCTGGAATTACGAATATACAAAACTCTCCTAATGTAGATAATGATGCTAGAACATTCACAATCTATGTGAATGCACCAAGAGAAGGTGATTATTCTATTAGAGGGTCGTATCTTACAAATGCACAACGAAATTTAAAATTCTCAACAAATAGTGGAGCAACAAATAATATGATGAATGATTTGACAATAACTGTCAATGCACAAACTGATTGAAATACACTAGGAACTTTTGATACTGCTAATAATACAAATATTACGAATGGCACTACTACAAACGCTGATGGACAAAATATGCAAAATACTAATAGAACCTTACACTTAAATAAAGGTTTAAATAAAGTTGTCATTAGCGGGACTAATAATAATGATACTCCTTATATTGGCAATTTAACATTTAGTTTACATGCCAATACAACAACTCCTAATTCTAATACAGCAGAAACTAGTGGTAGTCCTTCATCTAATGGTGTTCAAGTTGCTGCTTAATCATAATTATGTTGGTTTAGAACAAAATGATAAAACTGAAAAGTAAAAAAGAAATACTTATATTTGAATAAGTCGCTAAGTTAGTTAAATAAAATTATTAGCACCAGGATCGCTAAAGCGGTTCTGGTGTTTTTTTATTTACTAGTTGGAATTATAGAATCATAGTTGTGGTTGAAGTATAAATATCAACAAAACCCTTTGTTTCTCGAAGAAGAAGAAGAAGAAGAAGAAGAAGTTCTTAGAAGTTCTGTGGTCTGGGGTTGGTTTGATCAGCGAAAATAAACCCGATTTATTACTTACTGAACTTTATATATTCTTTAGATAATAATAGACGTGGTGAACGTAAGTTATTGGCTTAACTTTAAGTGAAAAGAAAAAACATTTTAAAGTTTGTTAGTTTATTAGGTATTGGTTCGTTTGTAATGTTAGCAGCTGCTAGCTGTACTCAAGCTAGCACTCCAACTCCAACTCCAACTCCAACTCCAACTCCAACTCCAACTCCTACCCCAACACCTAACCCTGAACCAAAGCCAAATCCTGGTGGTGGTGACACGAATAATCCTCCTAGTGGTGGTATGAATGGCGTAGATACTAATCCAGGTGGTGGACAAGGCATGATGAATGCTACTAACCAGGAATTAGTGAATGCTAAAAAAGCTTTAAGTGATTTAATTGGTGGAGAATCTAAGACTGTTGAATTATATGCAGACTATGCAAAAATTAAAGCTGACTTGACTTCTGCGTACGCAGTTGCTAAAACGACTTCAGATAGTTCAACATCAACTTTAGATCAAGTTAAAACAGCAACATCAACGTTACAAACTGCTATTAATACTGCTGCTAGTGACAAAGAAAAATTTGATCAACAAAATAGCCAATTATTAATGGCATACAAAGTTTTAAAAGACACTCTTAATAAAAAAGAAGCTATAGTAATGTCATTAAATCAAGAAAAATATAGCGCAATTTTGAGTGAAATTAATGCAGCTTCTTCAACAGCTGAAGAAATCGTTAAACAAACATTGAATCCAGTGAATGGTAATCTTCCAGTTGTAGCTACACTTAATGCTGAAAACACCAAAATCCTAGAAGCAATAAAAGAAGAAAAAATTAATTCAGAAAAAAGTAATGCTGATCTGTTTGCAAATTATCAATTGTATAAATTGGATAGAACTAAATTAATGAGTGAAGGTTCTAATAATACGAAACAACCAGGAAATTATAGCTTTGTAGCTTATGCTAGTGACATAGCAAGTCCAAACTGAAATTTTGCACAAAGAACAGTTTGAACAGCAGATAGTAGAACTTGAACCAGCCCTTTACCTAATAATTCACAAAACTCTGCTCCTTTAACAGATGTGTCATGAATCTACACTTTAAGCGGGACAGGAGCTAAATATACACTAACATTTGATTATTATGGCCCACAAACTGGTTATTTATACTTTCCTTATAAGTTGGCTAAAACCAGTGATAAAGTCGGGCTTCAATATAAATTAAATCAAGCAGATTCTGTAGCGATTCAGTTTAGTGAAGCGGCTGCTACTGCTTCAGCTCCAGCTGAAACAGATGGTAGACAAGAATCAGCTGAAACTACAACTGCTAATGAGAAAGTTAACCCAATGCCATCAGTTAATACTATTAATGTTGCTAAAGTGACTTTATCTAATTTAAAGTTTGGTTCTAACACAATTGAATTTAGTGTTCCAATGGATCAAGACAATATGAATAAAGTTGCGCCAATGATTGGTAATATCTATATTACTTCATCTAATGATGAAGCAAATAAAAAGCAAATTTACGATAGTATTTTTGGAAACACTTCATCACAAACTGCTAGCCAAACATCTGTTAGTGTTGATCTATTAAAAGGATATAGTCTTGCAACTAGTTGAAGCACATATATTCGTCAATTTACTGGTTTAACAGGTAATGGTGTACAAACCTCTGACCTTGTTTATTTAATTGGTTTGATTGGTGGTAGCCAGAATCGTACAGTTGCAAGCGGTCCAATGAATATTAAAAATATTCCTAATATGAATGGCGCTACAAGAACATTCACAATATATGCAAATGCACCAGTAAACGGGAACTATCACATAAGTGGTGCATATTTACAAGGAGCGAATCAAGCAAGAAGTCTAAAATTCTCAACCGGTACAAGTGGCAGTAATAATGAAGTTACAGTCACTGGTTTAAAACAAAAAAATTGAACCACATTAGGTCACTTTGATACTAAGATGACTAGCACTACTGTTTCAGGAACAGGTACACCAATGAAAAGAACTCTAACCTTAAATCAAGGTTTAAACAAGATTGTTGTATCAGGAGTAAACAATGGCGATACACCATTTATAGGTAATCTAACATTTACTTTAGAAAGCAATCAAACGATTAGTGAACAAGTTGAGCCTAGTTCTGCTACTGCAGAAAAGAATATATAAGCGCTAAGTTAGTTACATAAAATTATTAGCATCAAGACCGATAAACGGTTTTGATGTTTTTTATTTAAAAAGGCTGGTAAATTATTTCTGAATTAACTGTAAAAACGAATGAAAGCTTTTGTTTTCGAAGAAGAAGAAGAAGAAGAAGTTCTTAGAAGTTTAGGAGTGTTGGATTGGCCTAGTGAGCGAAAATAAACCCGATTTATTACTTACTGAACTTTATATATTCTTAATTGGTGAATTTTTTAATTTTTTAAAAATTTATCAGATCGACTTTAAGTGAAAAGAAAAAACATTTTAAAGTTTGTTAGTTTATTAGGTATTGGTTCGTTTGTAATGTTGGCAGCTGCAAGCTGTACTTCAGCAACTACACCAACTCCGAACCCAACACCAACACCAACACCAACTCCAAACCCTGAACCAAATCCAATGCCAAATCCTGGCGGTGGTGTAGGTATGTCTGATGGAAATACCAATCCAGGGAATGGTGGTGGCATGATGGGCGACAATCCTAATCCTGGGAACACCACACCAAAACAACAATTAGCAGCTGCTAGAAAAACGCTAACCGACCTACTTGGTACAGAAAATACCAACGTTGCTTTATATGCTGATTATGCCAAAATTCAAAGTACTTTAAGCACTGCTTATATGACAGCTAAAACTGCATCAGAAAATACAAGTGCAACTTTAGATAATTTAAGATCTGCATCAACTACACTACAAGCAGCTATTGATAAAGCTGCTAGTGCTAAGAATGATTTTGATAGTAAAAATCAACCTTTAGTAACTGCATATAATAATTTAAAAACTACACTACAATCTAAAACAACTAGCTTAGAAGGTTTATCTGAAAATAAATATAGTAGTATTAAAAATCACTTAAGTAAACTGTTTGATACAGGTAGTGCAATAACAGCTAAAACATTAGATCCTACTAGTGGTGAAAGACCTAATTTAAAGAAAGTGAACGAAGCTAACAATAGCATTAAAATGGATATTAGTCCTGAATCGTTGAAGAACTGAAAAGATAATGCAGATAAGTTTAACGATTTTGAGAAAAAACCGTTGTCTAAAACTCAATTATCTACAGGAACAGATTCAGCTCATAATCAAGAACAACCAGCAAATTGAAGTTTTGCAGCTTATAGTGTTGATCTAACTAGTAATTCGCAAAATCTACCTAACTGAAATTTTGCTCAAAGAAAGGTTTGAACTAGTGAAGGTCAAGAAGGTGGAAGAACAGTTCTAGTTTCTTCCCCTGTTTCTTCAACTGACGTGTCTTGGATTTATAGTTTAGCTGGAGAAGGAACTAAATATACCCTAAGTTTTGAGTATTATGGTCCTGATACTACATTCTTATATTTCCCTTATAAGTTAGTTAAACAAGCTGATTCAAATTCAGTAGCGCTTCAATACAGTCTAAATAAAGCTAGCCCAAAATTAATTAATTTTCAACCAGTTAGAACAGAACCTGCAAATGCTGATTCAACTACTAATGAAACTACAACTACAGGTAGCAGTGAAAGTAGATCATCTTCTGAAGTTTTAGTTGCTGATGAAGCTGCAACTTCTAATAATGAAATGAATCCTACTCCAACAGTGGATAGTATTAATATAGCTAAAGTGACTTTAACAGGTTTAGCATTTGGACAAAACACTATTGAGTTTAGCGTTCCAACAGATCAAACTAATAAAGTAGCTCCGATGATTGGCAATATGTTTATTAGCTCAAATTCTGAAAGTCAAGAAAAGATTTATAATCAAATCTTTGGCAATACAAGTAATTTAAGCACTGACTCTAGATCTGTAACCGTTGATTTATTAAAAGGGTATAGTCTTGCTTCTGGTTGATCAACATATGTTGGAGAATTTAAACGACTAACTGGAGCAAATCAAACAGCTTCAGATTCACAAACAAGTGCCCCAAGTTATTTAGTTGGATTTATTGCAGGATCTGGACAAAGAACTGTTAATAATGTTAGTAATAGAATTAGAAACCCGAATATAGCAGGACAAAAAAGAACCCTTGCAATATATGTAAATGCACCATCTGACGGTCAGTATGGAATTAGTGGTTCATATATTTCAACAAATAGAACACAAAGATCATTAAAATTCCAAACAGGGAGTGATGATTCTAATTCTGTAACAATTAATGTAACAGCAAAAACTGCTTGAACTGCATTAGAAACATTTGATACAAGTGATACGACTAACAATGTTGTATCAGGCAATATGGCCAAAAGAACATTACACCTTAAACAAGGTCTTAATAAGATAGTTATTAGTGGAACTAATGATACTCCTTATATTGGTAATTTAACATTCACTTTAAATAATAACCCGTTAAGTAATACTGAAAGTGAGACTCGTGAATCAACATAATAATGAATCAAATAAAAAAATCTTTATCTTTGAATAAAGCGCTAAGTTAGTTACATAAAATTATTAGCACCAAGACCGATAAGCAGTTTTGGTGTTTTTTATTTAAAAAGGCTGGTAAATTATTTCTGAATAAACTGTAAAAACGAATAAAAACTTTTGTTTTCGAAGAAGAAGAAGAAGAAGAAGAAGAAGAAGTTCTTAGAAGTTTAGAGGTTTGGGGCTCGTCTGTTCGACGAAAATAAACCCGATTTATTACTTACTGAACTTTATATATTCTTATCTTGATGAACTTGTTCGTTTTACAAATTCGTCAATTCGACTTTAAGTGAAAAGAAAAAACATTTTAAAGTTTGTTAGTTTATTAGGTATTGGTTCGTTTGTGATGTTAGCAGCTGCTAGTTGTACCCAAGCAACTACCCCAACACCTAATCCAAATCCTCCTAGTAGTGGTATGAATGGTGGAGATACTAATCCAGGGAATGGTAGAGGAATGGATAATTCTGCTCAGCAATTAGCAGCTGCTAAAACAGAAGCTAAAGTTGTTATTGATGCTTCAGCAGAATTATCAGATTCAGTTAAAGAAGCATTAAAAAGACAAGTTGATGCAACTACAACAGGACCTGCAGCAAGAGATTTAAAAACTAAAGCAGAAGCTCTTGTTTCAGCTGTAAAAGCATTAAGCGGATCGGTTACTGCTGCTAAAACACTTCAATCTGAAGAACAATACACAAATGTAAGCCAAGATCTTAAAACTACTTTAGAAGCAAAATTAACAGCAGCGACAGAATTACTAGAAGATGGAACAAAACTTAAAAATCTAGATGCTTCAAGTAATTTAGACACAACAAAAGCTTCATTAGAATCTTCAAAAACAGATCTTGATGCAGCAGTTGCAACAGTTAAACCAGAGCTTGACTTCCAAAAAACAAAAACTAGCGCAGCATCAGCAGTAGAAGCGCTAGATACTCTTGTTAACTCAACTCTAAAAGCTGAACTACAAAGACAAGTTACAGCTTTAGATAAAGATCACGCTGCTCAAGCTACAACAATGTTAGAAAACCTAACATCATTAAAAGAATCATTAGAATCTCTTCAAACTTTAGTATCAAATGGTCTAAAAATGCAGGTGGACTACCCAAGAAATTACTATGACGCAGATAACAAAACTGCATTTGACGATGCATTATTAAAAGCTTCATCAGTATTTCCAGCATTCAAATGAACAGCTGAATCAATTATGGTTCCTGCTCCAACAAATGGTGCTTTACGAAACCCTAGAGCTTGAACCAAAGCTAGAGACAAATCAGAATTCAAACTACAAAACTTTGTAATGGCTCCAGCTCAAGCAGATACTCCAACAACAACGCAAACTTCACCTAGCGCGATAGCATCAGCTATAGTTAAAGTTGCGACAGGAACAGAAGAAACTTCAACTATGCAAACTGCTCCTGCAGCACAAACTCCAACAGCTAATTTAGCATCAACTGCTTCTTATCTAAAATCATTAAACGATACTTTAAAAGCAGCTACTGATGCACTTAACGGTGATAACCCTACAACCAAAACTGCTTACTATAAAGCTGACGCTGGTCGTACACTATACTGAGACGGGTTTATGCCGAAAATTGTAACTACAACTCTACCTACTACTGTTGCGCAAATGAATAGAGAATATAATGAATCCCCAACTGGCAGCTATCCTTTTTGAAAACAAAGAAACGCATTAATATTAACTACATGATTTAATCAAAATCAAGATAAACTAAGTCTTGTATCAGAGCAACTGACAAAAAAATTAGGTGAAGAAAAGTTCAAGAATATGACTTTATCAGATCCTAAAATTTCTTGGGATGAATCAGTCATAAAGAAAAAAACTATTTTCACACCAAAAGTAACTTTTACCTTAACTCCTAAAGAAGGCTATAAAAAAGCAGATGATTCTTCTCAAACAGTTACACTAACTATTAGAAATCTATATAAAGAAGCAGATCCAAATAAAAACTTATTTGCAACACAAGGAGCTTCATCTTCAGCAGCGCCACAAAATTCAAAAGTTGATGATGCTAACGTAAAAGCAAAAGTTAATGTTTATTTAAACTACACCGGGCCAAATATTGAGTTAGATGCAAAGCTTCTTCAGGTAGGATCTAAAAATAATACTTCAATTAACGGAACCTCAAATGTAGATGGTAACTTTAACACTAAATTCAAAGAATTATTAGTAAGAGATAACGCTCAAACTTCATTATTACAAGCAATAATTAACTATGTTAACAAATTTGACCCTAAATTTAAAGCTCAACTTGTAACAGAAAAAGACGGAGTTGCTATAACTAAAGTTCAAAACATTAAAGAACTTAGAATAGGAAATTTAAACGATAGCAGCGTATTCTTACAACAAGTTAATGGAGACTCAAGCGCAGTATATTTTGCAGTTAACGGTGTAACCAGCGAAGGTTGATTAAATACTTTCTTAATTAGAATTCCTTTAACTAAATTTGTAAGACCTATAAGCGTATTACAAACTCCAGATCAACAGCAAACTAAAGAAGGTGGTGAAGAAGCAACTCAACCTCAAGATGCTAGATCAGGAACAGCTTCAACAAGTGAAGCTCAATCAGGTCAAAGTAATGAACCAGCAGGTTCAGAAACAGGATCAACACAACAAGCTCAAAGCTCACCAACAACTGGAACAAGTTCATCTTCAAACTAATAATAAAACCAAAAACATGTTTAGAAAGAAATCAAACGATTAGTGAACAAGTTGAGCCTAGTTCTGCTACTGCAGAAAAGAATATATAAGCGCTAAGTTAGTTAAATAAAATTATTAGCCCAGGATCGCTAAAGCAGTTCTGGTGTTTTTTTTATTTAGTTAAGACAAATTGAGTTGTTGTATTTAATATATAAAATAGCTAAAATCCTTTAAAAATCCAAGAAGAAGAAGAAGAAGAAGAAGAAGAAGAAGAAGAAGAAGAAGAAGAAGAAGTTCTTAGAAGTTAGGGGAGTTTGGTCTGGCTTGATCTGCGAAAATAAACCCGATTTATTACTTACTGAACTTTATATATTCTTTAGACAATAATAGACGTGGTGAACGTAAGTTATTGGCTTAACTTTAAGTGAAGAGAAAAAACATTTTAAAGTTTGTTAGTTTATTAGGTATTGGTTCGTTTGTAATGTTGGCAGCAGCTAGTTGTACTTCAGCAACTACACCAACTCCAAACCCTGAACCAAAGCCAAACCCTGAACCAAAACCAGATCCAATGCCAAACCCTCCTAGTGGTGGTATGAATGGCGGAGATACTAATCCAGGTATGGATACTGCGGCACAAGAATTAGCAAACGCTAAAGCTGCTTTAACCACTTTAACAAATAGCGAAAGTGAAAAAGTTGGATTATACGTTGATTATGCAAAAATTAGTGCAAAACTTTCAGCAGCTTATACTACTGCTAAAAACGTACTTAATAATTCTGCTTCCACTACTCAGAATATTAATGCTGCTAGAACAACATTAGAAGCGGAAATTGCTGCAGCAGCTAAAGCAAAAACTGATTTTGATGCACAGCACGCGTCACTAGTAGAAGCATATAACAATCTAAAAGAAACGTTAAAAGAAGAAAAAACTAATTTAGATTCTATTGCAAACGAAAATTATGCAGCAATCAGAACTAATCTTAATAGTTTATATGAAAAAGCCAATACTATTGTTACAGCTACTTTAGACCCTGCTACTGGAAATATTCCTGAAGTTATGAGTGTAACACAAGCTAATCAAGATATTACTAATGCAACTTCAAAACTAGTAGCTTGAAAACAAAATGCTGATAATTTAGCTAACAGTTTTATCAAACAGTCTTTAGTTAAAAATAATTTGACTGGAGTTGATGAAGCAAATAATCAGGAGCAACCAAGAAATTACAGTTTTGTTGGTTTTAGTGTTAATGTAGATACTCCAAACTGAAATTTTGCGCAAAGAAAAGTTTGGGCCTCTGAAAATACTCCTTTAGCAACTACACCAACTGAAGATGCAACAAAACAAGCTGCACCCTTAACAGATGTTTCATGAATCTATAGTTTAAATGGTGCTGAAGCTAAATACACATTAAGCTTTCGTTACTTTGGAGCTGAAAAAACAGCTTACTTATATTTCCCTTACAAGTTAGTTAAAGATAGTGATAAAGATAAAGTAGCGCTGAATTATAAATTAAATGATGAAATGGCAAAAGCAGTTGATTTTAAGACATCATCTTCAGCACCATCGGTCACCCCAGCTCCAGCGATTCCAGCGGCTGCACCTGCAGCGAAACCTGCTGCAGAAGAAGAAGAAACAGCTTCGGCTTCAGAATCTTCTACAAGTGAAACAATGCCTGCAGCTACTACAATGAACGAAGCGCCAACAGTTGCTGACATTAATGTAGCTAAAGTTACATTAACAGGTTTAAAGTTTGGTGAAAACAAAATTGAATTTAGTGTTCCAACAGATCAAACTAATAAAGTAGCTCCTATGATTGGTAATATGTATCTGACTTCATCAGATAGTGATGCTAATAAAAAGAAGATTTATGATGATCTATTCGCAAACACCTTTAATAATGAAAATAATCCAACAGCGGTTACTGTTGACCTATTAAAAGGTTATAGTCTTGCTGCTAGTTACAGTATATATGTTCGCCAATTCAATGAATTAAATATTCAAAATGGCGCTGATATGCCAAAATCTCCAACAGTATACTTAGTTGGGTTAATAGGTAGTAATGCAAGTAAATCAATTAGAGACCTATCAAATGTAAGAACTTCTCCTAACACGGTTAATGCCAATAGAACATTTACAATATATGTAAATGCTCCAAAATCAGGCGATTATTATCTAAGTGGTTCGTATCTTACAAATCAAAATAGAAATATTAAATTCTTAAATAGCAGCTCTGATGAGACTAGTAATAACTCTCTAGCACTAAATGTTAAAGCTCAAACAAATTGAGATACTTTAGGACATTTCGATACATCAAATAATGCGAATATCGTTACTAATAGTGGATCAAGCACAACAACAGGCCAGACTTTAAATTTAAAACAAGGATTAAACAAAATTGTTATCAGTGGAGTAAGTAATGGTAATACTCCTTTCATAGGTAACTTAACATTTACTTTAATGGATAAAACAGCTAGTCCTGTAGCTGATAACACTATTCAAGAAGGATCTAAAGAAGCTAGTTCGAAATAAAAAATTATGTTTTTTAAATCTTTTTTCAAGGATCATGTTTCTGTTTAAACGCTAAGTTAGTTAGATAATAAAATAAAAGTTATTTGTTTTACTCCATGTAAATATGGCATGAAATCTGAATCAAACTTCAGATTTCATGTTTTTTTTATTATCGATAAGCAGATATGAGAGACTAGTAGCTTTTGGACTACTATGCTTATGATCGAACCAGATCTTTTTAAAGATAATAGACAACAATCTCTTCGTAATAAGAAAATTGTCGTTTTTATTAATCTTTAATTTGATGTATGCGCTATATAAATATAAAAAACCCACTCGAAAGGAGTTCGAATGAGTTAAGATAGATTGATTTATTTGTTATTAATGAATTTATATAGCACGACCCTTCAACGAGTTATACATCTATATTATACATAAGATATTTGAGATGTCAACATTTTTTAGTATTTTTTTTTACAAAAACACTGTTAGTTTTAATTAATAGATCTATAAAGTTTCTAAAAACGCACTAACCAAAATGTTTTTACAAACCATAGAACTAGAATTAACTAATTAAAAACTCTTATATTTATTGGGATGGCGAAATAAAAAACCCACTCGAAAGGAGTTCGAATGGGTTAAGATAGATTGATTTATTTGTTATTAATGAATTTATATAGCACGACCCTTCAACGAGTTATACATAAATATTATAACTGAAATTTTTGTTCTGTAAAGTATTTTTTTATAAAAAAATTAAAAAGTTTTTATTTCGCAGCTTAGTTCAACTATCGTTTCCTTTATTTATGAGGATTATAGGTACTAACGATATTTAAAAAGTTAATGTCATTAAGTAAATAAGAAATATAAACAAAACCACTAGTTAAATACAAATCATCTTTTTGTTGAGCAGTTAACTTATTGTCTTTTTTAATAAGTCCAAGGATCTTTTACGTACTAGGTAAATATAATAAAAGATCAAAGCAATAAATAAAACTAGTAATAATACTCCAGAGTCAAGTAAATTCAAAGCTAGACTCTCAGTTTCTGACTTAGAAGTTTCTTTTCATTGTAAAAAATAAATAACACCGAATACAGTCATTAGCATCCCTATAAAAAACGTTATGTAGACAATAAAAGAGACAATAAGACGAATAATTGCTAATTTTTTTAACTGTTGATAATTTTCCATTTTTAGTTAGTCTTGGTAAATTAATCTTATTATGCTAATAAATATTTTTTTTCTAAATGTGTAAAGCTCTAAAATTTTTGAAAAAACTAGATGTTAGTTGTTAACTTTTTAGTCACTTCAGTCTTGTGACAATTTTACATTTAAGATAATTCTAACTTTTGTTCAAGAGATAGTTTGCATTTTGTGGATGCAAAGGTTCAAACCGTTTGAACTTTAACACCTTTTTAATTTCTTGTTTTAATTGACAACTAAGTTTGCAAAAGTGTTTATATGGAATTTGTCTGGCTTTGTTTTTTAGCTTATCAAGAGCAAATGAAATGTTTTTTCGGAGATCGTATAATTCTTTTTTTAATTCAATAAAATGTTTGAATGAATTGTTGTTTACATAAATAAAAATTTTAATATTTAACGGTAAAAATGATAAATTTCTTTTTATTTTTCAGAGTGCATGCACATTTTTTTACTTACTAAAATGTACTTTTGATAATTGCAAATTTTGTATAAAAAGTTTACAAATTAGTTCCAGCTTAAACAGAAACGAATAAAGCGTGATGCCTTAATCCGCAGAGCGTTAAATTCGCTAGTTTAAAAACTTAGACATATTTTAGAAATCGAAGGATTTCTCGTTGTTTTACAAGATTGTGAATAAGAAAACATAAATTGCTTTGGGTAACCAATAATTTAAATATTTGCGTTTTTATATAAACAAATAAATAATTAGTAGTAAAGTAAAAAAGGAAAACCAGGTTAAAGTTAAAAACTAACCTAAACTATAAGATAGGAAAAATTTATGAGAAAAAGAACTAAATTTTATATTTATTCCATCGCAGCTTTAAGTTCTTTGGGAATATTTTTGTCGTCTTGCACTAGAGCGTCACAACCCGTTCAAAAAGGAGAATTTGATGACAAAGTTGTTATTCAGACTGCACAAAATCAATTTTATCCATTAATGTCAGCATTTAGTCAATTGGTTGATCTCTACAATAAACAATTTGCTAATACGCCAGGTTTTTTACCTGTTGAATTACAACAAAGTGAAAAAACTAATGCTACTAGCGAATTACAATTAACTAATAATGTTGTAGGTAGCATTCGTTCTAACTCACCTTTAGTTCCAAATATTATATTAGCTGATCTAAATGCAGCTTATCAGATTAATGGATTTAATCGATTATTAGATTTATCTAACAATCCAATTATCAACGAAAACTATTTTGACAGTGACATTTATAACAACTTCAATAAAATAAGTGGATCTACCCAAAGTAGTGATAAAGTTTATGCAATTCCGTTTAATTTAACAACCACTGACAGTTTAGTATTCAACAAACCTTTAATGAATTTGTTATTTAGTTTAGTGGATCAAGGCGGTGGAACTGTAGATAAGAATTCTGCAACCTACAAAGAACTTCATATGGAAGACTTTATGGAGAAGATTCCAAACAAAAAATGAAAAGATTTGCAGATAAAAAACAACGAAATTTACAAAGGACTTACTGTTGACGATCAAACTTTTTCAAACCTAGAATCAATGTTTGAATTTTCTAAGAAATTTACTGAAGGTTTAGAACTAAAGCAAGCTCGAACAGTTACAGGCCAACAAAGAGATTTAAAAGTATTTATGTTAGATTATGGTCCAAATATTTATCAAAAATATCTGTGATCAAAATTAGGTAATTCTAGAGATTCTTGATTGTGAAATCTAAAATTACAAGACAACCAATTTGATTTAGATTTTTCTAATCTAAGAAAGACAGCTGATCAAAGCACAATTGGAGAAACTTACGATTTCTTTAAGAATAATTACACAACATTAAATTTAAATGATAAGCAGGTTTTAAAATCAATTTATTTTGGAACAGGCGGAACATCTGATTGAGCGTCATGAGATATTAGAAATTTCGATACTGCTTTTGGTATCGCTCCTCACGTTGGATGAAATCAGTCAGTTGTATCTCCTTTTACGATTAGAACGTTTAGAAGCACTAAAGGTGATGTTACCCAACAAGACATTAATAACGCAAAAAATAACTTTGCTTCAGCAGATGATGTTCTGTGAAAAACACAGCTGACTAAATTAGATAAAAATAATTTAAATAAGAACACTTTCTGAATTGGTGGTTCTTCTTTAATTGGGATTTCAACTTCTAGACAAAGAGATGAACAAACCAAAAAGTTCTTAGAGTGATTATTTAATAACGATACTAGAATAGCTGCACCTGATTCTCCGTTTAACAATCAATCAGTAAGTCAGATTTTAAATAGTGTGTCAGCGTATGATTTAACTTCTAAACAAGCTCTATCTACAACAGCTCAACAAGCACTTACAGATACTATAGCTAAAGAACAAGCCGAAGTGGATAAGGTAAAAAATAACCCAACTCCAGAAACTTATAATAATAGCGACTGATCAAGAATTTATTTAAATAAAGGGGCTTTAGCAAGTTTAACGGATTGATTGACATTCAAATCAGAATTAAATAAAGATCCTGCTAACAATTCAATTGCTTTCATTCATACAGATGAAAAAGCAAATCGAATTCTATCTATTCTTAATGGAGCAGTTTCAGGAATTACTAGATCAGCCGATCCAACTAATTTAACTAAAGAAAATCTACTTAGACAGATTAATGATGCTTTAGGAACAGCTGATCAATAAGCTACATAACGTTTAAATAGTTATCAAGTATTTATAACTAAGAAATGCTTGATATTTTTTTATAAATATATGAATTAGAATTTTTACTAAGATACAAATTTAATGAAATTTAGCGGTAAAAACAGTTAATTTTATCAACGAATATTTTTACAACAAAGTTATTTACTGACTATTTTAAAAGCTTATTTAACAGATAAATCAAGTGATTACACTTGTTAATTTAGTGTCACTCATTATTTAACTTTTTTCAAATCAGTTCTTGAAACAATGTAAATTTTTAGTAGTTACTTTAGACAAATTTTTATAATAATATCCTGAAAGACAAAACAGATTAAAGAATTGCAAATAGTTGAACTAATTTCATAACTGTAATAGGTAACATAGTCGGTAAAACTTACTTTTATTAAAAACTTAATAAGCAAGGTCAACTAGTTAGAAATAATAAGAATAGAAAACACAAATGATAACAATCAAATATACAATCGAAAACGATGGAAATTACACGTTAAGAAAAGCCTATGATGGTGATGGCGGATATGATATTCAATTACCAAATGACTTAACCATTGAATCATTAGAAACTAAAATCATTGATACAGGAGTTATCTTTGAATTACCTCATAATATTCATGCCCAGTTTATGGTGCGTAGTTCAGTAGCAAAAAAAGGAATTATCTTAGCAAATACGATAATTGACAGCAATTATCGTGGACATACATTTTTAATAATTACCAATGCTAGCAAAATGACTCAACATTTCAGTGCTGGAGATAGAATTGCAAGCGTAATGTTTATTGATACTAGAACTGTGGATGCAAATATTAAACTAGATAAAGTCACTCCAGATCAAATAAACAAAATAACTACTAGATCTGATAAAGCATTTGGTTCTAGTGGAAAATAAATAATTTATAAAAAATCGGCAAAAAATGCCGATTTTATATTTTTACTGTATCTCTTAGTGATCTTAAAAAATTAAAGAGGATCCTTCAAATAGATTGGTTTAATATTCTCTAGTTCTGTTAATTCGAAGTTTTTGATGTTATTGATTAAGTTCTCAAAAATATCGACGTTCTTAAAGTTTTTGAAAAGTGAAAGATCAGGATTCTTCTTGCATAAATTTTCATACTCTTCATCATCAACAATTTTTAGTATTCCAACGTTTCCACGATAGATACTTACGTATTTTTTATTTGATTTTGCATCAATGCACGAAATTCCTTCTCCATATGGAACTTGGATCTTAAGATTTGAAATCGTATAAACTTCTAATGACGGATCAACAGTTTTCCATGTTTTAGCAATGTTTGTTCCAACTCTCACACCGCTAAATGAACCTGGTCCAAGTGTTAGATACAATTTTCTAATTGATTTCATTTTAATCTTGTGATCTGCTAAGAACTCTTCAATTTTATTAATAATGATATCAACTAAGTTCTTATGTAGCTCGATTGAAGTGTAATAATAGATTTCTTCTTTTTCACTATCAAAGATTGCAAGATTAATCTTATCTAAACAAGTGTCGATAAATAAAGAATATTTTTTTAGCATAGTAATTACTCAAATAGTCCCTTTAATTCTTGATTTAAATCAAGATGAACGTCAAATAGTTTTTTCATAAAGACTTCATCGGGTTTTACTTCAAAAAACAATGATACATTAGTTGTGGGATGAGTTAATTCTAATTGATAAGCATGTAAGAACTGCTTATAATCAGTTCTTTGTTCTCCTTTTACCCCATATAATGGATCATTGATGATATTATGCTTAATAAAGTCCATATGAACGCGAATTTGGTGAGTTCTACCAGTTAACAACTCACATTTAATTAGAGCGTACTTCTTGTTTTGATCAAGTACATAAATCTTAGTAATTGCATTCTTAGGGTTTTTCGTGTTCTCTACCCCAAACTTTAAGTCATGATCTTTTAGATAACCGATTGGCGCATCAATAACAGCCCTTAATTCATTAAACGGATAATGAACAATCGCTAAATAATAACGCTTCATAATTCTTTTAGTTATCTGTTCTTGAATTTTTTCAAGCGCTTTAAAGTTCTTTGTCGCAACAATCAGACCAGTTGTATCTTTGTCTAACCGGTGTGCTAAATAAACCTTTTGTTTCTTGTTATGATACATCAAACAATTTAGCAACGTATCAGGTTCATTGTGAGTAGTTGGGTGAGATAACATGTTGGTTGGTTTATTAACAATAATCAGATCATCATCTTCATAAACGATATCTAACTTCTTGTTAAAAGGTAAGATCTCATTACTAACTTTATTAAAGATACTTTCTTCGTATTCAAGTTCAACAACATCACCAACTTTAAGAACAAAATTGTTCTTATTTACCAGCTTTTTATTAACTTTTACTAAATCATTAAGGATCAAAAATGATGTCTTATTACGAGACAAATTTAGGTTGTAAGTTAAAAAAATATCTAAACGAATTTTTTCACTATCGTTATTAACAAAAGTATGTTTAGGCATTATTCTCTATTTGTTTACAACTTTTAGTGTAATAACACTTTTCATTAAAACGTGAGCAAGCTAAAAAACTAGCTTGTTTGTCATCCACTTTTTTAATCATTTCACTATTACAGATTAGACAGTTTTCTTGTTTTTCTACAGAGATTGGCTTGGCAATATTGATTAGATCAATATAAGCACATTCTTCGTTTGAACAGATCACTTCGTTGCTATTAATCATCATTTGCTGATTACAAAAAACACATTTGTGATCAGCCCAATCGTTTCATTTACTACGTTCTTCTAATGGGATACTTTTTCACCCATGAAGTTGTTTATTAGTTGTTGAAACTGTTTTCTTATTTTTCTTTTTTAAATCTAAGAAGATATCAACTACAAACGTTAAGAAAATTAAAGCAAATCCAGTAACAATACAGATATCAGCAAAATTGAAAATTGCTGATGATCTGAAGAATTGAAAATAGTCTAAAACCGAATTAGTCTCTACAGTTCCATTACTTAAAGTAACTGGTACTGATCGATCAATCACGTTTGCTAACCCTCCAAAAGTGATTAATGGTAATAACACGATTAGTGCTTTATTTTTTGAAAAAATAAAGGTAATTAAGAAGATTATTGTTAATAAACTTTGCAATAAATAAGGTACAGCAGGATTCTGATTAAATAATGAAAAACCAACACCAGAGTTGGTTATTACATTAATTGTGATGAAACCAGTTGATGTGCTGTGCCCAATACCTAGTTTTAAGAAATAATCTCTTAAAACAAAAACAATTAATAAAACAAAAAATCCCATTACAGCTAAAATGGGGTATTTTATTTTGATTAGTTTTTTAGCATTTGCAGCCTTAAACTGTCTGATCAGTGTATCTTTAGTTTTAGTAAGATATCTTTTAAAAGTATACATGTTAAGATTTTAAAATATTTTGATTTTAAAATATATAATTACCTTTTTTATAAATGTTAAAATATTATCAGTATTATGTGAGATAGAGCTACTTTTTTAGACAGTTTTAGCTCTAATGATGGTGATGATAAATGAAAAAAAATATTAAAAGACAAATAAGAATAGCTGCGATTGTTGCCACTGGAGTTGATGATTTAGAATTAATAATTCCAACCGATCTGTGAAGAAGAGCTAGATTTATTGTTGACTATATCTCGATTGAGAAAAAGAATAGTGTTACTTTAGCACAAGGGACTTCAATTAAGTGTGGTTTAACAATTGATAAGTCAAATTTAATGCAATACAATGCGATTTACTTACCTGGTGGGTTAGGTTCAAAGCGTTTTGGTGATGACCAAAAGTTAACTCACTATCTAAGTAAATTTAATGAAAAAGACCAAACAACCCCGCGCTATATTCTAGCGATTAACGAATCACCAATAATTCTTAAAAACCTAGGTCTTTTAGAAGGCAAGAAAGTAGTGGCTAGTAAAGAACACAAAGATGCCATCGGATCAAATTTTGATTCAAAAACAAACGTGTTATTGTCTGACAATATCATAACTGCTCGAGCAACTGGGCACGCAATTGATTTTGCGATCGAAACAGTTAAGATCTTAGCAAGCAAAAAAGAAGCGGACGATTTAGCAAAGATGATTTCTTACGAAAGATAAGAAATCATCTTTTTTTAACCAAACTACTTTTAGAAAGAGCAAAGAGACAGGATTACTAATTCCTTTTAGTTTTTATTACCTTGATGATCTGATTCAGGTCGGTTTTATTAGTATAACGCATAGGAATTAGCAACAGCTTGCATGCTTCTTTGTCGTAACAGGAATAATGAGTTTTCAGATAATCCTTGTGATCGAGCTGCATGTCTTGGAGTAACTTTTCTAGAATCTTATTTTGTTCAATTAAGATTTGACCACCGTTCTTTTAGTATCGAACAAATATTGTGTTGCGGATTCATTATTGTTATTTAATAGTGAATAACCAAACTCATTACCGTTTTTGTGTTTGTTCTTGCGTCTTTGATCCATTTTAATGTATCAGAGGTTGTATATTTTTCGCTGACATTTAATTCTAGATTTTGTCCACAGATGTTTTATTGCAAGAGGATCGTGTCTTAAAATCCAGATAATTCGTGATCTGTTTTTTTTGTCAAAACCATTAATATAGATCCTCTATGGTTTTTGCGGTGCATTAAATCGGAGACTTTAATGGTTTGTATTAAAGATAACAATCCAACTCTTTAAATGTATTAATAATGATTTTAAAGGGTTGGCTTTTATTGTGAGGTGCTAAGTTTTTTTTACATTTTCTAATAGTGATGCACTCTTGTGGTTTTCAAAAAAAAAAAAAAATACTCAGAAGAAATTTATGCATTGGTTGTATCTAACACACAAAGCACAGATATAAAAGAATTTGAAACAATAATCGAAATGATCTTAGTGGGATCAAATATTTTTATTGACACACAAACTAAGATTGGCAAAACAACTTTAAGAGAATCTTGCAAGAAATCCCTTAAGAAAAGCTAGAGAAATATTTCTAGCTTTATTAGATAAACTGTAAGTCAAATGTGTCAAATACTTGATATGAAAGCAATCTCTCATTAATCACAACAAGAACTATTGAGCATAAAAACTATTACAAAACAGAATAGATGAAATCAATAAAATATAGATAGATAATCACCAAATAAAAAATCAATTTTTTCGGTTGAGATAAAAATCAATTTTATTCTGTTTTTGCCGTTAATTTTAAAAATTTTACTTCTCAAAAGTTGGGTCAACACTTTTGATAAAAGTAGACATAATTTTATAGAACTCTTTTGGATGTTCGTAATAAGGTAAATGTCCTGAGTTTTCAATAAAGGCAAATTGAATCTTTGGATTTAATTGCTTAATATGCTCAACTGAATCAGTTGGTATTACGATCTTATCTTCACGACCAAAGATTACTAGCATTGGTTTGGTGACACTACGATAACCTATATCACTTAGTTCACTCATCTCTTCTAAAACCCCAATTGATAATAATGGTTTTAGCATCTCCATATAATCCTTATCTTGGTTGTATTCAGCTACTGCCATCTCATCAATTTTGCCCTGAAATTCCTTAACTGGATCATAATAAAGTACATAATAAAGTTGCTTCATCTCTTCAGGATTATTAGGTACTAACTTTGAGATATTACTGAGGTTACTTAAAATTGATCCGTTAGCTGGTGCTTCTAGAACACTTAATTTAATTCTTTCAGGGATTAAACTATTCATAATTGCAGCCAATCCACCACCCATTGAGTGACCTAATAAGATCACATCTTTTAAGTCGTGTTTTTCAAAATAAGCTTTAATAATTTGGGCAAAATAAGCAATTGATAATTGGTTAGGATCTTGGATCTTACTTTCGCCATGACCTGGTAAGTTTAAAGCATAAAAACTGCAATTATCATAGTACTCTCACAGCCGTCTTTTTATCTTAAAATTTGAACCAAACCCGTGTAAGAAAACAAGTTTATGTTTGGCATTAGGTCTGATTAATTCGATGCTTTCAATTTTAGATAGATCAATTTGGTTTGACATAGTGTTATCTCTCATAAAATAATTTTACAAACTTTTATTTTTATTTTATGTTAATATATTAAAATGCTTTAGGTTATCTACTGTAGATATCATATTTTTAGGTAGTCTAAATCTTTAATTCGGAGTTCATTCGTGAAAAAAAACTCGGCCTTTCATAATACTCAATATTCACCAAAAGTAGTTAGAAGAGACTATTCAAAAGTTCATAACAAATATAACCCCTTAAATTTACCAGGGATTCAAGTAAACGCTTATAAGCAGTTTCTTGAAAAAGAATTAGAAGAGATCATCGGATCATACTTCCCAATCAAATCACCAAACGGAAAATATTCTGTGGAATTCCACGGAATGAAGATCCTTGATCCACAGATCACAAAAGAAGAAGCTAGTGCAGAATCAAAAACCTATGATGCTAGCTTATATGTTAATTTATCTTTAGTAAACCACCAAACTGGGACAGTAAAAAAGATCAGTAAAAAATCAGCTAAATCAAAGGCTGAAGGGATCTATTTTGCTGATATTCCATTGATGACCGAAAACGGAGCTTTCATTGTTAATGGGATTGAAAAGTTTGTTGTTGCTCAGATCGTGAGATCACCAGGTGCTTACATTCTAAATAAGTCACAAGTTAAACTATCTAACTCAAGAAAACGTAACCAAGAAGGTTATATCTGTGAAGTATTCCCTTCTAAGGGAACATTAATGTTGTTCTATATTGCTGAAAACAAAGACTTTGTTCAAGCAGTTGTGCGTGATGTTGGTGGTGAAAGTGCTAAGGTATTTTCAATTACGACATTGCTTAAAGCCTTTGGTTTAAGTGAGATTAAGATTAAAGAGATCTTTAATAATAATGATTACATCTTAAGATCATTAGAATCTGAGTTTTATAATGAAAAACAAATTCTTAATGAAGCTGATATCGCGCAATTAATCCGCGATATCGAATCAGACCGCATTAGCAAAGTTAAATCTTTACCGATTGATCAAAAATGAAAGAACTTAGTTTTAGATTGATACAAACTGAACCAAGAAAAGCAAGAACTACTAAACTCATCTAACCCAAATCCAACTAAGATCGAGTCTTTAAACACCCACATCGGTGTTGTTTTAAGAAAACTAATCTGTGAAAAGGCTGCTAAACACGTAATTCAAGAACTATCAATCTCAACAAGAAGTCTTGATAACGTTTCACAAAAAGAAGAGATCTCTTACCAATCAATCTTATTACAACACTTCTTCCAAAAGAAACGTTATGACCTATCTTCAGCAGGTCGTCACAAATTCGTTCGTAAACTAAGAGTTTCTGAACGTTTATACCAACGAACAATTGCTCAAGATATTAAAGATCTTGATGGTAATGTTGTAATTAAGCAAGGGACGTTAATGCTTAAAGAACAACTTGATTTATTTAAACGTTTATCAAAAGAAAAACGTTTAGATATCATCAAGCAGATCGATTTCATTAACCCAGAACTTAATACGCAATTTACTGATGTAAATACGTATGAAGAAGTTCAGATTTATGTTAATAATGATCTAAGAAATGAAACAACCCAAATTATTGGGATCGATGGATCTAATGAATCGATTGAAACTTTAACTTTAGCTGATCTAATTTCGATCGTTTCATATATTGTTAACTTACCATTCAATATCGGTTTATATGACGATATTGATCATTTAGGCAATAAGCGTTTAAAACTAATTAACGAACTATTAAAATCTAAAGTTCAAACCGGAATGATGCGGATTGAAAAATACATCAAAGATAAGTTACAAACTGCAGATGGTAATAATAAGTTAGCTGATCAAGATGCTGAAAACGATCCTGATTCAGATCTTGGTACTAAGAGTAGTAATGATCTAACTGTGAAATCAGTTATTAATCCAAAACCATTCCAAATCGTGATTAAAGATTTCTTTAACACGCACCAATTAACCCAATTCTTAGACCAACAAAACCCATTATCTGAATTAACTAATAAGAGAAGAATTTCAGCAATGGGTCCTGGGGGGATCTCACGGGAAGACCCTAACTTAGATATTCGTGACGTTCACTACTCTCACTATGGAAGAATCTGTCCGATTGAAACCCCTGAAGGGATGAACATCGGTTTGATTATGTCATTAGCGTTTTATGCGACCATTGATAAGAACGGTTTCTTAATGACCCCTTATCTAAAAGTAGAAAACGGTAAGATTACAGATAAAGTTGAACACTTAACTGCACTAAGAGAAGATGAATATATTATTGCAGAAGCTTCTTCTTATATGGATGTTGCTAAAGATGGAACGATTAATAACGAAAAGATTATTGCTAGATATCGTTCATCTCAAGATCTATATGACCCTAAGCAAGTTGATTATATCGACGTTTCACCAAAACAAGTTGTTTCAGTAGCAGCTTCATTAATTCCGTTTTTAGAAAACGATGACTCGTCTCGGGCTTTGATGGGTGCAAACATGCAACGTCAAGCTACACCTTTACTAAAACCTTACTCTCCATTAGTTGGGACTGGTGTTGAGTATAAGATCGCTCAAGACTCAGGGATGTTAGTAACTGCTAAAAATCCTGGAACAGTTACTTATGTTGATGCAAGTAAGATCACTGTTAAAGGTGAAGATAATAAATCAACTGATTACAACTTATTAAAGTTTGTTAAATCAAATAAGAACACTTGTTATAACCAATCACCGATCGTTGCTGTTGGTGATAAGATTGAAACTAACCAAGCTTTAGCTGATGGTCCATCAATGAAAAATGGTGAGCTCGCACTAGGACAAAACGTTCTAGTTGGTTTTACTACTTGAAGTGGTTATAACTACGAAGACGCAGTGATTATCTCTGACCGTTTATTTAAGGACGATGTTTATTCATCAATTCATATCGATGAATACACGATCGAATGTTTAAGAACTAAAAACGGTGATGAAGAAATTACTAGAGATATTCCAAATATCTCAGAATCAGCTAAGCGCTACCTTGATGAAGAAGGTGTGATTATGGTTGGGGCTGAAGTTAAAGAAGGTGATATCTTAGTAGGGAAAACTTCACCAAAAGGTCAAGTTGAACTAACCCCTGAAGAAAAACTGATCCAAGCAATCTTAGGTGATAAGGTAAAACAAGTTCGTGAATCATCACTAAAAGTACCAAACGGTGGTGATGGGATCGTTGCTGGAATCAAGCGTTTTAGTATTGCTAATGGTGATGAATTAGAAGATGACGTTTTAGAACTAGTTAAGGTTTACGTAGTTCAAAAACGAAAGATTCAGATCGGTGATAAGGTTGCTGGTAGACACGGTAACAAGGGGATTATTTCTAAGATCGTTGCCCAAGAAGATATGCCTCACCTTGAAGATGGAACCCCACTTGATATCTTATTAAACCCATTAGGGGTGCCTAGCCGGATGAATATTGGTCAGATCTTTGAATTACATTTAGGTTATGCAGCTAGAAAGTTAGCTAAAGCTAAATTAATTGAAGCTTGTTTTGATAAGAAACTAGCTGATCAATTAGACACAGTATTTGGTTTAGAAAAATCAAAAACTCAAAGTTTAATTAAAAACCTAGTTGAGCATATGAAATCAATTGGGGTAACTAGTCTTGCACAAACTAAGAACCGCGTTCGTACGATCGATATTGATATCGTACTAAAACAATTAGGTTTAACTTATGATGATTTAGCATTTAAGATTGCCACACCAGTATTTGAAGGTGTGAATATGGAAGATCTAAAAGCAATCATGTCAGAAGCTGGGATCGACCCTGATAAGACTGAAGGTAAGTTTAAACTGATCGATGGTCGAACTGGTGAACCGTTTGAAAAACCAATCTCAGTTGGTATCATGTACATGTTAAAACTTGACCACATGGTTGATGATAAGATTCACGCCAGAGCAGTTGGTCCTTATTCTAAGATTACCCAACAACCACTAGGTGGTAAGTCACAAAACGGTGGTCAAAGATTTGGGGAGATGGAAGTGTGAGCACTTCAAGCTTATGGTGCTGCGCATAACTTAAGAGAGATCTTAACGATTAAATCAGATGACGTTAGGGGAAGAAATATGACCTACAACGCGATCGTTAAAGGGTTAAGTATTCCAGAACCTGGTGTACCTGAATCATTTAAGTTATTAACTAAAGAACTTCAAGGTTTAGGAATGACGCTTAATGTGTTGTATGATGATGATTCAATCGAAAATATTAATAATATCTCTGTAGTCGACGAAAGTCTAGAACCAAAAATCCACGATGCCGAGTTTGACACATTTACTTTGGATGACTACAACGACGATAACTTCTAATCGATAACAGTAATTAAAAAGATATGGATAAGCTAAACAAAAAAAATAAAAATAAACGAATTCGTGGTTTGCAAATCTCGATTGCTTCAGCTGAAGAGATGAGATCTTGATCTCATGGTGAAGTAAAAAAACCTGAAACAATTAACTATAAATCATTAAAACCTGAAACTGATGGTTTATTTGATGAAGCAATCTTTGGACCTGTCAAAGACTTTGAATGTGCTTGTGGTAAATATAAAAAGATCAAACACCGTGGTCGTACTTGTGAAAAATGTGGTGTTGAGATTACTGAATCAATCGTAAGAAGAGAACGAATGGGTCATATTGATCTTGCTGTTCCAGTAGCTCACATCTGAATGACTAAAGAATTACCTTCACCTTCAAAGATCTCTTTAGTATTAGATGTTTCTTATAAAGAAGTTGAAGAGGTAGTTTACTTTGTAAACTACATTATCTTAAACCCGGGGAATTCAAAAAACCCGGTTTTCAAGTTTAAAGAAGTTGTCGATCTATCTGGTAAGGGCTCTAAATCTGCCAGAATTAAGTTACGTAAAGTTTTACGTGAAATTAAAGATAAGCACCAAGCTGATAAACATTCAATCATTTATAAACGCGCATCAGATTATTACAACAAACTAAAAGAGTCACACCTACCGTTTTCAATCGATGAAGTTGCTAAATTCATTGAAACACACACAGGAATTAGATTAGGGATCGGTGCTGAAGCGATCTTAGAACTATTAGAAGGTGTTGATCTACAAAAAGAATATGACTTAATTAATGAAGAATTAAATTCATATTCAAAAGATTTAAAAGCTAATAAAGAAGATCAAAAAGTTAAAAGAGCACTACGTCGTTTAGAAACGATTAAGTGATTAAAAGAATCTGGAATCAAAGCATCTAATATGATCTTAAAAGTGATTCCAGTTACCCCACCTGACACTAGACCGATCATCCAATTAGATGGGGCGCGCTTTACTACTAGTGATATTAATAACTTCTATCGCCGAATCATTATTCGTAATGAACGGTTAAAGAAGATTATTGAACTACGTGCACCTTCTGTTATTCTTAATAATGAAAAAAGAATGCTTCAAGAAGTGGTTGATGCATTATTTGATAATGCTTCAAGAAAAAAACCGATTACTGCAAAAGACAAACGTCCACTTAAATCATTAACTGATCGCTTAAAAGGTAAACAAGGTTTATTCAGACAAAACCTATTAGGTAAACGGGTAGACTATTCTGGTCGTTCAGTAATTGTGATCGGTCCTGAACTTAAGATGTATGAAGTAGGAATTCCTGCTCCTATGATCTTAAAGTTGTTCAAACCATTCATTATTCGCGAACTAATTATGCGCTTTAATGAAGATGGTCAAGAGATCAAACCGATCGCACCAAACATTAAGATTGCTGAACAGATGATCGCCCAAAAATCTGAACGAATTTGGGATATCGTTGATAAGGTAATTAAAGAAAGACCAGTATTACTTAATCGGGCGCCAACATTACACCGATTAGGGATCCAAGCTTTTGAACCTAAGATTGTTGATGGGAAAGCAATCCGCTTACACCCATTAGTAACAACTGCTTTTAACGCTGACTTTGACGGTGACCAGATGGCTGTTCACGTGCCAATTTCTAAAGAAGCAGTTGCTGAAGCTAGAGCAATTATGTTAGCTTCTTGACATATCTTAGGGCCAAAAGATGGTAAGCCAGTAGCTACTCCAACCCAAGATATGGTATTAGGTAACTACTACTTAACCACTGAAAAACGTAATGAAAAAGGTGAAGGGTTAATCTTCTCAGACTTTGATCAAGTAATCTTAGCTTATGAAGCTAAACAAGTATCAATTCACGCTTTAATTGGGTTATCAACCAAATGTTTAACAAAAAAACCATTTGCTAAACAAGGGATCGTAATTACAACTGTTGGTAAAGCGATCATGAACTCAATTATGCCTGAAGAGATGGCTTATCTAAACGATGGTGATAATTTATTAGAACTTGATGAATCTAATATCGTTTTTGCTGGTGAAGATTTCAAGCAAAAACTAGCTAAACGCCCACTTTACAAACCATTCGGCAAAAAAACATTATCTAAGATTATTGAGATTCTTTATAAGAATTTCCCACTTCAAAAAGTGCCACAAGTTCTTGATAAGATCAAAGAATTTGGTTTCAAATACTCAACACTATCATCAACAACAATCTCAGTCTTTGATATCCCAAGATATGATAACAAGCAAGAATACATTACTAAAGCTAATGAGATGATTGCTAAGCTAAAACACATGTATCAAAAAGGATTACTAACTGATGATGAACGTTATACGAAAGTAATTCGTTTATGAGCTGATGTTAAAGATAATGTATCTAGAGATATTAAAGAGATCATTACCCGTCCTGAGTATAAAGAAAACTCAATCGTGGTGATTGCTGACTCTGGTGCTAGAGGTAATATCTCAAACTTCACTCAGTTATTTGGGATGAGAGGATTGATGTCTAAGTCATATAACTATGACCAAAAGATCAAATCACAAGTAATCCGTGATACGATTGAAGTTCCAATTAAACACTCGTTTATTGAAGGATTAACGATTAATGAATACTTCAACTCTTCTTATGGGGCACGTAAGGGGATGACTGATATTGCGATGAAGACATCAAAATCTGGTTATATGACTAGAAAATTAGTTGATGCAGCGCAAGAAGTGATCATTAATGATTCTGACTGTAACACCAATAAGGGAATCGTGGTATCAGTGGTATCAACGATTACCAACTCTTTAGATGGCGGGGTCGTTGAAACTTTAAGTGAAAGAATCGTTACTAGATATACGATCGACCCAATTTATGATGAAAAAACTAAAGAACTATTAGTTGATGCTGATACACTAATTACTAGTGAGTTAGCTGAAAAGATTGCTAAAGCAAACGTAACTAAAGCACTAATTCGTTCACCGATTTACTGCCAATCAACTAAAGGGTTATGTCAGAAGTGTTTTGGTAATGACTTAACTACAAACGACCTTGTTCAGATTGGAACTGCGATCGGGGTGATTGCTGCACAATCAATCGGTGAACCAGGAACTCAGTTAACAATGAGAACGTTCCACACTGGTGGTACGGCAAATGAAGGTAATATTACTCAAGGGTTTGAACGACTAAAACAGATCTTTGATGTAGTCTCACCAAAAGAATGAGAATTAGCTACGATTGCTGAAAATGAAGGGGTTGTTGAATCGATCACTTCAGATGCAACTGCTAGAATCATTCGCATTAAAACCAGATTAGAAGCTGAAGAATACCGTGTTCCGTTTGATGCTGTAATCTCAGTTAACCCTAAAGATGTTGTGTACCCAGGTTCTAAACTAACTGAAGGTTCGATCGACATCAAGCACTTATTACGGGTTGCTGGGATTGAAACAGTAAGACAGTACTTCTTAGAAGAAGTGCAAAAAGTTTATCGTTTACAAGGGATTGAAATTGCTGATAAGTACGTTGAAGTAACGATCAGACAATTAACAAACAAACTTCAAGTAATCGATGTTGGTGATTCTGATTATTTCGTGGGTCAAACTGTTGATATCAACAAGTTTAGAAAAGAAGTGACGAATATGTTAATCGCCAACAAACGCCCACCAGTAGCAATTAACCAAGTATTTGGGTTAGATGAAGCTCCAGCTAAGACTGGTTCATTCCTATCAGCAGCTTCATTCCAAGACACCAAAAAGATCCTTACTGATGCTGCTGTAAAAAATCAGATTGACTACTTAGTTGGTCTGAAAGAAAACGTGATCTTAGGTAACTTAATTCCAGCTGGTACTGGATTTATGAGTTCTGAAGAGATCATTAAAGCTGGTGAAGAAGCTTTAGAAAAAGAATATTAAAATCAAGTTTAATCCATAAATATTCCTATATTTATGGTTTTTCTTTTATTACCTACAGATAAAATGTCTAGTGTATAATAAAAGCTATTAATAATTTGATGAACTTTTATTAATGAAGAAAAAAACAAAGTTACTCGTTACTTTTGGTCTTAGTTTATCATTAATCGGAACTGTTGCAGCTGGTACGGGGATCACCCTTTATAAGAAACAGCAAGAAGCAGAAAAAGAATTAATTCGGAGACAAAGTGACATTCATAAAGCATCAGGTTCTCAACCAGGTGAACCGATTGGTCAAGGTATTCTTGACGATGAGATAGCTCACCAAGCTAAGTACAAAGCCCAAGAAAGTAATGATTCTGGATTAGCTTTAATTAATAAACCTAATCTACAGAATAATCCCAATCTTTTTGTTGCCAGTCATTCGATCCAACGACAATTAGATGCTTTAGCAGCTAGAAAAGTTAATGATTCAAACAACAAGATTATTGAATCAGATATCTCTAGTTATCTAATTAGTTTATATGATCGCAACAACAAGATGTTTAGCTTCATAAAAGAACGACTAAACATAAGATCATATAATAGTGCTGATTTCTTATCTTTATCAATTGATACAGCTTATTTAATTAAGAATGAAGCAGAACAACCTAAAGATCTTTGGATTAATAATCGAAAACTATCGATTAATTCTAAAACAACTTTAGAACTATCAATCTATACTGATCGCAATCCAGCGTTCTTTAAAAAAGCCAAGGCTTTCTTAACAAACGATCATAAATTAAATTGATCAGTTGATAAGATCTATTTCAACTTAAAATCGCTTGATGGTGCTTATAGTCAAAGTTGATCGTTAGATAACTTTGTTTTTAACCAAACTGATTCTGCACTTAATGCTAAGATTAGTCATGTGAAGAATGGTTATTCAGAATATGATGCGATTAATAACTTTGTTGGGACGAACAAACTATTAAATAATCGTCTTGATCAAACTGTTTTAAAAGATTCGTTACGCCGTAATTTTGAAGATAAATTTAATTTAGCTAAAAAGTACGCAGGTTACATTTACCAATTTAGTAAGTGGGTGATTAATCACCGCACACAAGCATTTAATTTAACAAACTTCATCCAAGATAATGCGCAAACATTAACTGAGATTATCATCTATGGATTACAAGAAGGATTAAAAACTAATGATGTTAACCAATTAAAACCGTTAGTGCTTGATCTATTAACTTCTTATTCAGCTAATAAACAATCAAAAACACTTTACCGGATTATTATTGAATATAAAGATCAGATCATTAAGTTCTTAACCCAAAATAATCTAGTTAATATTAGTGCTTACCAAAATCTGATTGATAACTTCTTTAATTCGATCGATCAAAAAGATCCAATTAAAGCTGAAACTGAATTTAGGGATAAGATCGTTGAATTCGTTCCAACGATCAAAGAACTAGTTAAAGAAGATAGTTCCTTCTATCCTTATATCGAATTACTAGTTAAGATCTTATCAACACCAAAACCTTATTTCATTGATTCGATCATTAAAGATCCAACCGTGTTTCAAGCGATCTTAGATTTTGCTTATGATCGTTTAGTAAGTGCATTTGATCAACCACTTAAAGATCTACTGATCAATAGTAAGAATGCGATCTACGCATTATTGATGGATAATAATAAACGTTCTTTTAATGAACTATTAATCCGGTTTTTTATTGATGATTTCAGATCAATTTTTGGGTTATTAAAAACATTTAATATCACCTTTGATTTTAGTAACCCAACAACGAAGTTCTTTTTTGATACTTTCATCTTAAACAATAATTTAGTTAAAGGGCTTATTGGACTTGAAAGTATCGTGAGTGTTGTTAGTGATCTACTTGAACTAATTAGTCCCCAAAGTTTAGCTAAGATTACACTAACCCCATTAAAAACTAACCAAACAAATAATATTCAGTTAATCTCAACAGCAAATGAACTAAAAGTTGCCAACCTAGATTATGGTTATTTATTAAACCTAAATCACATTAGTATTAAGAACTCAACAGTTAAAAAAATACTAAACCTAATTCCACCATATTTAAATGTCCAAACGATCTTAAACCAATTTATTACTGATAAAGGGCTTAATAAAGCAGCTGATCAAGCTGTAGAAGAAGCTAAGAAGATTAGTGGTGCTGGGATCGCAATTTATGGAGTGAACAATTTTAAAAACGAAGTTCTTCGTAACTTAAGAACGTTCTTAGCTCAGATTGCTAATGTTAATGTCAAACAACTGATCACAGAGATGATCTATGGGAATCTAACCTTTGATGATAAGGATGATTTCATCAACTTAAATGGATCAATTAAGATCTCAATTAAAGGTAATAATATCCAAGTTTTGCCTTATTACACCCAAGTGAATCAGCAAACGATCTTTAATTACCAATTACTAGGGATCACTAAAGAGATCGATCTATCTAAATTGGTGAATAATTCAAAATTATTAACTGAAAATTATACCGATCCTAGACCACTAATTCCTTACCAAGATCTATCCAAAAAACTTTTTGCTATCACTAGATCATTTTATCAATCACTAAAAGGGACTTTAAACAACCAACCAATTCGGATCATTGATAATTTAGTATTAAAATTTGGTCAAAAGATCATCTTAGATCAAAACAATGAAAGAAACCGAGTGGTGAAAAACGCTTATGATCCTAACCTATTAATTGTTGATCTATCAACTAAAAAAGGATTAGAGATCACCAAAGAGGATGTCACTAAGAACTGGATCGTTTCAGATACGAATAACATTATTATCGATTCAAAGGTTTTAAACCAATTTAATAACTTAATTAAGCCAATCGGGATTGCTAATCGTTATCTAACTCAAGCGATCCGTCCATTTAGTACGGGTGAATTAAAAGGATCATTAGCAATCAACTTTGATCTAATGGTTATTTTTATTAAGATTAATATCCCAATTACGGTAAACCTATCAATGGAACAAAGGATCTTGGGATATGATCTATTAGTTCCATATAATGTGGCTAATGATGCTGATCCAAATAACGTTAAGTTTATCAACAAAGTTTCTAAGCACTGAGAAGACACGATCTTTAATTTTGGTACCTAGAACTTTGTAAGCATTATCGTTGTTTTATCAAATGAAACAAATTATAATTAGTTGATAAGGCATGATCAGATTTCTGATTGATCAAAAAGTTAGTGAATTATGAACCAAAACAAGAAGAATAACCTACCAAAAAAGCCGCTTGTTAAGAATAAGGGGATTGATTTAGACGATTTTTTATCTGAAGAAATTGCCGTTTTAGATAATTTTCACTTAACTAAACCTAAAAAACAACAACCGCTTTTATTAGAAAATAAACGCGCAAAAAAGGTTAGTCAACCCGTTGTTGTCAAACCAGGTGAGAAAAAAGTTAAAGCTAAAAAAGCTAAAGTCGTGATCACTGATCCCAGGATCTTGAAAAAACGAAGTCGTTTATTAGCGATCGGTTTTAGTTTAATCGGGTTTGGGATTACTGGTCCATTATTATCGTTTGCGATCTTAAACCAGATTGACAAACAAACAGATCAATCTGCTCCGATTACAAGACCTATTGATTCACCGACCGACACGTTGCAATCATCTTCACCTCAATTCACTCACGATAACAGCTTACCAGCTTTTTATAACTCATACCAACTTAACAAACAGAGTGAGATCAATGGGATTGATCTCAGTAACCAACGAACGCTTCACGATCTACCGATCGCATCGTTCATGATTCACAACAAGCTGGTAAGATTACTTAACCAGCAACTGCATTTTAACTATTCTTGGTTATATTCAGATATTGCTTATCTAATCAGAAAAACCTATGATGAGAATAAGCAAGCATTTATTCCTTTAAAAACGACTGATCTGCAGATTACTAAATCATCAGATAATAACCCATTACATGTTTATCTAACCGCAAATTTTGAGTTTAGAAACCAAACAGATTCACCGCAAACATTTGTCTTTAGGTATTTCAACCAACGGTATGAAAAACAAATTCAACCTAAAGGAATACTTAATCTTAAATTAAGTTCACTAAGTGCATCAAATGATATTGATCCCTTAAAAGATCCAGATTACATTGGAAGTATTGATCCAGTTGATCTAGCTCCTGGGTATGGATATATTAATGCCGTTGTTACTAAAGATCTTTATCATAATTACTACTTAAATTGAAATCTATCTAATCTTGAACTATCAATGAATGATAGTAATTATCGATTTAGTAATTTCATCTTTAATAATAATGTTCCATCAATGAACATCTTATTAAAAAAGACAATTCCAGGGAAAGATCCTTATCAAGCTGCTAATGATCTAGTGGGTGAGAATAAGTTATTAAACCGTGATCTGACACCAGAACAGATCTCAAGAAACTTAAAATTTTACTTTAGTAATGAGTTTCATTCGCAAATTGAATGGTTTAATCTGATCCGTGATGTCTTTAAGTGATTAATCGTTAACAATAACACGAATAAGAAACTATACCTAGTTTTATCAGATAATGCGGCGGTGTTTGCTAAACTATTTAGTTATAACTTTATCAAACTAAATATTAATTATGCTAATTCGAAGAATGCGATCTTAAAATTAATTACTGACGCTTTATCATCTAACCCCACGATTGTTAATGCTAAAAATGTTTATGAGGTGTTATATGATAATTTTGATGCGTTCAAATTAATCCTTAACACTTATTTCTTTGACGTTTCAGCTTATAGTAATCTGATCGATTCGTTAACCAAAGATGTGAATTCGGCATTTGATTTTTACCAAAGATTATATGAATTAATGCCAATCCTAAGACAGTTGATCTCTAATTTCCCAACTAAAATTAAGTATTTTGAGATCATTGAACGGATCTTAGGTTATCGTGATGATGCGGGTAATCTGATCCCGATCCCAAGATTTAATACGTATCTAATTAATACGATCTTTGAATCAAAACGATTATTAAATGATATTTATGATCAACTATTAAATATTAGTAATGTTGATTTTGATATGGCAACAGCTAATACTAATAATGGTAGTGAAAGCTGAAGTAGGTTTACGCGGTTATTTAACTTCTTGTTTATTCAAAATCGTTCAACATTAGTTAATCTCTTTACCCAATCAACGAACTATTTTGATGATCTGATTACGTTATTTATTTCAAATAACTTTAATTTCTTATTCCAATTATTAAAGTTATTTGGGATCAACGTTAATACTTTAGACCTGTTTTTTAAAACTGCTTTAGATCTAATCTTTCTTAAAAACCCTGAGATCTTATCACGTGATAATCTTAAAGCTAAGATTATCAACTTATTTAATTGGATCATTAAAAGTTTAGATCAGACTAATATTAATAAGATTAAGTTTGGTTTATATAAACCAGAGAACTTTGATAATTTAGTTCTCACCCAATCTCCAACGACACTAAAAGTTAAAAAACTAGATCTAGGATTTAAATTAGATATCAATGGGTTACAGATCCCTTATGGGGTTTTAAGTGCGCTATTTGAGTTCTTACCTAATATTAAGATCGTTGATTTCATTAAATATATCGTTGATGATAAACGTTATGAAGAACTAAAAGAAAAGGGTTATCAACAAGCAATCAACGAAGGTTATAGTAGTTTATTAAATGCGGGTGGAATCTTTTCATTCAAATGAGCTGGTGATCCAGCTAAGAACTTCTTCTCAAGTGTCTTTGATGATATCTGAAAAAACCGGATCCTAAAAGGGGTATCAGATAATAATCGGACGATCAAAGATCTTGCTAATGAGATCTTTAGTGGAACGAATAATAATGATCCTAACCGAGTGATTGCTACGATCAACGGTGCGGGGTATTTCAAATGATCAGGTGAAAATGTTGATATCTTACCGTTTTTCGAGATCTTACCTTCAAATATCAACCAAGCTCAGATTGTTTACCAACTATATAATGTCGATCAAGAAAAAGATTTTAGTCAGATTTACCAGAACCTAAAATTACATTTCCCTAGATATTCATACCGCCAACCAGGGATTCCGTTTAGTGATCTATCTAAGAAGATCTATCAATCGATCTCTGGGATGGTTGATCAGACGTTAAATTACTCACTTAACCGGAAGTATCTAACCAAAACTCGGATCATCTTACCAGGTGGGGATGGTAAGAAAAATCACCTGATCCTGCAAGAAAATAATCCGTATGAAAATGTCGCATTATTTACGTATAATGCCAACCAATCACTGATTAATCAGTACGATCGAATGAACGAACAAGATAAACGTAAACTACGTGAACAGATCTTAATGATCACTGATCGTAGGGCGCGTGTTAAAGGGATTGATCGAGATCCAAAAACAAGAGAAACATCTTTACTACCCCAATCATTAAGAATGTTGGATTCATTAATCCAAATTAAAGGAGTTAATCCAAGTTTAGTAATTCACACCAACTGATCGTTTAGTACGATCTCAGAACGAATCTCACTAAACTTAACAACTGAAGTTAAATTTGGTTTAATCTCTAAACAGGTTTCAATTAACCTGGCATATGAAACCTTTTTATCAGCGTTTAGCTATCAAGTCTTACTACCTTACCCAATTTTAGATCTTTCTAATCCAAATAATCCTGTCTTTAAACTAAAAGAAGAGATCAGTCACTTAGTCTTTAGTTTAGAGTTATTTGGTGCGGGTGAATAGATTTAAAATAAGATATAATAATATATATAATATTAATTATACATAATTATTAAATTATTGTAATAAAACACACAAATGACACCATATCAAAAAGAGATATTTGATTATGATGATGAAGGCTTTGTTGATTCAATTTTTCATGACGATGAAACTGATCGTTTTGATGAAGATCAACAAGATCATTTTGGTTTTGACTCAAGAACGAATCGGATCAAAAAGAACGTTAATTACGATCAACACGATCTGCAAACATTAGATGTTAGCCGTAATAAAAATCGTTTTTTTGACAAGCTAGTCCGATCAACAAAAACATACAACTTCATTGCGATCTGATTAAATTTAATCTTTTTAATCACCTTTGTTTTAGCGATCGTCTTTTTTTTATCTGAACAAATTTAGTTTTCAACAATCGGAATCAACTTATGTGTCAGTTAACTTATTTTTAACAATTGCTTTAGCAGCTGTTAGTTACTTTATCAGTGTGATTTTATATGGCTTTGTTAAGATGCACAATAAACAAATTAAATATTCGTTAACTGAAAAATCCTTAGATTATTATTCGATCTTCAAGAAACTATACGTATCTTATTTCTTATTAGGTTGGATCCCACTTCTTGGGGTAATTATTAGTGTTGGATCACATATTGCGTTGCAAAACTTAGATGATTCAGATGTTAGTGATAACAACTTATGATACCAAGAATCAATTAGTGATCTCTTAATTGATATGAACGGTTATGAGAATAGTTATCGCGAATTAGAATCTAAGAAGGTCTACTTAGATCAAGAGTTGCAACGGCTTAATTATGAAAAGCAAAAACTCAATGCTAAGAAGAATGAGTTAGCAGTTGTTTCATCAAACGCGTTACCTAATTTTAAAAATTCCAAGCAACTATTAAACTACGTTAGCAACTCAGGATTTTTATCAGCTTCATTAGTTGAACAAGTTAAATCAGCAATCACCCAATTAAGAGAAGAACGTCGGAAGTTAAGAAGAGAGAATCGAAAACTACGAGCATTATTATCTAAAGCTAATAATATTGACGAACAACCTTTATTATTAACTTCATCTAATAATTTATTTAATGATGGCGAACAAGAATCATTATTTAATTTAACCGATCAGCCAAGCCGTAAAAACGAAGGGCTAAATTTAGAAAATTTCAAAGATCGTATCGATTGAATTAGTGAGAATCTTAATAACGATCGTGCAATTGTTGAGATCGGTCAAATCAAAAAAGAAACGGCTCAAAATCTGAGATCAAGAGCTCCTAAGGTTGTTAAAAAGAACAATCAACCAACCTATAAGGTTAAGATGGTAAATAATAAAAAAGAAGCCAAAGTTGGAAGGAACCAAGAAGAAAGTGATCTAACCAAACAAAGTAATCTACTAAACTTTGTTAATGCGATGGATCTGAGTGAATCAACTTTAAGTTTGGATAACTTATTTAATATTGAAGCTGATGATGAAGAAGAAACAACTTCTAATAAAACACCTCTAACCGAACCAAAAATGATCAAAGTTAAATTATCAAAAACTAACAAAGCAACTACTAAAAACCCTAATGTTGTTAAAAAAGTAACAATTAGTTAATAATTGGCTTTTTTTAGGGGTGTAGTTCAATGGTAGAACTAGGGTCTCCAAAACCTTCGATGCGGGTTCGATTCCTGTCACCCCTGCCATTAACAAGTTAATACAATCTAAATCTTGACACTGCTTAGTGTCAAGATATTTTTGTTATAAGCGTCTTATTTAGGGGATTTTTTTTAATAGTTTGCGAGTGCTTTTTAGGTTAGTTGAAATGATAGAAGCGATTCTTATTAGTTGGAACTATCATGAGCCAAAATCTTAGTGGAACTAATAATTGGAAATTAAAAAGAATTTTGTAAGACCTAGATCTAAAATTACGATGCTTATTCATTGATATCTTTATACAGATGATGAAATATCCTTTACCAAAAAATTGATAAAGAGTATGAAACACGTACATTATTCTTAAAAGATAAATGCAAAACTTTTGGACCTACAAAAGAATTACGAAACAAAGATTTTAGCATGATTAAGGCTAAATAATTAATAAAAGACCTGTGATCATTTTTTAAAAACGCTGTTGATACAACAAACATAGTATTCATTTATTGCAAATAAGCAAGATTATTGCAGTAGCAATTGCTGAGCAAAAGCAACACTAAGCAGATGACTTAAAAAGCAATAAATTAAAACTCTAAGTGATCTTAGAGAAGAGAAAAATGTGAGAACTAAAGTTGTCACAGAATAAAGGATTAGCTAATAAAAAAAGATAAATAGAAAACCATAAGTGCAATAGATAACTCTGTTAATGGGTCTTAATTTTATTGCTATTTGGCTGTTAATCATTTAAAAAGACCGATTATTTTTATATAATTTTAATGCTGCAGTTGGTTGCTGTTTTATTTAAAGCAGAGGAAAGTCCATGCTCGCACAAGCTGTGATTGCTTGTAGTGTTTGTGTAAATAAATAAAAGATAAAATTTAGCAGATTAGAATTAGTCTGACGGCGGAAAAGTTGCTAAATTGCTAAAACAACATGCAAATTATTCCATAACGTGCCACAGAGACGAGTTGAGCTCGAAAGACTCAGTATGAAACGCGGTAAACCCCTCAAGCGAGAAACCTAAATTTGGTAAGGGAACTAATAAACAAGAAACAGAATTGTTTAGAAGAATAAAAATCAAATTTTTATTAGATAAATAACCAATCAAGACAGAACATGGCTTATCGCAGCACTTAATCAGTCTTACCAATGTCAATTGGTGAGATTTTTTTTATATCTATGTATAATAAAAATCAATAACAGAGGTACCTCTTTTATCTTGGATAAAAGAAGTTGAGAAACACTCTTATGAGCTGATCTGGTTAACACCAGCGTAGCGAGTTATATCTCTCACAAGTGTGCCTCCTTATTTAAATTCAAATTTAAAAAAGGAGTTTTTTTATGTCTAAAACAATTAAAAAATTGTTTTTAATTTCAAGTTCGTTTTTATTATCTTCAGCTTTTGTTTCGTCGTGTGCAAAAGCTAATGATGCTAATAATCAAGGAACTTTACAACTAAAAGTTGATTTAAAGATCGATCATGATGCAAATGCAATCATTAATGATTATCTAAAAAATCTAAGTCAAACTGTTAGTCAAAAATTAAATAAGCCAGTTTCAATTACATCTAACTTTACAGAAGATGGTAACACCAGCATTGACCGGGTAAAATCTAATTTAACCGACCTAGCTTTTGTTTCTTCATCTGCAATCAAAACTAATGATACTGATTATATTACCAAGATCCAAACTTTAACTAGAAGTTTTAAATTCGATAACACCCCTGATTTTTACGAAGCAGGAACTCTTGATCAGAAAGCACGAAAGATCAGTGAATTATTTAACGAAATCCCTTATCGTAATTGAACTGATGAGAACAGAATGTGAGATGGTAACAAATACCAATTCTTCTATGGTCCTGAGGATGATTTAATTAGTTTTTATCGTGGAATGATCTTAATTGGTGGGGATCAAGATACATTAGCAAAGATTAAAGAAGCTTGAGCACAAAAAAACTGAGCAACATTCTCTAGTTATGGAATTGGTGGGGGTAGAACGTCATCTAATGGTCGATATATTTACCCACTAAATTTATTGAAGAAACATTTTAACGATCCGAATTTAACAATTTCTGATTATCAATCAGTAAGAGGAAGAGAAATCGGTACAAACCCAAAAGTTCATATCGTTTTTGATGATATGAATTCATTTGCATGAACACAAAATAAAAATAAAAACGTTCCTAATTACACATTCAATCCTAATGACAACAACACAAAAGTTGAGATCTTAAGTTTAACCGACCCAGCTTTATATGATATTGGTGTGTTTAATAAACGATTAACTAACGATGTGATAAATGCAGTAAGTGAAAGTATCGTTGAATTAGCAAAAAATAACCAAGATACATATGGACCAACAGTTGGTTACAATGGTTATCGTGTGATTAAAGATGTAAACAAAGAAGTTTATCAGTTTATAAACAAGGCAAATATTAATTAATGAGTAATACGAATCACATTAAGTTTTTGGATGTTTCAATCAAACACAAAAGGTATAAGGGTTTTAATGTTGATCATATCAATTTTGAATTGAAGGGTTCTGAGATTTTAATGTTGATTGGTAAATCTGGATCTGGAAAAACAACTTTACTAAACTCGATTACAGATAAAAAATTAGTTTCACAGGGTGAGATCGTTTTTAATGATCAAAATTTACCTTCTTTAAGTAAACATAAAATCAGGAAAATCGCTAAATTTATCTGTTTTTTAGATCAAATTCCTAATTTAATTCTTGATGATTATGTTTATGAAAATATCATCAGAAGTATCAGAAAACCTTGATACTATAAGTTTTTTAACATTACGCCGATTTCGGTTTTAAACAAGGTAGAAGAAGTTTTAAAAACATTAGATTTATCTGATCATATAAACAAACTGATTAAAGATCTTTCGGGAGGTCAAAAACAAAGAGTAGATATTGCTAAGATCTTTTTTCAAAAACCCAAACTATTATTAATTGATGAACCTACTACTGATTTAGATTATCTAAACTCAGAAATTGTTATTAGAGAAATCAAAAAATTATCTGAGCAATTTAAAGCCCCGGTAATCATTTCAATTCACGATCTAGAGATAGTTAAAAAATTTGCTGATAAGATCCTGATTATTCAAAATAAAAAACCAATTTTAATTAACAATTCTGCGGATCTTAATATCGATGAGATTAGAAAAAAATATGAGACATAATAAATTTTTTCAATTGTTAAAAATAAACAAATTTACCGTATTTTTTACGGTTTTTTTGTTTTTATGTATTATTTCTGCCATCGTCATTAAATTGGGGATAAACGCTCATGGATTAGCGGTTTTTAAAAACAATATCTCTAACTTCTTCAATCAATCAGCAGTTAATAAATCATCATTATTAACTAAATCTTTTGAGCAACTGTGAATAACAATAAAATATACCGCCACAGGAACCTTCATTGGATTTATCTTAGGATTCTTGTTGGGTTATTTATCTTCGTTGAGGATCACAAATAACTTCACTGCTATTTTTGTTAAATTAGGGATTATCTTTTTTAGATCGTTTCCTGTTGTTATTTTTATTAACTTATTTAACACTTCATTTAATTCAGACCTATCAGCGATAATTATTATTTCTTGATTTTCAATGTTATGGAATGCTAAATATATTGCAGATTATATCGAAAACAGCAAAGTCGAACAATTTAAGAAATTTGTTAATCGATCACAAAATCATCTTAGCTCTTTTATCAATAATATCTTCATTGATATCAAGTCAAAAATCCTAGTTCTGTTCGCTTATTCATTAGAGTCAAATTTTAGATGAACAACAATTTTATCTGCTGTGGGTTTAATTGGAATAGGTCAATTGATTAATGACCCAATTTCCATAAATAATGATTTTGCATCAACGTTGATTCCGCTTCTAGTCTTGATGGTTTTTTTATTAATCAATGAGGGAGCATTATATTTATTTGAAACATATTTAGTAGCTAGAAAATCTTACCCTAAAACAAAGAACTTAAATAAGCTATTAACAATCAAAAAATACCTAGTTTATTTAATCTTTATTTTGATTATTACTTTTAGCATATATTCAATATTTTCAATAAGGTTAAGAGTTAATAATTTGTTAATTTTTACCGACTTTTTTCAACGATTGTTTAATTTTAACAAGTCGTTTTTTGCCACTACAACTTTTAATGAAAATCCGCTTTTAATGATCATTCTTTTAACGTTACAAGCGATTCTAATTTTAGGTATAGTTTTTATCTTTAGCTTATTGTTTGCAACATTATGTTCAAACTTACTAAATAGATATGTATCGCTATTTTTTAAAGCTTTATTTTTAATCATAAGAACGATCCCTTTAATAATCGTTTTTAGATTATTTAATCCTTTATTCAACTCTGGTATTTCAACAATTGTTTTTATAGGATCGTTATATTTTTCAACTTCATTAGCTAAAAAAATCTACGTGCTAATTAATTCTATAAACTGAACAGTTGTAACTAGTTTAAAAAGCAAGCTTTACACAAATTTTGAAATCTTAAGAGTCTATATCATTCCTTCAATTAGAAAAGATTTAGTTACTGTTTATCAATTAGAGTTTGAATCGATTCTTAGAACAATAATAACCTTAGGGGCTTATGGAACATCTGTAATTGGTCAATTACTAGATATTTATATTTACAGAGGAAGCATTGAAAACCTAGGTAGTTATGTAATTAGTATTATGGTATACTTCCAGGTAATTGATTTGTTATCGATAATGGTTAGATATAAAAAATTTTTTTATACTAATAAGTAGATAATGAAGAACAAAAAAGAAAAGAACGAAGTATCAAATTACAAAAGGAATAAGATGATTCTTGCTGGAGCCATCATCGTGATCATTCTAGTAATAATCATTATCTCTATCCTTTCAATCACTGTTTGACAAAAAAGATAAAATATGGCTTTTAAAAAAAATCTAGCATCTTCTAAAGATGACAATATTTCAGACTGATATACTGAAGTAATTAGTAAAGGAAATTTAATCCATTACTCAAACATCAAAGGCTTTATGTCATTTCTTCCCAATGGTTGAAAAATTTGACAGCTAATAAAAAAAGAGCTAACTAAAGAGTTTGATCAACGTGATATTTTAGAACTTTGTTTACCATCATTAATAAGTCAGAACGATTTTTTACTAGAGAAAAAACACCTAGAAGGATTCGCTCCTGAACTTTTTATAGTTACTAAAACCAGTAACGAAACAGAAAAATATATTTTAAGACCCACTTCAGAAATTGCCTTTTGTAATCTATGACGTGAAACTTTAAGAAATTACCGTCAATTACCTATAAAACACAACCAATGAACTAGTGTTTTTAGGGTAGAAAAAAACACTCGTCCATTTCTAAGAAACAGTGAGTTCTTTTGACATGAAATTCACAGTTGTTTTGAAACAGAAGAACAATCTAATGATTTTGCAGTAGATATTTGAAAGTTATATCAAAGATTTATTAAGGATATTTTATGCATCCCTTTAGTAGCTGGTGAAAAAACTGAAGCAGAAAAATTTGCTGGAGCTAAAACCACCTATACTGTTGAAACCATTATGCCAGATGGTCAAGCGCTACAAAGTGCAACTTCTCATAATCTGTCACAAAATTTTTCTAAAGCTTTTGATATCAGATACCAAACTAAGAATAATGATTACCAAAATGTTTTTAGTATGTCAGCAGGAGTATCAACTAGAATCATTGGAGCAATCATCATGACTCACGGGGATGATGACGGGTTGGTTTTCCCAACTAAAGTTGCGCCTTATCATATTTCATTGAACTGTATTTTTGATGATACTAACCAAGAATTAAATGCCAAATTAAAAGAACTGGCTAATAAATATTCACAAAAATACCGTGTGCATTTAAATGTTAATAAAGATTCTACTGGGGAGATTATTAAGAATTCACAATTACGAGGTGATTGTTGTGTCTTATTAATGGGTCCAAACGATTTAAAGAAAAACGAAATCGTTTTCATCGATCGAATCACAAAACAAAAGCAATTTATCAACCTTGATCATTTAGATCAAAAGCTTGAAGAATTATTTAGTACTTTTGATCAAAAACTTTATCAAAAAGCCAAAGCTGTTTTTGAAACCAAAGTTGATTTTGCGCAAACGTTTGAAGAGTTTGAACAAAAGATTGCTTCTGGTAAGTTTGTTAGGGTTTTCTATTGCAATGAAGATCTTTATGAAAAACAGATAAAAGAAAAAACAGGTGCATCTTCTCGATGCATTATTAAGTACTTAGATGAACAAACACAAGAGCGTTGTTTTATTTCTAATAAAAAAGCGAAAGTGGAAATCTATTTTGCGCGTTCTTACTAAAATTTTTGATTAAATATTTGCTTTTGCATATTATATTTTCTATAGTTACTTTATTAAAAAATCAACCGAAGTTATTTAACTTTTAAATAAGCTCGTTTGATCAGAAAAAGCTCAGAAATAAGCCAGAATTATCGGTTATAGTTAAGTTAGATAACTAATTATTATCTAACTATATTTAAAGTTATCTGTAGTTTTTTTTCATAAAAATGTTCAAAGTGAAAATAGCTAAAAAAATTTTTCATACTTTTGTGAAAAAAAATCATATCTTAAATAGACAACCTGAGAGGAGTATTTCTATGAACAGAAAAATCATAAATGATGCAAAAAAATACTTAGAAAGATATGATTTCTATAGAAAGCGCATTGAAAATAGACAAATTATCAAAAGTGTTTTTAATCATGATCTAGGTGTTGATAATCAATCAGAAATGCAATCATATGTTGATTTAATTGATGCGACTTTAAAAAGGCTAAAAAAGGACGAAAAAGATATTTTAATCGATGTTTTCTTAAAAAGAAAGCACCGCAACGAGTTCAATTATAGTCAAGCAAGTTTTTACCGGTTACTAAACAAGGCATGTTGTAGTTTGTTCTACTCCCTAGGAGTATATATCCCGAATTAGTCAATGTTGATTAGCTATAATATCGATAGTAATAACAATTCTAAACCAATCGTTATTAATAAAGAAGGTTGATGGTGAAGACTCAATCCGTTAAGAAATAAAGATGGAACTATTGTTGTTGATAAAAACAGCAATCCGATTTATTTCAGAGCATTATTAAGTTTTCAAAACACCTGATCTGATCAAAATAATCTTAATCTGTACTTCGAAATTTTATTTGAGAATAATTCGATCTTACCTCCGAATACGATTCAAAGCAATGTCTTTATTGCTGGTAATGTCTATCCTTCAGTTTTTAGTGAGATAACCAACGAAGAGACAGACGGTTATCAAAAAGCGCAGATTAAAGTTAGTGTTCCATTAGAGAAATTAACAAAAGAAAGATTTGAAGAAGGGATCGATATCTCTGTTGTAATTGATCTTTATTTACAAAACGATATCTTAGAAGGAATAAGAGATTCACTAGAATCTAATGCCTTAAGGTTATTACTTGAGAATCTTAAAGATGCTAGATTAGTAACTAAAATAAAGTTAAATAACTTTCTCTTTTTTCGCGATCGAGTTGGCAATCGTGATATTGATGCAGATTATCAAGTTCAAGAAAAGAAAGCGATAAGTTGATACCAACCTAATTACAGCTTTTTAAGTAATCTAGACCAAATTAGAGATCTTTTAACGATCAATGTCGATGCAGTGGTCACTCTTTTTAAATCTAGAGTTGTTTTTGATTATTCAACAACTACTAATGGGAGTACAAAATCTCTCGTAATTGAGAACACAAATCAGATTACCTATCCACCTAACACTGATATCAAACTCGCGCTTGATACTAACTATATCTACGACACAAATCAAGATCAGATTATTAATCGGGGAATTAATAATCATTACTTCTTTTTACCAAAAGGTGGAGAAGGATCTTACACAACACAGCTTAGCTTGTTAATAAACAAGGTTAAATATGAGATCGAATCAGTTAATTCGTTTGGTTATTTTGCTTGGTTAGATGATAAAAGTAAACTAGATTTTATTGATATCTTACCTAAAGTGATCAAATCAATAGGATCATATTCGTTTGTGGAATAATGAATCGAATCTATAAAAAGATTACGATTGGTTTGCTTTCTTCTTTTCTCTTTTTTGGAACGATTGGATTAGCAGTTGCTACCTATTTTTCAAGTACGAAAACAACCAAAAAAGATGAGAAGAATTTTGATGATAAATCAATTAGTGATCCTAGTGCTGATTTACAAAACGATCTATTACCAAGCCTGAAAAAATACCCGTTAGAATATCAAGTTGATTCTAGCAAGTATTATTACTACTATGTGTCGATCCATCAATACCTATATAAAACAAGCGAATTAGATAATTTGATTAATTATCGTGATTATCTCTACCAAAATAACTACGACCGCCCCTTTAGTGGGTTTGATCTTAACCTTTTTAAGAGAAATATTAAAAAATGGATCTATCAAGCAATAAGATCGACCCAAATGTTTCGCAACAATAATGATGATATCTTTATTGATGTTGATTATTATATCGAAAACCCTAGTCGCTCAATCAGCATCAATGTTGTCTGATCATTTAAAAAACCCACAACATATCAGAACAAAACAGTTAAATATTGGGATCAATTCGTATTAAAAGTAAGAGACAAAGTCTTTGCTAATAACGAATAATTACTAATTTAATTTTTAAATTGATATACTTATAGGGCATTTATGGAGATTTTAAGCGTCATCAATAATATTGCCAAAAAGAAAAAGATGGCAGTAACAATAAATGATTCTAATATCAATAAAAGTTATAAAGAATTAGGGATTGATTCTTTAGATCTGTTCGACATCATTGTTGAATTAGAATCAGAATTTAATATTGAGTTTTCAGATGAAAAGTTGATGAAAATAAAAACTATAAATGACTTAATACTTTATATTAAAGAGCTGAAAAAGTAGGCTTTAGGGGTGTAGTTCAATGGTAGAACATCGGTCTTCAAAATCGAGTGTTGTGGGTTCGAGTCCTGTCACCCCTGCCATTAATTAACAAATTCATTTTTAAAAAAGACGCAGTGGATGCGTCTTTTTTTTAAAATTATTAGAACTTTTTATTAAAAAAATGCTTTTTAATAATATAATATATTAGCAATTAGTTATATGTTACATATAGCGCTATAAGTACACGGTGCAAAACCGTTTCACTTTAGAATTTTCAAGGAGAAATATTTAAAAAAATGGCAAAAGAAAGGTTCGATCGTAGTAAACCTCACGTTAATATTGGAACAATCGGTCATATTGACCACGGGAAAACTACATTAACCGCAGCAATTTGTACCGTGTTATCAAAAGCCGGTACATCTGAAGCTAAAAAATATGATGAAATTGATGCTGCACCAGAAGAAAAAGCTCGTGGGATTACAATTAACACTGCACACGTAGAATACGCAACTCAAAATCGTCACTATGCACACGTTGACTGTCCCGGTCACGCCGACTACGTTAAAAACATGATTACAGGTGCTGCTCAAATGGACGGTGGTATCTTAGTTGTGTCTGCAACTGATGGTCCAATGCCTCAAACTCGTGAACACATCCTATTAGCTCGCCAAGTTGGTGTTCCTAAGATGGTTGTATTCTTAAACAAATGTGATGTAGCTGATGATCCAGAAATGCAAGAATTAGTTGAAATGGAAGTTAGAGATCTTCTTAAATCTTACGGATTTGATGGTGATAACACTCCAGTAATCAGAGGTTCTGCTTTAGGTGCTCTTAATGGTGAACCTGCATGAGAAGAAAAAATTCATGAACTAATGAAAGCAGTTGATGAATACATCCCAACTCCTGACCGTGAAGTTGATAAACCATTTTTATTACCAATCGAAGATACTATGACAATTACTGGTCGTGGTACTGTAGTAACTGGTAGAGTTGAACGTGGTCAACTTAAAGTTGGTGAAGAAGTTGAAATCGTTGGTATTACTGACACTAGAAAAGTAGTAGTAACTGGTATTGAAATGTTCAGAAAAGAACTAGATGCTGCTATGGCTGGTGACAACGCTGGGATCTTACTTCGTGGTGTAGACCGTAAAGATGTACAACGTGGTCAAGTTTTAGCTAAACCTGGTTCAATTACTCCACACAAGAAATTCAGAGCTGAAATTTATGCGCTTAAGAAGGATGAAGGTGGTCGTCACACAGCTTTCTTAAATGGTTACAGACCTCAATTCTACTTCAGAACAACTGACGTAACTGGTTCAATCCAATTAAAAGAAGGAACTGAAATGGTTATGCCTGGTGATAACACAGAAATTATCGTTGAATTAATTTCTTCAATCGCTTGTGAAAAAGGTTCTAAGTTCTCTATCCGTGAAGGTGGTAGAACTGTAGGTGCTGGTACAGTTGTAGAAGTACTTGAATAGGCCTATTTAAATTTAAAAAATTATAATGGCTAAGGAACTTTGTTCCTTAGTTTTCTTTATAGAGAATATTGTAAGGAAGTATTAATTTTGAAAAAAATTGCATTTATCATAGATTCATCAGCAAACATTTTAGCTGATGAATCAAAGGATATCTATTTAGTTCCACTAAACATCATTGAAACTCGTAATTCTGACGAAAAAGTTTGTAACGCTAGTACTGGAATTAACTTAGAAACGTTAAACGAAAAGATTAAAGGTGGTTCAAAATTTAAGACTTCACAATCATCTATTGGCTTATTGCAGCAAACTGTGGAAGAGTTAACTAAGAAATATGATTACGTGATCGGTTTTCCGATTTCAGAAAAACTTTCAAGCAATTACGCAACTTGAAAAAGCTTAGAAACTGAATTTAAAGATAAATTCTTTGTTTTTAATCTTGGTTCAGTAGAAGTTGGGATCGTTTGATTCCTAGAATTAATTCGCGATTTCTTAAAAGCTAAAAAGAACGAACTAGATCCAAAAGAGTTAGAAACTTTCATTGCTAAGAAAAAGAAAAATTTTGGTGGTGTTTTAGTTGTTTCTGATGTTAGTCAATTAATTGCTGGTGGTCGACTAAAAGGATTTAAAGCAGTTTTTGTTAAAACTTTAAAACTAAAATTATTAATCAGCATGATGCCAGCTAATGGTGGTCTAGAATATTTTGACAAGACTAAAACTGATCTAGCAGCAAAAAAAGAATTAATTAATTTCTTAGAACAAAAAGTTAATTTAATAAGTAAAAAAATTAAAAAAGCAGCTGTTATTACAACGATCTTAGATCCAAAAGAAAGAGAAAAAGTGGTTCATGAATTCCAATCATTACTAAAAGATAAAGTAGTGGTTGAAGAAGCAATGTTTTCACCAGTTATAGCGATTCATACTGGTTTTTCTAACTATGCTTTACTAGTTGAAATGGAAGATTAATCATGCAAGTGACTTTATATTATTCTTTAGAAAATCTACAAGATACGATGATTGGATACATTAAAGATCCAAGCACGATTAAAAGCAAAAGAGATCTTGGTAAGGTCATTTATTTCTATGATGAAAATGATCAGATTGTTAGTTTTAATATCTTGAATGTTTCAAAAGATGAAAAGTTATTTTTATCAATTAAAAATAACGGACTTGTCTTTTTAAACGAAGAGTTAAAAAAACATCTACTTAGTGAATATCTCACTGGATTTGAAAGTTTAGAGTCACCATTTGTTATCGGACAAGTAATTAAAGTTAATCCAATTCTCAACACCCATCTAAACCATTGTTTAGTTGATATTGCTAAAGAACAACCATTATCAATCGTTTGTGGTGGTTCAAACGTTTCAGAAGGAATCAAAGTTGTTGTTGTGAAGGTTGATGGGTTTATCAATACAGGTAAACACATCAAATGTTCAGAATTATTTAACTTGGAATCAAGCGGAATGATCTGTTCAGAAAATGAACTAGGTTTAACTGATCTTGTCAACGACGATCGTAAAATTCTTGTGCTTGATGATGATTTAGTTGTTGGAAAAGAGTTCCAAACCGATAATATCCAACAAGCCAATGCCCTTAAATACTAATAATGAAAAATTAACTAGTAAAAATGTTTTAAACGATCGGATTACCAAAAGGTTTAATGATCGTAGACTTTTTATTGTTTTATTACGTTTCATTATTCCCTCAATTCTGGTTTCATTTTTTGCGGCTTTATACATCTTTGTTGATCAGATTATGATCGTAAAGTTTGTCACAAGATCAGATCTTAATCCCGATTCGATCTTTGATAATGACTACTTCAACTTTGTTGATAGTAACGGTCAAAGTTGAATTTATCAAGATTATTTAACTGCATCAAATAACCTAAAAATCCCGCCATTTAATATTAATGACTTAATTAGAGCTGCGATTTCGATCTCTGCTCCGATTACTGTGATTATTAATGCTTTAACATTATTAATCACAATGGGGTTGGCTAACCAGTTTTCCAAAGCACTGGGAAGAGGTGATGAAGAAAAGATCAAAGAAGTTTGGGCAACTGGTTTTATTACTAATGTAATTGTTAGTATTGCTACCTCAATGATCATTGTTGGTGTAGCTAAAACGTGACTAACTAGTTCAGCTAACGGAACGATGAATCGTTCTTTAGAATCGCTTGATACTAACTCTAGATATGGTTATATCGTAAGTATCTTCTTTTCAAGATTTAGAGAACTACAAGTTCAAAATGCTAGTAGTTATGTTTATATTCTTGCAGGTTTATTTACGATCCAAACGTTTAATCAGATGTACTTCTTATTAAATCAATCTGAAGGACGACAACTATTCATCTCAATCATCCCACCACTAGCTAATCTGATTAATATTCTTTTTGATTATTTATTAATCAGATATACCAGTGCAGGAATTGCAGCAGCTGCTTATGCAACTGTGATCGGTTGATCACTAAGCTGTTTAGCTTATGTGATCTATAACATCGTTCTGATTAAGAAAAAAGCAACCCATCTTGAATACCGTGAAATCTTTAGAAAAGGTCATTTTAATTGGAACTATTTATATTTAATTATCTTAATTGGGTTGGCTAGTTTTTTTAGAAACGCAGCACTTTCAGTTTCAAACGGGATTTTCCAAACTAATTTAGTTACTATCACTGAAAAGATCCAACCCAATCTACCCCCGAACTATTACCAGTCAATCTTTGGTTCAGTTACCCCGATTAGTAACCTGATGTTGCAATCAGTTTGGGGATTAATCCATGGCAGTAGATCATTATGTGGTTTTAAATTTGGTCAACGTAACTTCAAAGACATTACCAAGATCTATTGGTATGTCCCATTAATTGCTTTTTCTTATTCATCAATCGTTTATCTTTTATTTGGTTTTGGTTTAAATAATATCTTCTTAATTAATCTATTTAATATCCAAGGTGCTGATAATTTAGTTGTTTCTAATCTTGTTTTAAGAATTACATTAGTTCAATCGATTTTTATTGCATTAAGTATGAATGCACAATTGTTGTTTCAATCAACTCAGAGAATTGGGATGGCTTGGATCGCTTCATTAATGCAAGGGCTATTTACTTTTGCTCCAGTCTTCTTTACTATGTACAATTTAGCAATTGATACAAATAATATTTATCTATATATTTGGATCCAACCAATTAATGCGATCTTAACTTGTATTGGTAACTGAATTATCTCAATTCCGTTTGCTCATAAATATCGTGAGTTTGTTAGTAAACGTTTTGATATTGGCACGATGCTTGATAAATATTTAAATAAAACTAAAAACCCTAAGGTCAAAGCAAAACAATAATTTTTTTTCAAATAATCTTTTCAAACGAAAATATTGTGCTATAATTTTAAAGGCTATCTTTTCAGCAATATTGAATAGCTAGCCTAAAATGCTTCTTGAAAACTGAATAGAATCTGTCATTTTCTGAGAGTTTGATCCTGGCTCAGGATTAACGCTGGCGGCATGCCTAATACATGCAAGTCGATCGGATGTAGCAATACATTAGAGGCGAACGGGTGAGTAACACGTATCCAATCTGCCTTATAGTGGGGGATAACTAGTCGAAAGATTAGCTAATACCGCATAACAAGTTAACTATCGCATGAGAATAACTTTAAAGAAGCAACTGCTTCGCTATAAGATGAGGGTGCGGCATATCAGCTAGTTGGTGAGGATAATGGCCCACCAAGGCGATGACGTGTAGTTATGCTGAGAGGTAGAATAACCACAATGGGACTGAGACACGGCCCATACTCCTACGGGAGGCAGCAGTAGGGAATTTTTCACAATGGACGAAAGTCTGATGGAGCAATGCCGCGTGAACGATGAAGGTCTTTTTAGATTGTAAAGTTCTTTTATTTGGGAAGAACAGTTAATAGAGTGGAAAGCTATTAATTTGACTGTACCATTTGAATAAGTAACGACTAACTATGTGCCAGCAGTCGCGGTAATACATAGGTTGCAAGCGTTATCCGGATTTATTGGGCGTAAAACAAGCGCAGGCGGATTAGAAAGTCTGGTGTTAAAAGCAATTGCTTAACGATTGTATGCATTGGAAACTTCTAGTCTAGAGTTTGGTAGAGAGTCCTGGAACTCCATGTGGAGCGGTGAAATGCGTAGATATATGGAAGAACACCAGAGGCGAAGGCGAGGACTTGGGCCAATACTGACGCTTAGGCTTGAAAGTGTGGGGAGCAAATAGGATTAGATACCCTAGTAGTCCACACTGTAAACGATGGATGTTAAGTGTCGGAGCGAATACTTCGGTGCTGCAGTTAACACATTAAACATCCTGCCTGAGTAGTACATTCGCAAGAATGAAACTCAAACGGAATTGACGGGGACCCGCACAAGTGGTGGAGCATGTTGCTTAATTCGACGGTACACGAAAAACCTTACCTAGACTTGACATCTTGGGCGAAGCTATAGAAATATAGTGGAGGTCAACCCAATGACAGGTGGTGCATGGTTGTCGTCAGCTCGTGTCGTGAGATGTTGGGTTAAGTCCCGCAACGAGCGCAACCCTTATCGTTAGTTACTTTGTCTAACGAGACTGCCAACGTAAGTTGGAGGAAGGTGGGGATGACGTCAAATCATCATGCCCCTTATGTCTAGGGCTGCAAACGTGCTACAATGGCCAATACAATCAGTTGCAAATCCGTAAGGTGGAGCTAATCTGTAAAGTTGGTCTCAGTTCGTATTGAGGGCTGCAATTCGCCCTCATGAAGTCGGAATCACTAGTAATCGCGAATCAGCCATGTCGCGGTGAATACGTTCTCGGGTCTTGTACACACCGCCCGTCAAACTATGAGAGCTGGTAATATCTAAAACCGTGTTGCTAACCGCAAGGAAGCGCATGTCTAGGGTAGGGCCGGTGATTGGAGTTAAGTCGTAACAAGGTACCCCTACGAGAACGTGGGGGTGGATTACCTCCTTTCTATGGAGTATATTAATACACTAACACGATATACACCTGTTACATATAACGGTGAAACAATTAAAACCCAGCAAGAAAAGTTAAACCCATAAAAGCAAATTGATAACTTAAAAATTGTTGGTCGGATTCTATTCAGTTCTCAAGGGGTATTTTAAAAGCAGTTATTAAGTTTTTTCTTTAAAGCTTTTTAACTTAATAACACTTTAAGTTAACCTTGTAAACATCATTAAGTTTACCTTTCAAAGATCCAAGAACAATTATTAAAACCTTTTTGGTCAGATAACTAATAAACTAACTAACTAGATCATTGATGCATAATTAACTGCATCAATGATTTTTTTTATTATTTTTACTGCAAAAAATGCAGATTTATCTGTTCAAACCAATGATTTAAAAAGGCTTTTTTTATTATTAATCATTGGTTATTTTTTACTTGTGATTTTAGCTTTAATGCTTATAAAAAAATCCAATGATAAAAGTTTTTTTAGAAAAGTGTTGTGCAAACTGATTTATTGTGCTATAATCTTTAAGGCTTATATAGCTACATTGTTCTTTGAAAACTGAATACGACAAATCTTTCTAGTCCGAAATTTGATTAAAGTATCAAATCAAATTTCATATAATATAGATTCAATAAAAATAGCTAATGGATCAAATACATAAGTTACTAAGGGCTTATGGTGGATGCCTTGGCACTAGAAGGCGATGAAGGACGTGCAAACCTGCGAAATGCTACGGGGAGCTGGTTGGAAGCGATAATCCGTAGATGTCCGAATGGGGGAACCTGATTAATAGTGATATTAATCATTTAGATCTGAATACATAGGGTCTAAAAGCAATACGTTGTGAAGTGAAACATCTCAGTAGCAACAGGAAAAGAAATCGAAAGAGATTCCGTGTGTAGTGGCGAGCGAAAGCGGAACAGGCCAAACCAAGATTTATCTTGGGGTTATAGGACTGCAATGTGGACTTTGAACTGATAGGAGAAGTAGTTGAAAAGCTACGCGATAAAGGGTTATAGCCCCGTATCTTAAATTGGTTTAATACCTAGCAGGATCCTGAGTAAATCGAGAAACGTTATCTTGATCGAAGTCGCCCAGACCATTGGGCAAGCCTAAATACTAACTAGTGACCGATAGCGTATAGTACCGTGAGGGAAAGGTGAAAAGAACCCAGGGATGGGAGTGAAATAGATTCTGAAACCATATGCCTACAACGTGTCAGAGCACATTAATGTGTGATGGCGTGCGTTTTGAAGTATGAGCCGGCGAGTTATGATAGCAAGCAGGTTAACCTTTAGAAGGGAAGCCGAAGCGAAAGCGAGTTTGAATAGAGCGAATTAAAGTGTTTGTTATTATAGACCCGAAACGGGTTGAGCTAGTCATGGGCAGGTTGAAGTTAGAGTAACATCTAATGGAGGACCGAACCGACTTTCGTTGAAACGACAGCGGATGACCTGTGACTAGGGGTGAAATTCCAATCGAAATCCGTGATAGCTGGTTCTCGTCGAAATAGTTTTAAGACTAGCGTAAGATCATGATCAACTGGAGGTAGAGCTACTGAATGTATGATGGCGCCGCCTTGGTGTACTGAATACAATTAAACTCCGAATGCCAATTGATTTATTCTTGCAGTCAGACAGTGGGGGATAAGCTTCATTGTCACAAGGGGAAGAGCCCAGATCATTAAATAAGGTCCCTAAAATATGCTAAGTGGAAAAGGTTGTTAAAATACTTAAACAGCAAGGATGTTGGCTTAGAAGCAGCCATCGTTTAAAGAGTGCGTAACAGCTCACTTGTCGAGTGTTTTTGCGCCGAAGATGTAACGGGGCTAAGCATATTACCGAATTTATGGATTATTATTCGTAAGAATGATAGTGGTAGACGAGCGTTGTATATGGGATGAAGTCAAACCGTGAGGATTGGTGGACTGTATACAAGTGAGAATGCCGGTGTAAGTAACGCTTGAGAGTGAGAATCTCTCAAACCGATTGACTAAGGTTTCCTGGACGAGGGTCGTCCTTCCAGGGTTAGTCTGGACCTAAGGCGAGGCAGAAATGCGTAGTCGATGGAAGAACAGGTTAATATTCCTGTACAAACAAATAGCTGATGGAGTGACGGAGAAGGTTAATGCATCCCCATTATCGGATTTGGGGTTAAATAAGAAGTCTTAAGGGTTGGCAAATCCGCCCTTTTTAAGGACAACTTATGAATACGAGTGAACGCTTTGCAAGTAGCGAAGATGCATACATCACGCTTCCAAGAAAAGCTTCTAGGGTTAACTATTTGTTTCCAGTACCGAGAACGAACACACGTGGTCAAGGAGAAGATCCTAAGGTTAGCGAGTGAACTATAGCTAAGGAACTCTGCAAATTCATCCCGTAAGTTCGCAAGAAGGGATGCTCAATGTAACAGTTGAGCCGCAGTGAAGAACGAGGGGGGACTGTTTAACTAAAACACAGCTCTATGCTAAATCGCAAGATGATGTATATGGGGTGACACCTGCCCAGTGCTGGAAGGTTAAAGAAGGGTGTTAGAGCAATCAAAGCTCCCGACTGAAGCCCCAGTGAACGGCGGCCGTAACTATAACGGTCCTAAGGTAGCGAAATTCCTTGTCGGGTAAATTCCGTCCCGCTTGAATGGTGTAACCATCTCTTGACTGTCTCGGCTATAGACTCGGTGAAATCCAGGTACGGGTGAAGACACCCGTTAGGCGCAACGGGACGGAAAGACCCCATGAAGCTTTACTGTAACTTAATATTGGGCAGAGTTTAGACATATAGAGAATAGGTGGGAGACTTTGAAGCAACTTCGCTAGGAGTTGTGGAGTCACCAGTGGAATACCACCTTTGTTTAAATTCTTCTCTAACTAGTTGCTGTTATCCAGCAATAGGACAGTGTTAGGCGGGCAGTTTGACTGGGGCGGTCGCCTCCCAAAAGGTAACGGAGGCGTGCAAAGGTACCCTCAGCACGGTTGGAAATCGTGTTAAGAGTGTAATGGTATAAGGGTGCTTGACTGTGAGACTAACAGGTCGAACAGGTAAGAAATTAGGTCATAGTGATCCGGTGGTTCAGTATGGAATGGCCATCGCTCAACGGATAAAAGCTACTCTGGGGATAACAGGCTGATACTGCCCAAGAGTTCACATCGACGGCAGTGTTTGGCACCTCGATGTCGACTCATCTCATCCTCGAGCTGAAGCAGGTTCGAAGGGTTCGGCTGTTCGCCGATTAAAGAGATACGTGAGTTGGGTTCAAACCGTCGCGAGACAGGTTGGTCCCTATCTATTGTGCCCGCAGGAAGATTGAAAAGATTTACTCTTAGTACGAGAGGACCGGAGTGAAGACACCTCTTGTGCTCCAGTTGTAGTGCCAACTGCACCGCTGGGTAGCAACGTGTCGAACGGATAAACGCTGAAAGCATCTAAGTGTGAAACCGACTTTAAGAATAATCTTCCCTTCCAGCAATGGAGTAAGAATCGTTGTAGACTACGACGTTGATAGGCTAAAGGTGTAAGTGCCGCGAGGTATTTAGCTGATTAGTACTAATAATTCGAGGACTTAGATTTGATCAAAAACATTAGCTGTTTTTTTATCTAATATGATTTGTTGTATCTTGTTTTTCAAAGAGCAATGTGTGTGATATCGATATCGTGATGGAAACACCTGGTCCCATTCCGAACCCAGAAGTTAAGCATCATGGAGCCAAAGGTAGCGCAAGCAAGAATAGGAAAATATCACGCAAAGAAAACGACACCATTAATTTGGTGTCGTTTTTTTACAACTTAAACAGATTTTAAGTTTCTAAAATGACCTTATTTTAACCGTTATTTTTCTTCTTTCAAAATAAGTAAGTATTATTTTAAACAAAAAAAATTAAACAGTTATAATACATTAGTTTAACGATTAAGATTTAGCGATAAATCTAAGCACTCTTTATCTTTTAAAGGGGCTAAACAACTAGCCAGTTTTTGAATAATTCCATAATAATAAATGATTATGGAATTATTAATCACTAGTGCTAACTGGTTTTTTATGCAACAACCAATTTAGATTAAAAATATTTAAGGAATCACCATAATGAAAAAATACTTCAAAATTATTAATGTTACCAGGAGGCAATTAGCACTCTTTTTAGTTTATCTGGCGACCTTACTTTTTGCCAGTTCTGGAATCATTACGATCATGACTTATGGAATTGCTTTCCCTGGGGGCAATAACTTCGTAATTTATAATGAAAACTTCTTTAAGACTTCATTAATTTTACCCTTAGTTTTCTTTGTGATCTTTGCTATTAGTGGGCTTGTGATCTTACTAACTGGTAAAGAAACTTATAAGTTTGATCATAAACTGATTTATCAAACTTATAAGTTTAAACTAATCTTATCTGTAATTGAAATTATTCAAGCGATTGCATGAGTATTTTTCTTGGGAGTTCTAATCGTTTATTTTTATCCGATAGATAAAACTATTAGTCAAGTCTATCAAGATCAAATTGCTTCAGTAGATTTTGCTAATGCTAATATTAAATCTGATCTAATCTCATTTATAAAGATTAACAATAATTTCTTTGCTGATCTAAAACTATCAGTTTTAAACTACGCAGCAACCCTTCCTTATTTCTTTAATAAGGATTCATTTGCTTTTTGAAATATCATCTACTTTGCTTTTTACATCGCTTTATTCATCCCTTATTTAAAATTAAGTTTATTTAAAAGAAATCAACGTTTTTTAGCTTTAGTTCCGTTTGCAAGTTTATTCTTAAACCTAAGAACTTTTAATAACTTTAGTCAACAAGATGAATTAATCATCCCAAATGAAACCGGGCTTAGATGATACCAAAAGATCTTATTATCTAATAAGATTGCTTTTCAGATCAAATTAACAGCAACTGTTATTTACTTATCAATCTTTTATCTATTAGGCGTTTTAGTGTTTGCTATCTTTGCTGCATTTTCAATCATTAAAGATGGTCCAGGTTATACCCTTATTGCTTCAACGACTTATCTGAACGCTTATTCAATTGACTTTTTAAGAAATACGTCATCAGAAGTAGTACTTTTAAGAACCTTAAGATCAGTAAGCTCACACATTATGATGATCACTTTCATCGTATTTAGTATGGGAATCATCTTAGATGATAATCCTTATGTGTTTTCAAAAGTGATTAGAAAAAGCAAACTAAGATTATCATTAACTTTAATTGCAATTGAACTTGCACAATGATCATTCTTAATCTTAGTTTACTTATTCTATAGCCGTAATGGAGCTTTAATTATTGGAAGAGAAGAACCAATGACTGTATTTGGCATAATTACAACTTCAGCTAAGGCTGATCAAACGGGAATCATTTACTCAGCTAGAGATACTTTTGTGACAACAAATCTGTTCTTTGTTGCTTTATACATGAGTTGATTCTTGATCTATGCAAAAGCAGGGATCTTTTCTAAGAGAACAAGACTGTTAATGTATCTACCTTTTGCTACATTATTCTTTGTGAATAAGCATGTGCTTAAGACAAACCAAAAAGAACAGATCAAGATCAACGTTAATTAATAAGTTTAGTCTAAATTATCTAACTTAACATTACTTCGTAAATAACAAGATGATAAAAACTTGGGTAAGTTAGTTTTAAAAATATATTTGTTATAATTTTAGTGAAATATAAAACCTGCGAGGCTATTGATGGATTCTAATAATAAAAAAAGTAAAACTATCCGTTTTAATACATCTTCTAAAGATCTAGAGAAGTTCGAACGTGTTAAGTTAGAAGACACCAAAGTTTTTAACATGGAAGACAGGCTTCTTCAGATCGAACTGCAAGAAAAAATCATTAATCTAACTGCTGAATTAGAAAATTCAACGGATAAGCAAGCTCGCAAAGAACTTAAACAAGAGATCAAAGAATTACAAAAGCGATTAGCTAAATTGAGCGAACAATAATCATCGATGTTTGTCAATTTAAATACTCGATCTTACTACTCTTTATTAAGCACTAATCTAAGCGTTAGTGAGATTATTGACTTTGCTGTCAAAAATAATCAAACCCACGTTTGCTTAACTGATTTAAATGTTTTATACGGAGCAGTTGAGTTTTATAACTTAGCTAAAAAAAATCATCTAATCCCAATCATCGGATTAGAGATTTTTGATCATAGCACTAATTCTGAACTAGTTTTAATTGCAAAAAATAATTCTGGTTATCTTAATCTAATTAAGATTAGTAGTTTTGCTTCTAGTAATCTTGAGTTTGATCTTTTTAAATATTTAGATGAGAATCTTTTTGTCATCGTTAAATCAGGTGATTTTAAGTGGGACCATGTTAATTGTCTTAAGAAAAAAGAACTAGCTTTTAACTTTGTTAATTGTTATGACTTAGAGAAAAAAGTTGGGCTAAATGTGATCAATGCAGTTAGCATGAAACAAGCTGGCAAAAGATCTAAATTTCAGATCGATGAGTTATATAATTCCCAACTTGTTTTAGCTAGTCCTTTTTTAAGTACAGAAAAAGCTAAAAAACAATTTTCACAAAAACAACTAGATAGATTAAATGATTTAGTTCAGCAGTGTTCAGGTTGAGATCTTGATAATCTAACCAAAAATTCAATCATTAAATATCACACCCCTAAAGGGTTTGATGGCGATCAATATTTAGTTGAACTGTGTCAAACTAGATTTAATGACTTATTAAACAAAAGATTAATTAGAGCTAGTGACCAAAAACGTTTAAACTACGAACTAGCAATCATTAAAAAACTTAATTTTAGTGATTACTTCTTGTTTGTTTATGATTTTATTAATCATGCTAAACAACAAGGGATCGTGATCGGTCCAGGGAGAGGTTCAGCTGCTGGATCGTTTATCTCTTATCTTTTAAATATCACCACGATTAATCCAATTAGTTATGGATTAATCTTTGAACGTTTCTTAAACCCCCAAAGAAAAAGCATGCCTGATATCGATGTTGATATCATGGATTCACGACGTGAAGAAGTTGTAGATTACTTATTTAATAAGTATTCTAAAGATAATGTTGCCCACATTATTACGTTTCAAAGAATTAAGGTTAAAAATGCGATCAGAGACGTTTGCCGGGTTTTAGATTTAAAAACTAGTGAAACAGATGAAGTAATTAATTTTGTTTCATATGATGAGATATCTGATTGAGAAAAAAACCAAAATGCGACAGCACTTAAGAAAGTGCTTAATTGCAATGAGTGTGATTTAGATCAAAAAAAGTGTAAACGTTCAGGCGCTGTTAGTTGTTATGTGATTAGCAAGATCTTTGATTTAGCCCAAACGATCTTTAATGTTCCAAGACAGACCGGATTACATGCTGCTGGTGTTGTTTGTGGTAATGATGCACTAACCCAAACGATCCCATTGCAATATTTAAATAACCGTTCCGTTTCGCAATTCTCAATGGAATATCTCGAACAGTTTGGTTTGATGAAGATCGATCTGTTAGGGTTAAAAACCTTAACAATCATTGATGAGATTAATAGTTTAGTCAAACTAAACTATGATCGTGATTTTGATATCAATAATATCCCACTAAATAATAAGAACACCTTTAACTTATTAAAAAAAGGGTATACGAAAGGAGTGTTCCAATTAGAATCTTTAGGGATGCAAAATGTCTTAAAAAAGGTTCTACCAGAATCAATTGAAGATATCTCAATTATCTCAGCACTATACCGACCAGGGCCCCAAGATAATATTGATGAATATGTCAAAAGACGATTCTCAAACACTGAATTTAATTACTTAAGTGAAGATTTAATTGAGATCTTAAAACCAACACATGGGATCATCATTTATCAAGAACAAGTGATTAACACAGCAATGGTGGTAGCAAATTTTGATGCTGCACAAGCTGATTCTTTTCGTAGAGCAATCTCTAAAAAGGATGAAGCCTTATTATTAAAAGATAAGAACGCTTTTATTGAACAAGCGATCAAAAATCGCTATTCAGAACAAAAAGCGTTAGAGATCTTTGAATACTTACATAAGTTTGCTGATTATGGTTTTAACCATTCTCACTCCTTATCTTATGCGTTCTTAGCTTATCAGATGGCCTATCTGAAAGCTAATTATCCCAAAGAGTTTTATCTGATCTTATTAAAAAACAACGTTGATTCTAAGGTAAAACTCACTGATTATTTCATTGAGATTATTGAACGCAATATTGGGATCATTAAACCAAATATTAATCTTTCAGATTGATCGTTTAGTTTAAGTGCTGATCATCAAAAGATCATTCTAGGGTTTAATATGATTAATGGTCTAGGTAATGAAAATGCCAACAAGATCGTACAAGCAAGAAATAACAAACAGTTTGAAGGTTTCATTGATTGTTTAATCAATTTAGCAAAAAATGGGATTACTAAAAGTTTATTTGATAAGTTAGTTAACGTTGGTGTTTTTGATCAATTTAAATTAGAGTTATCTAAGAAAGCGATGAGTGCTTTAGTTAAATCGTATTTTGATCAGAACGTTGGGTTTAAAAACGATGATGATCTAATCTCATATGAAGAGAAAAAAGCGCTTGTTCAATCTAGCTTATTCTTTTTAACTAAAGAACAACCTGAACTGTTTTTAAATCTTTCTAAAGATGAGCTTATAGCTGAAAACGAGTTAGCTGATTCATTACTAAAAGTTTCATTTGAAGCGATCAAGAAAAAAGTTTATAAACCAAATATCTTTAAAAAAGAGATTGCTTTTTTAGAAAAACAGATTAAAGATTTAAAAACAGTGAAGCAACTAAAAGGTGCACTACAAAAAGAAGTGTGCAGTATCTTAGTGCAAATCAAAAAAGTTGAACTAAAAAACAAGATCTGAAGATTTACTATCTTTGATGGTGCATATGAGATTAATGCTAAAGTAAGAGATAAAAAATTAAGTGATTATCTAACCAACTTTATTAATCAAGAAACAAAATTGATCGTGCGTTTAGACCATGACCTATTTAGAGGCCATGATTCTTACACCATTTTAGATGTAGTAGATATTTTTAAATAAGTTAAACAAAAATAATATGAAGAGCACAAAAAAAGCGTTAATAATTGACGGTAATTCTTTAGTTTTTCGCGCATTTTATGCCACGCTTAGTATGTATGAATATGCGATCAAAAAAGGTATTCGTCCAAGCAACGGAATTAAGACTAGTTTAAAGATGATTAATAAGATTCTTAATTCTGATCAGTATGATTATGCTCTAGTCGCATTTGATTCAAAAGAAAAAACTGATCGAGCTAAGATCTATGAAGGTTATAAAGCTACAAGAAAAAAACCAGTTGAAGGTTTGATTGAGCAATTAGTAGCACTTCAAGATGGTTTTAGTTATCTTGGTTTAAATGTTCTATCTTCACCAGGGATAGAGGCTGATGATCTAATTGGTTCATTTAGTGCACTTGCTAATAAAGATCAGATCACGTGTCACATTTACACTTCAGACCAAGATATCTTTCAATTGGTTAACAAATATAATGTTGTTTATCAATTTGTTAAAGGCGTAAGTGTTTTTAACCAGGTTCACGAACGTAATTTCCAGGAACATTTTCATGATCTTAAACCAGAAGATGTGATTCAATACAAAGCACTAGTTGGTGATAGTTCAGATAATATTCCAGGTGTTAAAGGGATCGGTGAAAAAACGGCTGTCCAACTAATCAAGGATTATCTAAATATTGATAATATTTATGCTAATCTTGATCAGATCAAACCAAGTATTAAAGATAAATTAGTTGCTAATAAAGCTAATTGTTATCTTTCGAAAGAATTAGCCACGATCAGAACAGATTGTTTAGTTGATCAAGATATTAATAACTTTAAACTTAAACCACTTGATCAACAAAACTATTTTGCGTTTTGTGAATATTATAAGATAAGTCATTTAGATTAAGAAGATATTATGCCAGAACTACCAGAAGTCCAAACGGTGATTAATTATCTTAAAACTAAGATTATTAATCAAAAGATCAACAATGTCATTGTTAGTGCACTAAAAGTGTTAAAAAACGCGACACCAAAAGAATTTAAGAAATTCCTTGTCAATGAACACTTTGTTGACATTAAAAGAATTGGTAAGTATATCATCTTTATTTTGTCTAACAACAAAGTGTTGGTTTCCCACCTAAGAATGGAGGGAAAATATAAGATTAGTCAGTTTAAAGCTAAGTATGATGAACGTCATGTGTTAGTACGATTTATCTTAGATGATTTTGAACTGCACTATCATGACACAAGAAGATTGGGACGTTTCATATCCATAGTGTTCTTGATTACCAAGATCAAGATTATTTAAAGAAATTAGCAATTGATCCCACACAACAAAAATGAGATTGGAAATACCTAAAAAATAATGCTCAAAAATCTTCAAGGGTAATTAAATCAGTTTTATTAGATCAATCTGTGGTTGCTGGGATCGGTAATATTTATGCTGATGAGATCTTATTCTTATCTAAGATTAATCCAGCTAAAAAAGCCAACGAACTAACTGATCAACAGTTCAAAGAGATTAGTAAGAATGCGACTAAAGTTTTATTAAAAGCGATCGAACTAAACGGGACAACGATCTTTTCTTATCAGTTTAAAGAAAACCATGCTGGTTCATACCAGGATTATTTAAATGTCCATTTACAAAAAGATAAACCATGTAAGGTTTGTGGTAACTTAGTGAAAAAAACTAAATTAAATAACCGGGGAACTTATTATTGTGCGAAATGTCAAAAATAGAATCTTAGTTTGTTTATCTGGTAAATCTTCATCAGGGAAATCAATGTTGATTAACAGATTAAAACAAGATGGTTATTACACGATTAATCTAGACGAATTAATCCACCAATATTATCAAAAAAACCAATCAGGTTATGATTTTGTTGTTGAAAGCTTTGGGTTGGAATACGTTGATGAAAATCAAGTTAATAGAAAAAAATTAGGGCAATTAGTTTTTGCTAATCCTGATAAACTAAAGCTTTTAAGTGATTTTGCTGGAAAAATTGCGAAAAACCACTTAAAAAACCTTGATTATCATGGTCTAGTTGTCGTTGAAGGAGCTGCTATCTACAATAACCAACAGAGATATTTAGATATCTTTGATTATTTTGTTTTAGTTGAACGCGATGAAAAACTAATTCAAGCATCAATCTTGCAGAAATTCGCTTATTTAAAGGATTTTGACCTAAAAAAATGGAATCCAATTAAAGAAAATAAGGAGTTTAAAGCCGATTTAGTAATACAAAATAACGGCGAAATTGAAACCGCTTATCAAGAGCTGCTAAAATTTCTTAAAAAAATTAGTAGCCAATGTGAATTGTAATCCCCAAATTGGGGAAAACTTCATAAAAGTCTTGAATTTCAAGACCAAAAAATGGGGATAAATTTTTGGCTTTAATTCCCGTTTTGTTCTTATCTTTTTATCAAGATAAAAATCTCAATCATAAATTTTTTAGTTGCTTATACTTTTATTGTTAACTTATTAAGCTAGCAGCAGGTTTAGATAATAAAAGAGTGAGTATGGTTGATTACGAAGAGTTATATGAGATCCACAAAATGAATGGCGGTGTAAGTGACTTTGGTCTAATCACTAACGTATATATTCATATCTTGGGACCCCAAGCAACGATGTTTTATATTTGGTTATTAAATGATCACCAAATCTATTTAAATGAACGTTGAAAGAAAAATAACTTGCCGTTATCAAGAATCCTTACAAGTTTAAATATCTCTAAAAAACAACTAATTGATTTTAGAAACCTACTTGAAGGCATGAGCTTAATCAAAACTTATAAAGAAGAAAAGACACTTGAAAAACAACTGATCTATAAGTTTTGTTTAGCTAAGATGCTAGACTGGGATAGTTTAGTATCTCAAGAAGAGATTAAGAATCGAATTATTGCTAAGATTGGTCATGAAGAATACTTTAGATTAAGTAGTCTTTATTCAAATAAAAATATTGGTGGTAGCAATGTTAATGTTTCATCAACATTCCACCAAGTTTATAAGAGTAATAACAATACTGACCAAATTAGTCATATTGTTAAACCAACTAAAACATTAGTTGATATTGATAATCTTAACTTTGGTCACTTTGAATTCTCACCAGAAACTAAAACTGCATTAGTTAATCTGTGTGAACGATACAATCCCACTGAAGCTGAGATCAAAAATATCATTAGTACGACTGATGATATTAATGATACCTTTGAACTAACAAGAGCAATAACTAACTACACCAAAGAAATTGATCAGGTTGAAGATGATTCAATTCCTAAGAATATGGCTCGTAACGAGAGCTTTTATAGTACTTTTTGTCCAAGTGATTTAGAGATAAAAATCCTAAGGGAATACCGTACGATGAATAGCGAAAAGTACTTAAGAGGTATCTATCGTCGTAATTTATTTGCCAGAGAAGTTGAGTTAGTAGAAAAAATCAAAAAAGAGCATGACAACCGCGAACATATTGTTAATGCGATCCTAGATTTTGCAGCTCACTTTACTTTAACTGATCAAATTCAATTTGAATACGTAGAAAAAATTTCTAATACTTTAAAATTAAAGAATATTTCAAGATTAAATGATGCAGTTAAGTTTTTTAGAAAAACTTATTACAGTAAAAAGAATGCTAATATAAAGTTTGAATTGCAAAAACGTAACTAAAAGATCATAACGATCATATGGATAAAACTACAGAGCAAATTAATAAGACAGAAATAAAAAAACAAATTATTAATTGTTGCAAGGAACTGATAAATTTATATTCTAATTGAGCTAACCAAATCAAAGTTTTAACAGATCCTAAGCAGATTCATAAACTATCTTTAAAATTTGGTAAAGAGATCGTTCTTATAAACCAACAGATCTCAAAATTAACGATCACTAATGGGATTAAACGCCCAGATTATTCCAAGTACACCAAACCGCGAATTAATACTATTAATGCTACGTTGAAGAAAAACTTAAACAAATCTAATTACGATTACATTTTTCAAAACAGTTCTCGGTTTGATTTTATTCAAGAAGAACATAAGTTTAAAACTAAACAAGCACTTGAAAAATTAGAAAAAAATATCCATTCACAGCTAATAACAGATGATTACCGTGATAAAAGATCACATATTTATTTATTAGATTGATATGCAAAATTATTTAAAACACCTGCTGCTCAGTTATTAAAAAATAAAGAGTTCGTTAAGTGTTTTATTGAATCATGTATTGATTATGAAAGTTGCTATGAGTTGCATTTTGATCAAGATAACAAACCAAAAAACTTAGAATATGCAACTTGTGCAGATCTAAATCATAAGCATAAGAATGTTAAATTGGTTAATAAAAAATTTAATTTAGTAACTGATTTTTGTATTTTTTATACCCAGAAACCAATTAAGAAATTCTATTGAAATATTATTTATAAATATTTACAAGAAGATGCATGAATTTATGGTGAGAATAACGAAACTCAATTAGCAAAAATTAATGAGTTATACAATCGTTATTTAAATAATCCAATTAATCGACAAAACTTAAAAATCATCGGTAAAACTCAGAAAAAAGTATGTGAATTTAATTTAATTAATCATAGTTTATTAAGCTCTAAAGAAGAAAGCGAAATCCAACAATTTATTCAATTTTTCTTAATTTATCAAGCTAAGTGACACAAGAAAGTTTCTTATCTTAATTTCGAATATATTTTCAAAAAAGAGATGATGGATTTGGTGATTCAAGAGATCGATCTTAATAAACTAGATTACTTAGTGATTTATTTAGATAATTTAAACGGAATCAATTTCTTATATGAAAAGATCTGACAGATTGTCGATTTCTTAAAAACGGTTAATAAAAACCTTAATAATGGATCTAAAGCAAAAATCATTTTCTTTAATAACATTAATGCCAATAAAATCATTTCAAGATTAAAAAGATGAAATCCACAATATGATTTTGCTGAACTAAAACAAGCAATTAACGAATTATTTTTTGATAATAAAAACATCGTTAATTTTGCATTTACCAAAACTCAAAATAGTAACAAAAATGAAGTTGTTAATAACGAGATTCAAAATCAAGATATCAACAAAATGAGCGGCGAAAATGCACTATTAGAGTTAAAAGAATTATTAAATCAGCATGAACTTTTCTTTAATGAATTACAGAACTTAATTGATAATCATAAAGAATTAGAACTAACTAAAATGCAGTTAACTAAATATGTTAATTATGCTGTGAAATTAATCAGAGAGATTAGTAGTTTTTTAAGTAATGTAAAGATCAACCCAATAGATGTGCAAAGAAACGAACAGAT